>NZ_JBWKCM010000011.1:52216-140490 GCF_056436485.1 Streptomyces sp. NPDC043746 | reverse complement strand
CACAAGGGACCAGCCCCGGGGTCGGGCGGGGGGGGTCGAACAGCCGAGCCAACCCTGGCGCCGGAAGCCGGGGGGTGGGTGGGGTGCGCGCCCCCCCCCCGGGGGGCTCGGTGCTGTAGCCGTCCAGGGCGCTGGCGGGGCCGCCGGAACCGGAGGGGCCCGCACCGGGGATCCCGGAGCCGGACATGCCCAGGCCCGGGGTGCCGGAGGCGGGAGTGTCCGCGCCGGGGATCCCGGAGCCGGACGTGCCGGGTCCGCTGCCGGGGCGCGGGGCGGCGTCCGAGAAGTACGGCAGGTCGGGACGCGACCGGGCGCCGCCGTCGGGACCCGCCGTTCCGGGGCCACCGGGACCCGCCGCACCGGAGCCGCCCACGCCAGGGCCGCCCGCGCCGAGCGGGCTGGAGCCGGGGTGCCCGGCACCGGGCATGCCGGTGGGGCCGGAAGCCGGTGCGGGCGCCGGGGCCGGGCTCTTGCGCGGGGCGAACCAGTCGCTGCCCGCCTTCGCCTTGGTTCCCTCGTCCGTGGCGGTGGAGCCGGAAGCCGCCGGAGCGGAGGGCTCGGCGGAACCTCCGCCGTCCCGGGTGTCACCTGCCTGCGCCCCGGCCGGGCGGGCCGACGCGGCAGCACCGCCCGTCAGGCCCGACGGCGCGGTCGGCGGCGTGCCGGGGCGCGGGGTCGAGCCCGTGCGCTCCGTGTCGGGGCGGCCGGTGGCGAGGTCGCTCTCGGCCATCGGCGTACGCATCACGACCGGCGGGATGGGACGCGACCCGGGGATGTTGATCCGGATGCGCGTCGTCAGCGTCGTCTCGGTCTTCGGCTCTTCGGGCCGGGGCGGATCGACGGATTCCGGGGACTCGTCCGAGCCGGCCGCCGACGAATACTGGCGGGATCCGTACGGCGGCGTACCCGACGGGTACGCGGCTCCACCGCGCCCCTGGGGCCCGGAGGACGAACTGTCAGTTTCACGACTCAAAGCAGGTTCTCCCGATTGGCTCCGCCGCCCGTACTTCCCCCATGCCGCAGGCCAGGGGACGGCTCGGCGCGCGCACCACCATACTGGCCGCCGCCGCAGGACACTCCGCGCCCGGGGGAAACCTCCACTTCGGCATCACACCCGTGGGGGGCATTCCGGGCGCGGACTCAGCACTTCAGACACCGGACCGGCCACGACGGGTGGCCGATTGCGGCACCTTGGAGGTGGTGGCGCACATCACAGCCACGGCCGTACCGCCGAGCGTGAAGAGCGCCAGACCGAGTTCGTCGCCGAAGACGTAGTCGCCTTCCGGCCGGCCCGACAGCAGCAGGAAGACCGTGATGAACCAGCCGGCGGCGGGCGCGAGCGCGCCGATCTGGGTGCCGGTCAGGACGCGGCCGCCGTAGAAGAGGCCCGCCGAACCCGCCAGCGCGATGACCAACCCACCCGGGAACCATGCCGCTTGGACCAGGGTGCCGGCGAGCGCCACCAGGGCGCCGAGCACCGCGAGCCCGAAACAGGCCGCGATCCGGGCCGGGTTCGCGCGGCCGGTGAAGCCGGTGCGGCCGACGCCTTCGGGGGTCCGGGGCGACGGGTCGGTACGTGGGGTCCCGGCACGCGATGTCGCCTTGCTGCTGCCCGATGCGCCGGAGCGCTGGGCACCGCCGCCGCTCAGCGCCCCCGAGCGCGTCGCCTTGGAGCGCCCCGCCCCGGAGCCCGGCGCGTCGCCGCCCGCCGCACGGGCGCGATCGCGGTCGCGGTCCCTGCCGTTCTGCCCGCTCATGCGCCCGCCCCCGATGCGGCATCCGCACCCGTCACGGAAGCCGGACCCGATACGGAATCCTGCCCGCCACCCGAAGCGGAACCCGGCACCACGCTCCGTACGGCATCCGCCCCGGTCTCCGCCACCCCCGCGAACAGATCGTCCTCCCGCGCCCCCGCGTCGGCCCCGGAGACGCCGCGCACGAGCTGGTAGTACTCGGTCGTCAGGAGCGGCTGGCCCAGATCGTTGGAGAGGGCGAAGAAGGGGCCCTCGTCGGCCACCGCGACCTGGGTCGCATGGGCGCGCATCGCCGCCGCCTTCGCCCCGGCGTACGCCGATCCGTCGATCTCGGCCGTGATCTCGTCGCCGTCGACCACACCGGGGACGTCGTCCACCGCCGCGATGCCCGGGAAGGCGTGGGGGGCGCTCGCGCGCAGGTGCGCGAAGGCGGCCTCCACCACGGCCCGCTCCGCACGGTTCCAGTAGACCTTGGCGACGGTGTGCGGGGCGCCGGTGCCGTAGGCCAGGTCGGCGGCCAGCTCGGTGGCGCGCATCGCGACCCGGTGGGCCTGGATGTGGTCGGGGTGGCCGTAGCCGCCGTCGGGGTCGTAGGTGACCAGGACCTGGGGGCGGACCTCCCGGATGACCTCCACGAGCGGGGCGGCGGCCTCGTCCACCGGGGTGGACCAGAAGGCGCCGGGGCGCTCGTTCTGCTCGGTGCCCATCATTCCGGAGTCCCGGAACCGGCCCGGTCCGCCGAGGAAGCGGTGGTCGGTGACGCCCAGCTCCCTCATCGCCGCGGCCAGCTCGCCCACGCGGTGGGGGCCGAGGGTGTCGTCGCGGTCGGCGGCGAGATGGGCGAGGGCGGGCGGGATGACCTCGCCCTCCTCGCCCAGCGTGCACGTCACCAGCGTGACGTGGGCGCCCTCGGCCGCATACCTGGCCATGGTGGCGCCGTTGTTGATCGACTCGTCGTCCGGATGCGCGTGCACCAGCAGCAGACGGCGGGCGGGGAGGTCCTTCATGGGGACCACCCTACGAGCCCGGCGGGCCCCGGTGTCCCCCGCTCCCCGCCGACGGCGTCAGTGGCGGGCGTACCCGGCCGGAAAGCGGGTACGCGCGATCGGAAGGCGGCTACGGACGGATACAGGCGGTCAGAACTTGATACTCCCGATCATCCCCGCCACGTTCGACGTCAGGTCCGAGATGGTCGGCGCGACGGACGAACTGGCGATGTAGAACCCCAGCAGCATGCAGATCACCGCATGTCCGCCCTTCAGTCCGGATTTCCGGATCAGCAGGAAGACGATGATCGCCAGCAGCACCACCGCCGAAATCGAGAGCGCCACGGCGGTTCACCTCCATCAGTACGGTCGGGACGGGGATACACGGGTCGACGGATTCTTACCCACCAAGCGCTACGGATCATAACTATCCGTGCCAACGCATTGATCGGAGCACAGCAGCACGAGGGGCGCACGAACCGCTGCGCGAAGCTAAGTTCGAGTCCATGACCTCACCGAAGCTGTCCTTTCCCCGCCAGCACGCACGGACCCAGCGGTTCACTCTCGGCGCACCGCGCGCCTTCACCGTCTCACCGGATGAGACGCGGGTGATCTTCCTGCGCTCCACGTCGGGCACCGACCGCACCAACCGCCTCTGGGTGCTGGACCCGGCCTCCGGGCAGGAGCGGCTCGTGGCGGATCCCGAAGCCCTGCTGGGCGGTTCGGCCGAGCGGCTGTCGGCGCAGGAGCGGGCCCGGCGCGAGCGGACCCGGGAGGGGTCGGCCGGCATCGTCTCCTACGCGGTGGACGCGGCGGCCGAGTTGGCCGCCTTCGCCCTCTCCGGGAAGGTGTACGTGGCCGAGTTGCGGGCCGGTACGGCGCGGGCGCTGCCGGTACCGGGCCCGGTGCTGGACCCGCGCCCCTCCCCCGACGGGCGCCACATCGCCTACGTCTCCCAGGGCGCGCTGCGGGTCGTGGGCGCGGAGGGCGAGGGGGACCGGGCGCTGGCCGAGCCCGAGGGCGCCCAGGTCACCTACGGCCTGGCCGAGTTCGTGGCGGCCGAGGAGATGCACCGCTTCCGGGGCTTCTGGTGGTCGCCGGAGTCGGACCGGCTGCTGGTCGCGCGGGCCGACGACAGCGCCGTACAGCGGTGGTTCATCGCCGATCCCGCGCACCCGGACCGGAAGCCGGCCGAGGTGGCCTATCCGGCGGCGGGGACGCCCAACGCCGACGTGCGGCTCTTCGTGGTGGACCTGGAGGGGACCCGCCGCGAGGTGGTCTGGGACCGGGCGGCGTTCCCGTATCTGGCGCAGGTGCACTGGTCAGCCGCCGGTGCACCGCTGCTCCTCGTGCAGGCCCGCGACCAGCGCAGCCAGCGGTATCTGGCGGTGGACCCGGAGTCCGGTGACACCCGGATCGTCCATGTGGACGAGGACCCGGTGTGGCTGGATCTGTTCGGTGGGGTGCCCGCATGGGCACCGGACGGGCGGCTCGTACGGATCGCGGACGAGGGCGGCACCCGGGTGCTGGCCGTCGGCGACCGGCCGCTGACCGGGGCCCAGTTGCACATCCAGGCGGTACTGGACATCGGGGAGTCGGACATCCTGGTCTCCGCCGTGGCGGGCGAGGAGGCGGTGGCTCCGGAGGTCGGAGAGAGCCATGTGTACCGGGTCAACGAGCTGGGAATCGAGCGGATTTCCGAAGGGGTGGGTGTGCACTCCGCCGTCCGCTCGGGTGAGCTGACCGTACTGGTCTCGGCCACCCCGGACGAGCCGGGACCGGCCGCCTGGGTCGTGAGGGACGGCAAGCGGCTGGCCCGGATCGCGAGCTTCGCGCAGGAGCCGGTGCTCTCGGCACAGGTGACGCTCACCGAGGGGGGCGCACGACGGATTCCGTGCGCCGTGCTGCTTCCGACGGGGTACCAGGAGTCGGACGGTCCCCTTCCGGTCCTGATGGACCCGTACGGTGGTCCGCACGGCCGCCGCGTGGTCGCCGCCCACAACGCGCACCTCACCTCGCAGTGGTTCGCGGACCAGGGCTTCGCGGTGGTCGTGGCGGACGGACGCGGCGCCCCGGGCCGTTCGCCCGCCTGGGAGAAGGCCGTACGGGACGACTTCGTCCTCACCCTGGACGACCAGATCGAGGCCCTGCACGCCCTGGCCGAGCGGTTCCCGCTGGATCTGGACCGGGTCGCCATCCGGGGCTGGTCCTACGGCGGTTACCTCTCCGGCCTCGCCGTGCTGCGCCGCCCCGATGTCTTCCACGCGGCCGTGGTGGGCGCCCCGGTGACGGACTGGCGGCTCTACGACACCCACTACACCGAGCGCTATCTCGGGGACCCGGGCGCGCAGCCCGAGGTGTACGCGTACAACGCCCTGATGACCGACGACGGGCTCTCGCACGCCGCCGAGCAGGTGCGGCCCATGATGATCGTCCACGGGCTGGCGGACGACAACGTGGTGGTCGCGCACGCGCTGCGGCTCTCCTCGGCGCTGCTGGCGGCCGGGCGGCCGCACGAGGTGCTGCCGCTGAGCGGGGTGACCCACATGACGCCCCAGGAGCAGGTCGCGGAGAACCTGCTGCTGCTCCAGGTGGACTTCCTCAAGCGGTCGCTGGGGCTGCCCCGCGGTTGAGGCCGAATGGCGGCGGGGGCCGTCGGGGTGGGGCCGACCGGCCGGAGCGACACGACGACGCCCCGGCCGGCCCACGGCACCCGCACGGCCGTACGCGCTTCAGCTTGGAACGTCCGTATATCGGTGCGACGACGGCGGAGTTGCCTGCCTGTTAACGAATCCCCCAGCGGTCCTCCGGCAGTCCCCTCTCTCCGGTGTCAGGCAGCTCACAGCACAGGGAGGCGGGGACTCCGCCGTCGGCGCACAGGTGGGAGATAGGTTTCTCTACCGACCGACAGACCACCCGTACGGGGGAATCCCATGACCAGGAACATCCGTGGGCCGCTGCGTCTCGCCGCCGCCCTGACCGCGTGTACGGCCGTTCTCGCCGGCTGCGGCGGCGGAGACGGCTACAACCTCACCAAACCGCCCTTCTCGGGCAGTCCGGCGTGCGACACGTTCACCGCCAAGCTCCCCGAGAAGCTGGGCGGGTACGAGAAGAGGAGCTCGAACGTCGCGGGCGCCGCCGCCTGGGGGGACGGCGACGTCATCGTCTACTGCGGGATGCCCGCACCCGAGGCCGCTGCCGAGTGCGTCGACGAGGGCGGGGCCGACTGGGTCGCCCAGAAGCCCGCGGACGGCCGGACCGCCAGGATGTTCTCCACGCACGACCGCGACCCGAGCATCCAGGTCCGGCTGCGCAACGAGGGCACCGACACCTCGGCCGTCCTCTCGGCGCTCGGCCCGGCCGTGCAGGACATCGAGGCCGGCAAGCCCTGCGGCACCACCGGCTGATCCCGCCTCACAGCGCACACACGCGTGGGCCCGCCCCGCCGCCGCCTCAGGGCTCCGGGGTCCCTTCCTCCCCGGAGCCGGGCTCGCGCAGCTCCTCCACCGGGCGCTCCGGCGCCCCCGGCTCCCCTTCCTGCGGCACCACCCGCTTCTCCTCCGCGAAGTGACAGGCCGAGTCGTGCCGGGCCGGGCTGTCCACGAGCCGGAACTCCGCCGGGACCGCCAGCAGCGGCACCTCCAGCTCGCACCGCTCCTGCGCCTTCCAGCAGCGGGTGCGGAAGCGGCAGCCCGAGGGGATGTTGGCCGGTGAGGGCACATCACCGTGGAGGATGATCCGCTCCCGGTGGGCGCGGGCCTCCGGGTCGGGTACCGGGACGGCGGAGAGCAGCGCCTGGGTGTACGGGTGGGTCGGATGGTCGTAGATCTCCGCGTCGGAGCCGATCTCCACGATCCGCCCGAGGTACATGACCCCCACCCGGTCGGAGATGTGCCGCACGATGGAGAGGTCGTGCGCGATGAAGACGAAGCTGAGGCTGAACTCCGCCTGGAGCCGGTCCAGCAGGTTGACGACCTGGGCCTGTACGGACACGTCGAGCGCCGAGACCGGTTCGTCGGCGACGATGATCTCCGGGTTGAGGGCGAGGCCGCGGGCGATGCCGATGCGCTGGCGCTGGCCGCCGGAGAACTGGTGCGGATAGCGGTTGATGTACTCCGGGTTGAGCCCGACCACGTCCAGCAGGTCCTGCACCTTCTGCCGTCGGCTGCCCTTGGGGGCGACCTCGGGGTGGATCTCGTACGGCTCCCCGATGATGTCCCCGACCGTCATGCGCGGGTTGAGCGAGGTGTAGGGGTCCTGGAACACCATCTGGATGTTCCGGCGCACGGCCTTCAGCGCGCGGCCGGAGAGCCGGGAGATGTCATCGCCCTTGTAGCGGATGGCCCCGGCGGTGGGCTTCTCCAGGTGGACGAGCATCCGCGCGACCGTGGACTTGCCGCAGCCGGACTCCCCCACGATGCCGAGGGTCTCACCCGCGTGGAGGTCGAAGTCGACGCCGTCGACGGCCCGGACCGCGCCGACCTGCCTCTTGAAGAGGATGCCCTGCGTCAGCGGGTAGTGCTTGGCAAGGCCCCGCACTTCGAGGATCGGCTCGCCCTCGGCGTACGGCCTGCTGCTCTCCCCCGCCTCGGAGAGCAGCGTCGAACCCCCTTCGCGTGCCTCGCGGTCAGCGTCCATCGAGCGTCTCCTTCCAGAAGTGGCAGGCGCTCCGGCGCTGTTCGTCCACCTCGTAGAGCGGCGGCACATCGGTACGGCACACGTCCCTCGCCATCGGGCAGCGGGGGTTGAACGCGCAGCCGGGCGGGATGTGCAGCAGGTTGGGCGGCAGGCCCTTGATCGCGTACAGCTCCCGGCCCTTCTGGTCCAGGCGCGGGATCGACTGGAGGAGGCCCTTGGTGTAGGGGTGGGCGGGGGCCTTGTAGATCTCGTGGACGGGGGCGGTCTCCACGATGCGGCCCGCGTACATCACGGCGATCTTGTCCGCCACGTCGGCCACGACGCCGAGGTCGTGGGTGATGAGGATGAGCCCCATGTTGTACTCGCGCTGGAGTTCCCCGAGCAGGTCCATGACCTGGGCCTGGACGGTCACGTCGAGCGCGGTGGTCGGCTCGTCCGCGATGATCAGGTCGGGCTCCAGGGCCAGCGCCATGGCGATCATGATGCGCTGGCGCATACCGCCGGAGAACTGGTGCGGATACTGGCCGACCCGCTCCTTCGCCGCCGGGATGCGCACCCGGTCCATCAGTTCGACGGCCTTGGCCTTGGCGTCCTTGCGGGACATCCCGCGGTGGACGACGTACATCTCGCCGAGCTGATCGCCCACGGTGAGGACCGGGTTCAGGGAGGAGAGGGCGTCCTGGAAGATCATGGCCATCTCCTGGCCGCGGATCCTGCGCCGCTCCTCGGCCTTGAGCTTCAGCAGGTCCTGGCCCTTGAAGAGGATCTCGCCGCCGGCGATCTTCCCGGGTGGCATGTCGAGGATGCCCATGACCGCCTGCGCGGTGACGGACTTGCCGGAGCCGGACTCCCCGAGCACGGCGAGCGTCTCGCCCTCGGCCACCGAGTAGTTCACCCCGTTGACGGCTTTGGCGACGCCTTCGCGGGTGTGGAACTCCACGTGCAGATCGCGCACTTCGAGCAACATGGCAACCGGCTCCTCAGCGCAGCTTGGGGTCGAGGGCGTCGCGCACCGCGTCGCCGAGCATGATGAAGGCGAGCACGGTGATCGCCAGCGCCCCGGCGGGCCAGAGCAGCATGTGCGGGGCGTTGCGGATGTAGTTGGCGGCGGCGGAGATGTCGATGCCCCAGGAGACGGCCGGGTCCTTCAGGCCGACGCCGAGGAAGGACAGGGTCGCCTCCAGCGAGATGTACGTACCGAGCGCGATCGTCGCCACGACGATGACGGGCGCGACGGCGTTCGGGGCGATGTGGCGCAGCAGCATCCGGGAGTTGGAGGCGCCGAGCGCGCGGGCCGCCTGGACGTAGTCGTTCTGTTTGGCGGTGATCACCGAGCCGCGGGCGATACGGGCGATCTGCGGCCAGCCGAGCAGGATGATGAAGCCGACGACGGGCCAGACGGTGGAGCTGGTGACGACGGAGAGGAAGACCAGGCCGCCGAGGACGACGGGGATGCCGAAGAAGACGTCGGTGAGGCGGGAGAGGACCGAGTCCCACCAGCCGCCGAAGAAGCCCGCGAGCCCGCCGAGCAGGGAGCCCAGCAGGGCGACGCCGAGGGTGGCGCAGACGCCGACGGTGACCGAGGTGCGGGTGCCGTAGACGACCCGGGTGTAGACGTCGCGGCCCTGCGGGTCGAAGCCGAAGGGGTGGCCGGGTTCGGAGCCCTTCTGGGCGTCGTCGAGGTTGGCCTGGAGGGGGTCGCCGCTCGCGATGAGCGAGGGCCAGATCGAGATGACCACCAGGAAGAGGATGATCAGCGAGGAGATGACGAAGACCGGGTTGCGCCGCAGGTCGCGCCAGGCGTCCGACCAGAGACTGCGCGGCTTCCCGGCCGGACCGGTGCCCTCGGGTCCGCCCGGGGTCTTCTCCAGGCTGGTGCCCTCCGCCATGGCGAGGTCCGTCGCGCCCCCGGCGCCCGCCGGGGAGATCGCTTCGTCCGGTGACTGCGGCTCAGGCATAGCGGATCCTCGGGTCGAGTACGGCGTACAGGAGGTCGACGATGAGGTTGGCGGCCAGGAAGACGAGCACCAGGATGGTGACGAATCCGACGACGGTCTGGGAGTTCTGGCGCAGGATGCCCTGGTAGAGCTGGTAGCCGACGCCGTGGATGTTGAAGATCCGCTCGGTGACGATGGCCCCGCCCATCAGCGCGCCCACGTCCGTGCCGATGAAGGTGACGACGGGGATCAGCGAGTTGCGCAGCAGGTGCCGGACGACGACCCGGCGCCGGGGCAGCCCCTTGGCCACGGCGGTGCGTACGTAGTCGGCGCGGGCGTTCTCGGCGATCGAGGTCCGGGTGAGCCGGGTGACGTAGGCGAGCGAGACCGAGGCGAGGACCAGGCCGGGGACGAGCAGCTCGTCGAAGGTGGGGTCCGGGGAGACCGAGGGCTTGATGATGCCCCACTTGACGCCCAGGAGGAGCTGGAGCAGCAGGCCGGTGACGAAGGTGGGGACGGCGATGACGATCAGGGTGAGGATGAGGACCGTGGTGTCGACGGGGCGGCCGCGGCGCAGGCCGGTGACGACGCCGAGGCTGATGCCGATGACGATCTCGAAGACGATCGCGACGATGGTGAGCCGGATGGTGATGGGGAAGGCGGTGGCCATCAGCTCGGTGACCTTCTGCCCGTTGAACGCGGTGCCGAAGTCGCCGGTGAAGAGGTTCCCCATGTAGGTGAGGTATTGCTGCCAGACCGGCTTGTCGAGGCCGAACTCGGAGCGCAGCTGGGCGGCGGTGGCCGGGTCGCACTGGCGGTCGCCGCAGAGTCCCGCGATGGGGTCGCCCATCACGTTCACCATGAGGAAGATCAGCAGCGTGGTGCCGAAGAAGACGGGGATCATCTGCAGCAGCCGCCGGATCACATAACGTCCCATGAGGGGCTCCGGGGGTCGGGGGGTGCCTTGTCGGTCAGGCCGGATGGGCGGGTGGCCGGGACGCGCGTCGGGCGCCCCGGCCACCGGGTCTCAGCTGACGTCGGTGCGGGTCACTTGACCGTGATCTCCGTGTAGACCGGCACGCTGAACGGGTTCAGCTCGACGTTGTCGACCCGGTCCGAGTAGCCCGCGCTGCCGTTCTGGTACCAGAGCGGGATGGCCGGCATCTGCTCGACGAGCACCTTCTCGGCGTCCTGGAAGGTGGTGACGGCCTTCGCCTTGTCGGTCTCGGCGTTCGCCTTGTCGACGAGGTCGTCGAACTCCTTGTTGCTCCACTTGCCGTCGTTGGACGAGGCGTTGGTGTAGTAGAGCGGCTGGAGGAAGTTCTGGATCAGCGGGTAGTCCATCTGCCAGCCCGCGCGCCAGGGGCCGTTCAGCTTCTGGGTGGAGACCTGGCTGCGGAAGTCGGCGAAGGTGCCGATCGCGCCGCCGACACAGGCCTGGTTGTTGCCCATGACGTTGTTGATGCTGTTGCAGACGGCGTCGACCCACTCCTTGTGTGAGCCGGTGTCGGCGTTGTACGAGATCTTCAGCTGGCCGCCGGGGATGCCGCCGCCCTCGTCGATCAGCTTCTTGGCCTCGGCCTTGTCGTACTCGCACTCCTTGCCGCAGAGCCCTTCCTTGAACCCGCCGTCCTCGCCGAGGACCGGGGAGGTCCAGTCGGTGGCGGGGGTGCGGGTCTTCTGGAAGATCTGGTCGGTGATCTGCTTCCGGTTGATCGCCATGGAGAGGCCTTGGCGGACCTTGCGCGCGCCGTCGGTGTCCCACTCCTTGTCGTAGAACGGGAAGGCGAGCGTCTGGATGATGCCGGCTGGGGTGTTGATGTACCGGTCGCCCAGGTCCTGTTCGACGTTGCGGAGCTGGGAGGCGGGCACGTCGTCCACCAGGTCGAGGTTGCCGGAGGTCAGCGAGGTGTAGGCGGTGTTGTTGTCGGTGAAGACCTTGAGGTCGACGCCGCCGTTCTTCGCCTTGTCGTCGCCCGGGTAGTCGTCCCAGCGGCGCAGGCTCATCGAGGAGCCCTTGGCGTACGACTGGACGGTGTACGGGCCGTTGCCGATCGGCTTGGCCAGCCAGGCGTCGTGGTCGTCGTAGAACGCCTTGGGCAGCGGCACGAAGGCCGAGTAGCCGAGGGTGTCGGGCCAGAGGGAGAACTTCTGGCTGAGCTTGGCGGTGAAGGTCAGGTCGTCGACGACCTTGAGGCCGGAGAGGGTCTCGGCGGAGGCGGTGCCGGACTCGGGGTGGACCTGCTCGTAGCCCTCGATGTACTGGAAGAAGTAGGCGTTCTTCTGGTTGTTCTTGAGCGCAGCGCCGTAGTTCCAGGCGTCCACGAAGGACTTGGCGGTGATCTTCTCGCCGTTGGAGAAGGTCCAGCCGTCCTTGAGCTTGATCGTGAAGGTCTGGGCGTCGTCGGAGTCGATGGACTCGGCGAGCATGTTCTGCGCCTCGCCGGTCTTGGGGTCGTACCGGACGAGGCCCCGGAAGATCATGTCGAGGACCTTGCCGCCCTGCACCTCGTTGGTGTTGGCGGGCTCCAGCGGGTTCTGCGGGTCGCCCCAGGAGGAGCTGACGATCCCGTCGGCGCCGCTGCCACCGCTGTCGCCGTCGCCCCCGCCGCCGCAGGCCGTCGCTGCCAGGGCGACGGCCACCGCACAGGCGGCCCACCGGGTCCGTGTGGCTCCGCGCATGAAGTGCCTCCTAGAGTCATCGAGTAGCTCAATGCCTCATATCACCTCATACCGACATACACCGCATGCGGGCTTACCCCGTACGGGCACGGCGGGGGCCGGACGCACGGATGCCCGGCCCCTTCGGAAGGGCCGGGCATCCGACGTACCGCTGTCAGAAGCGCTCACGCAGCGTGAACGACATCCTTCTCCTCGGCGAAGTGGCACGCCGACTCGTGCGCGGCCGGGCCGCCCGCGGCGACGAACCGCTCGGGGATCGCCAGCAGCGGCATCTCCGTGGCGCAGCGCTCCTCCGCCTTCCAGCACCGGGTGCGGAAGCGGCAGCCCGAGGGCGGATTCGCCGGTGACGGAACGTCACCGGTGAGGATGATCCGCTCGCGGCCCTCACGCACCGCCGGGTCCGGCACCGGCACCGCGGAGAGCAGCGCCTGGGTGTACGGGTGCGTCGGGTGGTCGTAGATCTCGGCGTCCGTACCGATCTCGGCCATCTTGCCCAGGTACATGACGCCGACCCGGTCCGAGATGTGCCGGACGATGGAGAGGTCGTGCGCGATGAAGAGGTAGGAGAGGTTGAACTCGTCCTGGAGCTTCTCCATCAGGTTGATGACCTGCGCCTGCACCGACACGTCGAGCGCGGAGACCGGCTCGTCACAGATGATGATCTCCGGGTTGAGCGCGAGGCCGCGGGCGATGCCGATGCGCTGGCGCTGACCGCCGGAGAACTGGTGCGGGTACCGGTTGATGTACTCCGGGTTGAGGCCCACGACGTCCAGGAGCTCCTGGACCTTGCGCCGCCGGTCGCCCTTGGGAGCCACCTCGGGGTGGATCTCGAAGGGCTCCCCGATGATGTCGCCGACCGTCATGCGCGGGTTGAGCGAGGTGTAGGGGTCCTGGAACACCATCTGGATGTTCCGGCGCACGGCCTTCAGGGCGCGGCCGGACAGCTTGGTGATGTCCTGGCCCTTGTAGAAGACCTCGCCGGCGGTGGCCTTCTCCAGCATCATGAGCAGCTTGGCGACGGTGGACTTGCCACAGCCGGACTCGCCCACGATGCCGAGCGTCTCGCCCTGGTAGAGGTCGAAGGAGATCCCGTCCACGGCCTTGACCGCGCCGATCTGCTTCTTGAAGAGGATGCCCTGGGTCAGCGGGAAGTGCTTGACCAGGTTGCGCACCTGGAGGATCGGCTCGCCCCGCTCCACCGGCGCGTCGAGGGCGGCGACCGCCTCCTCCTCGGTGGCGGCGGCGACCGTCTCCACCTCGGTGACGTTAGGGGTGGCGTCCACGGACTCCTTGTCGGGCTCAGCCATGGATCGTCTCCTTCCAGAAGTGGCACGCGCTTCCGCGGCCCGGCAGGTCGGTGCCGTCCCGCTCGGTGACCGGGTGCAGCGCCGGGATCTCCGTACGGCAGATGTCCTGCGCCTTGGGGCAGCGGGGGTTGAACGCGCAACCCGCGGGGATACGCGTCAGGTTGGGCGGCAGGCCCTTGATCGCGTAGAGCTCCTGGCCCTTCTGGTCCAGCCGCGGGATCGAGTCGAGCAGACCGCGCGTGTAGGGGTGCGACGGACGGCTGTACAGCTCGTGCACCGGAGCGGTCTCGACGATCCGGCCCGCGTACATCACGGCGATCTTGTCCGCCACGTCCGCGACCACGCCGAGGTCGTGGGTGATGAGGATGAGCCCCATGTTGTACTCGCGCTGGAGCTCCGCGAGCAGGTCCATGACCTGGGCCTGGACGGTCACGTCGAGCGCGGTGGTCGGCTCGTCCGCGATGATCAGGTCGGGCTCCAGGGCCAGCGCCATGGCGATCATGATGCGCTGGCGCATACCGCCGGAGAACTGGTGCGGGTAGTCGTCGACCCGCTCCTTCGCCGCCGGGATGCGCACCCGGTCCATCAGCTCGATGGCCTTGAGCTTGGCGTCCTTCTTGGACATGCCCAGGTGGACCCGGAACATCTCGCCGAGCTGGTAGCCGACGGTCAGGACCGGGTTCA
This sequence comes from Streptomyces sp. NPDC043746, assembly GCF_056436485.1. Classification (NCBI taxonomy): domain Bacteria; kingdom Bacillati; phylum Actinomycetota; class Actinomycetes; order Kitasatosporales; family Streptomycetaceae; genus Streptomyces; species Streptomyces sp. NPDC043746. Next base: position 126,502 of record NZ_JBWKCM010000011.1, on the reverse strand, counting down.
GGGAGGACAGCGCGTCCTGGAAGATCATCGCGACCCGGCGGCCCCGGATCTTGCGGCGCTCCTCGTCGGACATGGTCAGCATGTCCTGGCCGCGGAAGAGGATCTGCCCCTGCGGGATACGGCCCGGAGGCATGTCCAGGATGCCCATGATCGCCTGGGCGGTCACGGACTTGCCGGAGCCGGACTCGCCGAGCACGGCCAGCGTCTCACCGGCGTCGACGGTGTAGTTGACACCGTTGACCGCCTTGGCGACGCCTTCGCGGGTGTGGAACTCGACGTGCAGGTCCCGCACTTCGAGCAGCGGGCCCTGGTGTCCGTCGTCGCTGCGGGGAGCGGGGACGTTCGCGGTTTTTTCCATGGTGGTCACGTACGCCTCCCTCAGCGCAGCTTGGGGTCGAGGGCGTCGCGCACCGCGTCGCCGAGCATGATGAACGCCAGCACGGTGATGCTGACGAAGCCGGCCGGGAAGAGCAGCGGGTGCAGCGACTCGCGGATGCGCCCCAGCGACTGGTTGATCATGACGCCCCAGGAGATGGTCGGCTCCTGGATGCCGACACCGAGGAAGCTGAGCGTCGCCTCGGCCGAGATGATCACGCCGAGCGAGATCGTCGCCAGCACGATCAGCGGGGTCAGCGCGTTCGGCAGCACATGGCGGAACATCAGCCGGCCGGTGGAGGCACCGAGCGACCGGGCAGCGGTGACGTAGTCGGACTGCTTGGTCTGCATGGCGGTGGAGCGCATGATGCGGGCCATGCTCATCCAGCCGAGCACGGTGAGCGCGGTGAGCACGCCCCAGATGCCGCCGATCCGGAACCCGTCGTCGTCGCGGAAGCTGTTGAGGATGACGATGGCGCCGACCAGGAAGGGAATACCCATCACGATGTCGATGCCGCGGGAGATGATCGCGTCGACCCACTTGCCGTAGAACCCGGCGACGAGGCCGAAGACAAGGGCGATCAGGGCCGAGCCCAGGGTGGCGAGGACACCGACGGTGATCGAGGTCCGGGTGCCGTAGATCGTGCGGGCGTAGACGTCGCAGCCACGGGCGTCGTAGCCGAACCAGGCGTCGGCGCTGGGCTTCTGCAACGAGCGGCCCAGCTCGCACAGTTGCGGGTCGGCGCTGGCGAACAGCGACGGGAAGGCGGCCATCGCGACGAGCACCAGGATGATGCCCGAGGGGATCAGGAAGAGCGGTCGGCGCACCAGGTCGCGGATGGCGTCCTGGAGGAGGCTGCGCGGCTTGGCCAGCTCCTTCGCAGGGGCCTTGGTGCCCTGCGCCGATGCGGCCTTGGCCTCCTCGGCGGACTCCGGGACTGCGGAGGTCTTGGTTGCGTCAGGCATAGCGAATCCTCGGGTCAAGCACGGCATAGAGCAGGTCCACGACGAGCGCCATCACCACGTAGACGATGACGAGGAGGGTCACGAAGCCGACGAGCGCCGGTCCGTCCTCGATCTGGATCGCCTTGAAGAGGTTGTAGCCGACACCGGGGATGTTGAAGATCCGCTCGGTGACGATGGCCCCGCCCATGAGCGTTCCGAGGTCCGCGCCGAGGTAGGTGACCACGGGGATCAGCGAGTTCCTCAGGACGTGGATCCCGGTGATCCGGGACGGGGCGAGGCCCTTCGCCTTGGCCGTCCGCACGTAGTCCATCCGCAGGTTCTCCGCGACGGAGGCTCTGGCGAGGCGGGCGATGTAGGCGAGTGAGACGGAACCGAGGACAAGGCCGGGCAGAAGGTAGCTGACGAAACCTTCGTTGGTCCCCGAGACGGGGAAGATGCCTGCCTTGACGCCCAGGAAGATCTGGCTGACCTGCCCGAGGACGAAGATCGGGACAGCGATGACGGTGAGCGTGGAGAGCAGGACGAGGTTGTCCAGGAACTTTCCGCGCCGCATGCCTGCCATCACACCGGCGGCGACACCGATGATCATTTCGAAGACGAAGGCGATACCGGCGATGCGGAGGGTCTCCGGCCACGCGTCGGCGATCATCTCGCTGATGGGACGGGAGCCGCTGAGGCTCGTCCCGAAGTCACCCTGCAGCAGACCCGCGAGATAGTAGCCGTAGCGGATCGGCAGGGGTTCGTCCAGGTGGTACTGCGCGGTCAGCGCAACTCTGATGCTTTCCGGAACAGGTCGCTCTCCGTACAGGTTCTGTACCGGGTCACCGCCCATGGCGGTGGTGAGAGCGAAGACCAGAAAGGTGGTCCCGATGATGACCGGGAGCATCTGGAGCAGCCGTCTTGCGACGTAGCGGCCCATGGTTCCTCCTCGTGGGAACGACGGGGGGCGGATGTGGGTCCGCCCCCCGTCGTCAGGCCCTAATTTTTGACTGCGTCAAACGAGCGGGACGCAGGTCAGGACTTCTCGACCTTGGTGAGTTCAACCTGGTTGAACAGGTTCATCTCGACGTTCTTGACGTTGGTCGAGTGACCGAAGACGTTCTTGCCGAAGCGCAGCGGGATCACCGGCATGTCCTTGACGAGGACGTCCTCAGCGGCCTGCCACTTCTGGATGGCCTCGGCCTCGGTCTTCGCCTCGCGGCCCTCCTGGACCAGCCTGTCGAAGTCCTTGTTGCTGTAGCCGTAGTAGTTCGAGGAACCCTTGGTGCTGAACAGCGGGCCGAGGTAGTTCTCCATGGACGGGTAGTCCATGATCCAGCCCATGCGGAACATGCCGGAGAACTTCTTGTTCTCGACCTGCGTCAGCAGCTCGGCGAACTTCGGCACGGCCTGGCTCACGCACTCCAGACCCAGGTTCTTCTTGAGCTGGTCACACGTGGCGTTGACCCACTGCTCGTGGCCACCGTCGGCGTTGTGACCGATGTTGATCTTGTTGCCGTCGATGCCGCCGGCCTCGGCGAGCAGCTTCTTGGCGGCGGCGGGGTCGAACTTGCACGCCTCGCCACAGGTGTCCTCGCGGTAGCCGCCCACGACCGGGGAGACGAAGGAACGCGCGGAGGACTGCGAGTCCTGGAAGACGACCTTGATGATCTCGTCGCGGTCGATGGCCATCGAGATGGCCTTGCGGACGCGCGCGTCGCTGTACTTCTTGTCGTACGTCGGGAAGGCGACGAACTGGAAGGTGGAGGCGGTCGACGTCTTGAAGCGGTCGCCCAGCTCGCCCGGCGCGGTGCCCATGACCTCGGTCGGGATCTGGTCCACGACGTCGAGGTTGTTGGCGAGCAGGTCGTTGTACGCGGTGTTCTGGTCCTGGAAGATCCGGAACTCGACCGAGTCGACCTTCGGCTTGTCACCGAGCTTGTAGTCCGCGTAGGCCTTGACCTTGACGAACTTGTCGTGGTTCCACTTGCCGTCCATCTGGAACGGACCCTGGCCGATCGGGGCTTCCTCGTACGCCTTGAGGTCGGAGAGGGCCGACTCGGGCATCGGGTAGAAGACCGTGTAGCCCAGGACCGACTTGTAGCCGGCGAACGGGGCCTTGAGGGTGATCTCGAAGGTCTTGTCGTCGATGACCTTGAGGCCGGAAAGCTCCTTGGCCTTCGGCTCCTCGGCCTTCTTCGGGCCCTCATCGCCGTCCGGGTCGACGGGGTTCATCTCGTCGTAGCCCTGGATGGTGTCGAAGAAGTAGTTGCCGTCGGCGGCGTTGGGGCCGTAGGCACCCCAGTTCCAGGCACCGACGTAGTCCTTGGCGGTGACGGGCTTGCCGTCGTGCCAGGTGGCGTCCTTGAGCTTGACCGTCCAGACCTTGTTGTCCGGGCTCTCGATGGACTCCGCGGCGGCCAGCACCGGCTGGTTCTTCGCGTCGAAGTCGACCAGCGGGGTGAACAGGCCCGACAGGACCTGCGAGCCACCGGACTCGGTGGTCGACTGCGGGATGAGGCGCTTGGGCTCGGCGATGTTCATGCTGAACCCGCCGCCGGACTTGCCCTTGCTCTCGCTGTCGCCACCGCTACCGCCGCAGGCGGTCGCAGCCAGGGCGACGACTATCGCGCACCCGACCATCTTGGAACCACGCATGGGTTCTCCTCCTCAAGAGTCCACTTTTGATCACTGCAAGAGGGGCACTGACACGTCGCCGACACCCCTGACGGCGATGAACAGTGACCCCGAAGTGTGCTCGTGAGTCGGCGCTCCCCACAGCGCGTGACCCATTGACCCGAGCTCAATGGAGCCAACTATTGAGTACGGCCGGGCCGTAAACCACACTTAAAGGGTCTCGGTTTGACAACATCACCGACCCTCGGAAGCCCGAAATCCGGACAAAGTGATCCTAGACAGACGACCGCGAAACGGACTGTTAACGCAACTTCCGGAGCACGACGGTCGCTATACGGACATCGGAACAGCAGCCGGACGCCCAAAAAGAGTTGCTTCGGGACCCTCCCCATGCCGGTGACACTTCTCACGAAACAGGGGCGATAAACGACGAACAGCCCGGCCGCCGCGGGGAATCCACGACGACCGGGCCGTACGCGCCTTGACGGACCGACAGCTTTCGGCCATCCGCTCCGGCGATGGTTTGTCAGCTGTACTGACAGGGCGTGCTGGTGACCTGGGCGGTGTGCTGCGTCGTCACGTACCGGGCGGACGAGATGTACCGCCAGCCGTTGACGCTCGCGGCCTTGGCCCAGAACGTCTGGTTGTAGGCGTACGTGCCGACGATCGAGTAGTTGGTGCCCGGGCCGCTGCGGATGTTGACGCCGGCGGTGGTGGTCACCTTGTACTTGCAGTACTTCTCGGATGCCGCCGGAGCCTTGACGGCGGCCGGGGCAGCCGCGGCCGCCTTGGCCGGGGCGGTCGCCTGCGCGGCGGCGGTGCCCCCCAGCACCACCGCGGCGGTCAGCGCGGAGGCCGCGACGGTACGGAAGCCGATGGTCTTGGCGCGGTCGAAGGACTTGACGGTCATCTCGTGCCCCTACCCGTTGAGTGAAACATGAGCGATCTGCGCATGCGTGCGGCTCCAGGTCTCCGATAGTCGGAAGTGGATCTCCTGAGGCCGGGCACCAGCCAATCGCACAGAGGTTCTCTTCGGGGCAGTCTGGACGCGGTCTCGACCGGAACTCCCCATCTGGAAGGGGAGCAGCCCCTTCCCGGGGCCGACGGCGAGCCGGGGACCGGAGAGCCGGGGACCCTGCGGCAGGAGAGCCCGGGCCCCCCTGGAGGGGCCCCGGGCTCTCCTAGGACGCGACTACGTCAGCCACACGTCAGCGCTTGGCTCGGGAGGCCGTGCGGGCGCGGTCCCTCTGGTCCAGGACGACCTTGCGGATACGCACGGTCTCCGGGGTCACCTCGATGCACTCGTCCTCGCGGCAGAACTCCAGGGACTGCTCCAGCGAGAGCTTGCGGGCCGGGACCACGTTCTCCGTGGTGTCCGCGGAGGCCGCACGCATGTTGGTGAGCTTCTTCTCCTTGGTGATGTTCACGTCCATGTCGTCGGCGCGCGAGTTCTCGCCGATGATCATGCCCTCGTACACCTCGGTGCCGGCCTCGGTGAAGATGACACCGCGCTCCTGGAGGTTGACCATCGCGAAGGGCGTGACCGAACCGGCGCGGTCCGCGACCAGCGAACCGTTGTGACGGGTGCGCAGCTCGCCGAACCACGGCTCGTGGCCCTCGAAGATGGAGTGCGCGATACCGGTGCCACGGGTCTGGGTCAGGAACTCCGTACGGAAGCCGATGAGGCCGCGGGACGGGACGATCCACTCCATGCGGACCCAGCCGGAGCCGTGGTTGGTCATGGTCTCCATGCGGCCCTTGCGGGTCGCCATGAGCTGGGTGATGGCGCCGAGGTGCTCCTCGGGCGAGTCGATCGTCATGCGCTCGATCGGCTCGTACGTCTTGCCGTCGATCTGCTTGGTGACGACCTCGGGCTTGCCGACGGTCAGCTCGAAGCCCTCGCGGCGCATCTGCTCGACCAGGATGGCGAGCGCCAGCTCACCACGGCCCTGGACCTCCCAGGCGTCGGGGCGCTCGGTGTCCAGGACGCGGAGGGAGACGTTACCGATCAGCTCGCGGTCCAGGCGGTCCTTCACCTGGCGTGCGGTGACCTTGTGGCCCTTGCCGCCCTTGCCGACGAGCGGCGAGGTGTTGGTGCCGATGGTCATCGAGATGGCCGGCTCGTCGACCGTGATCAGCGGCAGCGCGATCGGGTTCTCCGGGTCGGCCAGCGTCTCGCCGATCATGATGTCCGGGATACCGGCGATGGCGCAGATGTCACCCGGGCCCGCCACCTCGGCCGGCTTGCGGGTGAGCGCCTCGGTCATCATCAGCTCGGTGATGCGGACGTTGGACATGGTGCCGTCGCGCTTGATCCAGGTGACCGTCTGGCCCTTGCGCAGCTCGCCCTGCTCGACGCGGCAGAGTGCGATACGGCCGAGGAAGTTGTCGGCGTCCAGGTTGGTGACGTGGGCCTGGAGCGGCGCGGCCTCGTCGAACTCGGGGGCCGGGACGTGCGAGAGGATCGTGGAGAAGAACGGCTCCAGGTTCTCGCTGTCCTGCGGGACGGTGCCGTCCTCGGGCTTGGTCAGCGAGGCGACGCCGTCACGGGCGCAGGCGTAGACGATCGGGAACTCGATCTGGTCCTCGTCGGCGTCCAGGTCCAGGAACAGGTCGTACGTCTCGTCGACGACCTCGGCGATCCGGGAGTCGGGCCGGTCGGTCTTGTTGATGCAGAGGATGACCGGCATCTTCGCGGCCAGCGCCTTGCGCAGCACGAAGCGGGTCTGGGGCAGCGGGCCCTCGGAGGCGTCGACGAGCAGGACGACCGCGTCCACCATCGACAGACCGCGCTCGACCTCGCCACCGAAGTCGGCGTGGCCGGGGGTGTCGATGATGTTGATCGTGATCGGGTCCCCGCCGTCCTTGGGGTGGTACTTCACCGCCGTGTTCTTGGCGAGGATCGTGATGCCCTTCTCACGCTCCAGGTCGTTCGAGTCCATCATGCGGTCGTCGAGCGACTCGGCAGCGTGCGCGGCGAAGGAGCCGGCCTGCTTCAGCATGGCGTCGACCAGCGTGGTCTTGCCGTGGTCGACGTGGGCGACGATGGCTACGTTACGGATGTCGTGGCGCGTGGGCATGGGTGGCTTGCGCTTCTCTCGGATCGTGGGATCAGGCGTCTCAGTCGGTCTTCGAGTCCTCGTACGCCCGCCGGGCGGCACGCCACGGCTCGTCCCATGGTACGGGCCTTGCGCGCGCCGGGCTTCCCGGGACGATCCGCGGAGGCGGTCTTCCCGTGTGATTCAGCCGATATTCAGCCGGTGTCAAGGAGCGGGGGCGGCTGCGGGGAAGCCGCGTGGGGGGAGGTGCGGGGAGGGTGTGAGGAGGATCGAACAGCCCGGGTCAGGGCGGATACCACCTTGCCCGCCGCGGGTGACGGCGGGCAAGGGTTTTGAGCAGTATCTGAGCTTGTGCAAACGGTTGACCTGGTGCTTTCTCCGCTGACCTGCGGATTCTTCCAGCGGGCTGCGCCTTCGGCGACGGCTACTTCTTCCGGTCCGCGGGGGAACCGGCCGCCTGCCGGTCCGTGAAGCCGATGTCCTGGTAGCGGGGGGCGGCGAAGCCGAAGGCGCCGACGTTGGCGAGCTTCTTGTCCACCGCGACGAGCTGCGGTCGCTGGAAGAGCGGGATCGATCCGGCGGCCGCCCAGATCCGGGCGTCGGCCTGCTTCATCAGCTCCCGCGCCGCCTTCTCGTCGAGTTCGGCGACCGCCTGGTCGAAGAGCTGGTCGATGTGGTCGGTTCCGACCCGGGTGTAGTTCTGCTCGACGAGGAGCGACCCGTCGGTGGCCGGCTCCGGCTTGGCGTAGATCGGGCGGCCGTCGGTGGCCGGATAGGCGGTGGCGGGCCAGGAGTAGAGGGCCAGGTCGTACTCGCCGGAGGCGATGTGGTCCTTGAAGTAGCTCTCGTCGGGGACCTTGGTGATCTCCGTACCGATCCCGATCTTCTCCAGCATCCTCGCGATCCGCTCGCCGACGCCGCGCAGCGACTGGGAGCCGGGCCCGGAGGGGAGCACGAAGCGCAGGGTGAGCGTCTTGCCGTCCTTGCCGAGCGGGCCGTTGACCGAGGCGGGGGCGGCGGTGCCCATGGGGGCGTACGCACCGGGGGCGCCGCCGGACTGCCTGTCCTGGGCGGTGGCCTTGGCGGCGGTGTCGGCCGCGGAGGTGTCCCCGCTCACGGCGCTCGCCTGGCGGAGGAGGGCCAGGCTCTGGACGGCGGCGGTGCGGGAGGGTGAGAGGACCGGGGAGGAGGCGTCGAGGCCCTGGACGGGACGGGCGCCGGGCTTGTTGTCCTGGCCGACGATGTAGAGGCCCTCGGCGCGGGAGGCGGCGCTGTCGTCGGAGCCGGTGGCGGCCTGGTCGCTCTTCTTCTCGTCCTTGTCCTCGGCCTTCTTCTCCTTGTCCTCCTTGTCCTCCTTGTCCTCGGTCTTCCTGTCGGCGTCGGCCTCGGTCTTGTCGGTCTTCTTCTCGTCCTTCTCCTGGGTCTTCTCGGTGCCCTTCTTCTCGGCTTGCTCCTTCTCCGTCTTCTTCTCCGCCTCGCTGCCCGCCTCGGAGTCCTTCGGCTTCTCGGCCGCGCCGCCCCGGGTCCACCCCGCGTCGGCCAGCAGGGCCCGGGCTTCTTCGGTGTTCTGCTCGCCGAGCGCCCCGCTGCCGTCCTTGTAGCCGGGCTGTCCGGCCAGGGCCAGGTGGCTGCCGAGCGGCTTCGCCGGGAGCCCGAGCGGCTTGAGGACGGTCTCCGCGAGCTCCTGGCGGTCCAGGGCCCGGGCCACCGCCCGGCGGACCCGGTCGTCCGCGAGCGGGCCGGACTCGCCGTTCAGCGCGAGCTGGGTGTAGGCCGGCTCCAGGGACTTGCGTACGGTGTAGCCGCGCAGGGCCTTCTGCTCCGCCCCGTACGCGGCGACGGCCTTGCGGGTCTTCTCCCGGGCGGCCTGGGCGATCTCCGCCTGCTCCTCGTCGGAGCCGTGTGCCAGGGCCCAGGAGCGCAGGGCGGCGGCGGGGGTGAGATCGGCGCCGGGACCGTGGGTGAGGGACTGCCCGCCGTTCTTGCCGTCGCGGAGGGCGAGGGCGATGCGGTTGGCGGTGGCGGAGTCGACGTCGGTGACGTGGACGGTGCCGTCCGCGAGGGCCTTGGTGCGGTCCTTGGGGGCGACGGCCCGGAAGACGAGGGTGTCCAGCTTGGCCTTGTCACCCCACCAGCGGGGGTTGCGGGTGAGGGTGACGGTCCCCTTGGCCTTGCTCACGCTCTTGAGCTGGAAGGGGCCGGCGGTGTTCTTCAGGGTGGTGCGCGCTCCGTCGTTGAAGGTGTCCGGCGAGCCGGTGACCTCCTTCGGGTAGAGCGGTGAGAAGAGGGAGCGCCAGTCCGCGTAGGGCTTGGCGAAGGTGACCCGGACCTGGAGGTCGTCGGCGCCGCGCTCGATCTTCTGGATGCGCTCGTAACCGGCGTTGCGGGCGGTCCAGAAGGCGGAGTCCTTGCCGCTGAGCGCCCGCCACTGGGCGACGAAGTCGGGGGCGCCGATCTCACGGCCGTCGCTCCAGACCGCCTGCTGGTTGAGCTTGTAGAGCACGACCTGCTTGGGCTCGCGCTCGATGATCTTCGCGGACTCCAGGTAGTCCGGGTTGAGCTTCGGCTGCCCGGTCGCGTCCATCGGGAAGAGCGTGGGCAGCAGGGCGCCGGTGATCCTGGTGGTGGCGCCGTCGGCGTCCGCCTGGAAGGCGTTGAGGGTGGTGGGCATCGCGTCGACGGCCCAGTTCACCGTCGACCCGTCGGCGACGCGGTCACGGGCGGCGGGAGCGATGTCCTGCGGGACCCCCCGGGAGGTCTCCTCGCTGTCGGAGCTGCACCCCGCGAGGGCGGGGATCGTGAGCACCCCCGCTGTGAGGAGCGCGAGCGAGCGGCGCTTTCGTACCGTCCCGCGCGGGACGCCGACGTGGGACATGGCTGATACCTCCGGGGCCGGCCCGGACCACCCCGTACCGGATGGACCGGATAGTGCTTGCTTGGTGGCATTTGCAGTTGATCACACTGATTCCTGCCCCCCACTGAAAGCGCCTGCGCGCGGGAGGCGGCGCCGACACGGCGGGGACGTACGGGAAGCTCACCCGCCCGGAGGAACGTCGTGCCTCCCTGCCGGGATCGAGTTCCGCTGGACACGGGGACGCTGAGACGGAACGCTCGTCCTTTCGAGGACGGCCGACCGGAAGGCACACAGCACATGACTGGGCAACCCGACCGCTGGGCGGAGCTGACTGGTGGACAGGGCGGTGAGGAGTACGCGCTCCGCTTCGCGCGGCTGGCGGCGTCGGGCCACGACGTCCACGGCGAGGCCACGTTCTGCGCGGCCCTGCTGAAGCCCGGCGCACGGGTTCTCGACGCGGGCTGCGGGACCGGCCGCATCGCGATCCGGCTCACCGAGCTGGGCCACCGGTGCACCGGCGTGGACGTCGACGCCTCGATGCTCGCCGTCGCCCGCCGGCAGGCCCCCGCCCAGGAATGGCTCCTGGGCGACCTGGCCCGCCTGGACGCCCTCGCCCTGGAGCCGGGCTTCGACCTGGCCCTTGCCGCCGGAAACGTCATTCCGCTCCTGGCCCCCGGCACCGAGCCGACCGTCGTCCGCCAACTGGCCGCCACCCTGCGCCCCGGCGGTCTGCTGGTCACCGGCATGGGCCTGGACGCGGCCCACCTCCCCCTGCCCGAACCCACGGTCACGCTCACGGAGTTCGACACCTGGTGCGCCGAGGCCGGGCTCATTCTGCTCCGGCGGTACGCCACGTGGAGCGGCGACACCTTCCACCCGGGCGGCGGCTACGCGGTGAGCGTGCACACCCACGCGGAGTGACAGCCCGCGACATCCGCAGCCGGACACGGTATTCGGTGTCCTGAAACCCCTCGGGACAGCAGAATGGTGCGCATGCCTCTGACCACCCCCACCCTGAGCACCGCCCGCCTGCGGCTGCGCCCCTTCACGGCCGCCGACGCGGACACGCTCTTCGCCCTGCACAGCAGCGCCGAGGTGATGCGCTACTGGGACTCCCCGGCCTGGACCGAACAAGCCCGCGCCGAACGCTTTCTGACGATGTGCCAGACCATGGCGGACGAGGGCTCCGGGGTACGGGTGGCCCTCGACCGGGCCTTTGACGGCACCTTCGTCGGCTGGTGCATGCTGGCCCGGTGGAACCCGGAGTACCGCAGCGCGTCCCTGGGCTACTGCCTCGACGAGACCGCGTGGGGCCACGGCTACGCGACGGAGGCCGCGCACGCCGTGCTGCGGTGGGCGTTCGACACGCTGGACCTGAACCGGGTCCAGGCCGAGACCGACACCCGCAACCTCGCGTCCGCCCGGGTGCTGGAGAAGGTGGGCTTCGTCCGGGAGGGCACCCTGCGGGAGGAGTGCGTCGTGAACGGCGAGGTATCCGACACCTGGGTGTTCGGGCTGCTCAGGCGGGAGTGGCAGCCAGAGGCAGCCCTCTGACGGGGCCGCCGCCCCCTCCCGCCGTCCGCTCCGCCCGTGGCAACGGACACGACCACGGGCCGGCCCGGGCGTCCAGCCTCCTCCGCCGCGTAGGGCCGGCGGTGACGGCCGCCCCGAGAGCGATGCGCACGACCGCTGCCCGCGAACGACTCCTCGGGGCGCACCACCAGGCCGGGGCCGGATCAGTGTGCCGCGAGCCGCTCCACCAGGCCGATCGCCCGTGCCAGCAACTCCCTCTCGTCGGGCGCCAGTTCCGACTCGATCGCGTGGGCGAGCCAGTCCGTCCTGCGCCCCCGCTCCTCCTCCAGCAGCTCCCGGCCCGCGGCCGAAAGCTCGACCAGGCTCTTGCGGCCGTCGGTCGGGTGGGCGCGGCGGGTGATCAGGCCCTGGTCCATCAGCAGGCCGACGGACCGGGCCATGGACTGCGGGCGGACCCGCTGGTCGGCCGCCAGTTCACTGGTCGTCATCGCACCACTGCGGTCCAGCGCACCGAGGACGGCCACCTGGCCGACCGGCATCTGGTCCTCACGCTTCACGCGGCGCGTGAGCTTTCCCGTCGCGGCACGCAGTTCGGCGGCGACGGCGGCGGACTCCGGAAGAGGCATACCGAATATTAACGCAGCGTAGCCAGGAGGGAAGAAGTGAACAGTTCAACTGTTCAGCTCAGCTGCGCAGCATTGCTGTAGAGTTCTTTCCGCCGGGACCAGCGCCACCGTCGCCGCAGCCGGGCCCCGGCATGTGTGCCACGGCACACGCGTGCGCCAACGGGAAGGACTCACCCCCATGACCGCCATCACCTCCGTCACCGGCCGCCACATCCTCGACAGCAGGGGCAACCCCACCGTCGAAGTGGACGTGGAACTGGTGGACGGGTCCATCGGGCGGGCCGCCGTCCCCTCCGGCGCCTCCACCGGGGCCCGCGAGGCCGTCGAACTCCGCGACGGCGACCCGGGCCGCTGGCACGGCAAGGGCGTCGACCGGGCGGTGCACCACGTCAACACGGAGCTGGCCGCCACCGCCATCGGCCGCGAGGCCGAGGACCAGGCCGGGCTCGACGCCGCCCTCGTCGCCGCGGACGGCACGCCCACCAAGTCCAGGCTCGGCGCGAACGCCGTCCTCGGGGTCTCGCTGGCCGCCGCGAAGGCCGCGGCCGCCGCTCACCGCCTGCCGCTCTTCCGGTACGTCGGCGGCTCGGGTGCCCGACTGCTGCCCGTGCCGATGATGAACATCGTCAACGGCGGCGCCCACGCCGACAACCCGCTGGACTTCCAGGAGTTCATGATCGCTCCCATCGGCGCGCCCACCTTCGCCGAGGCCGTACGGATGGGTTCCGAGGTCTTCCACACCCTGCGCCGGGACCTCCTCGCCGCCGGGCACTCCACGGGCGTCGGCGACGAGGGCGGCTTCGCGCCCTCGCTGCGCACCGCCGAGGAAGCCCTGGACTTCGTCGTCGCCGCCGTCGAGCGCGCGGGGTACCGGCCGGGAACCGACATCGGGCTGGTCATGGACCCGGCGTCGTCGGAGTTCTTCCGCGACGGCGTCTACGACTACACCGGGGAGGGCGTCCGGCGCACCCCCGCCGAACAGGTCGACTACCTGGTCAAGTTGATCGACTCCTACCCCGTCGTCTCGATCGAGGACCCGATGGCCGAGGACGACCGGGCCGGGTGGCGGGAGCTGACCGCTCGGGTCGGCGCGCGCTGCCAGCTCACCGGGGACGACGTGTTCTGCACCGACGCGGCCGTCCTGCGCGAGGGGATCGCGGCCGGTGTCGCCAACTCCGTTCTGGTGAAGGTCAATCAGATCGGCACGCTGACCGAGGCCCTGGCCACCGTCGACACCGCCCACCACGCCGGGTACACCGTCGTCATGTCCCACAGGTCCGGCGAGACGGAGGACACGACCATCGCGGATCTGGCGGTGGCCACGGGATGCGGCCAGATCAAGACCGGGTCGCTCTCCCGCTCGGACCGTACCGCCAAGTACAACCAGCTGATGCGCATCGAGGAGCAGTTGGGAGACAGCGCCCGGTACGCCGGTACGGCGGCGCTGCGGCAGCTGCGGCACCGCCCCTGACCCACCCGCCCCCGGCCCCCGGCAGCCCTGCCGGGGGCCCGGGTCGCGCGTGCCGACCCGTGACGAGAACGGCGTTCCCGACACCGAACGCCCGGCCTGTGGCAGCTTCCGGACAGCGCTCCGCGCGCGCAACCGCACCCAATTGCCGCATCGACCACCGATCGGCTTGCAGCTAGTTGTCATGGCCTTGACGCCCTCGCGCTCGCGCCACAGGCTCGGAACCGCTCAGCGAACGCTCACCGGCCGCCCCGCTCGACGACGAAGAGGTGCTGTCCCATGCGCTCACGCTCCATCGGATTCCTGCTCGCGACCTTCGCGGGCGCGGTGCTCGCCCTCGGCGGCACCTCCGCCTCCGCCGCCCCCGCCTCCCAGGACGCGGTCACCGCCCCCGCCGTGAAGGCCTCCGCCTCCGGTGACTTCGGCACGTCCGCCGCCTGCTACACCTGGAGCGGCACGCTCCGCGAGGGCTCCAGCGGAGAGGCCGTGCGCCAGCTCCAGATCCGGGTCTCGGGCTACCCCGGCACCGGGAACCAGCTCGCCATCGACGGATCCTTCGGTCCGGCCACGAAGGCGGCCGTGGCGCGCTTCCAGGCCGCGTACGGGCTGGCGGCGGACGGCATCGCCGGGACGCAGACGTTCAACAAGATCTACCAGTTGCAGAGCAGCGACTGCACCCCGGTCAACTTCACGTACGCCGAACTGAACCGCTGCAACTCCGACTGGTCCGGCGGCAAGGTCAGCGCCGCCACCGCGCGCGCCAACGCCCTGGTGACCATGTGGAAGCTCCAGGCCATGCGCCACGCCCTGGGTGACCGCCCCGTCGTCGTCAACGGCGGCTTCCGCAGCGTCTCCTGCAACAGCGCCGTCGGCGGTGCCTCCAACAGCCGCCACATGTACGGGCACGCGGCCGACCTCGGCGCCGGGTCCCAGGGCTTCTGCGCACTCGCGAAGGCCGCACGCAACCACGGCTTCACCGAGATCCTCGGCCCCGGCTACCCGGGCCACAACGACCACACCCACGTCGCCGGCGGCAGCGGCCGTTTCTGGTCGGCCCCGAGCTGCGGCATCTGACGCCTGTTCCTCGGCACCCCCACACGTGCGGGCTCTCCCCGGCCGGTCGGCCGGTGGGAGCCCGCACGTCTTCGAGGGCGTACGGGCCGGGCAGCAAGGCTCAGCCCAGGCGGTGACGCGCACCGGTCGGCGGGGCGGGCAGGGGCCTACCACCGCATCCCCACGACCACCGCCAGCGCCACGAGCAGCGTGCACAGGACGGCGTTGACGACCCGGTTCTCCCAGAAGACGGCGACGAACTCCCGGATGGTGGCGCTCGGCCAGAAGTACGCGGCGGTCGGGGAGCCGATCACCTGGCCGCGCACGCCCTCCCGGCGGGCCGTCATCGCGGCGCGGAAGGCGTGGAAGTTGTTGGTCACCACGACGCAGACGTAGCCCGCGTCGGTCCCCTCCATCAGCCGTCGGCTGAAGCGCAGGTTCTCGGTGGTCGTACGGGACCGCGACTCCTCCCGTACGAGCGCCGGGTCGGCGCCCTCCGCCACCAGCCAGCGCCCCATGGCCTCCGCCTCCGGCAGCTTCTCGTCCGGGCCCTGTCCGCCGGAGACCAGCAGCACGGGGGCGTCCGCGCCCCGCGCCGCCTGCTGCCTCTGGATGCGGAGTCCGGCCCGCAGCCGCGATGCGAGCAGCGGAGGCACCCGCTCCCCGCCGATCAGGCCGGAGCCCAGGACGACCACGAAGTCCACGTCCCCGCGCACCCGGATGCGGCCGTACAGGAAGGCGTAGGCGAGGAAGCAGAGGAAGAGGAAGGCCACGTAGCCGGTGACGAGCACGACGGCCAGGATGAAGGACTGGTACGCGTACGAGCTGCCCACGTAGTCGGCGCTGGCCACCAGTGCCAGGACGGCGAAGATGGCCAGGCCCGCCAGGCCCGACAGCAGGTTGGCCGGGCTGCGGCCCTCCTTGCGGAGCATCGTCAGTCCGTTGCCCACCAGGAAGCCGCCGAGGACCACTACCGCCAGCGCGGGGACGAGGAAGACCAGCGTGTACACCGGGACGGCCAGGTTTCCCGGCAGCCGGTCCACCTGTGTCAGCAGCGCGAACGACAGGCTCAGCACGGTCAGCCCGAGCAGCACCGCGTTGCGGAACTGGCGGCGGTCCTGCCGCACGCCCCAGCAGAACCAGAGGAGGAAGACTGCTGTCGGTACGAAGGCGATCACTGGTGACCTCGGATGCGTCGGGCCGGGAGGGAGGTGGGGGGACGCGCAAGCGGTTCGGGGCGCGGCGTGGCGGGAACGTTACTGCGCCGACCTGCGGTTCTCCTCCACCCAGTCCTCGTTCGTCTGCCAGGCGTACAGCGTGTGGTCCTCCAGCGACACGTAGTAGGAGCCACAGCGGCCCCGCGCACCGCTCGCCGCGCCGGAGGGGAACCAGGAGGCGCTGATCTCGGGGGCCGGCGCCTTCTTCGCCCCGGCGTCCAGCGGCGTACAGGAGGCGGGGAGGCCGTCGCCGCTCAGCGTGGCCTTGAGGATGCGCTCGCCGCCGGTCGTGCGCATGGCGTACTCGACGGACGCGGCGTCGTCCGGGAGCCAGCGGGGGACGGAGGGGCGCTCGGCCTTCGCGGCCTTGCCGGTGGCGTACGAGGAGGTCTGCTCATGGCGGCCCTCGTACCACTCCTTGGCCTGCGGTACGGCCACCGCACCCGCCACCCCGAGCACCACCACGGTGCCCACCACGCCCACCAGAACGCCACGCATGTCGTCTCCTGCTCTCTGCCTGTCATGGTCCGGAAGTCTTCTTGTCCCTTCCGTTTCCTTCCCTCCATCTTCGTGCGCGTATGACCGGGAAACGTCAGACTCTGAGGCGGACCCGCGTACCTCTCCGGTCGCACCTACCCCGAGTCCGCCCCGGGGCCGGCCCGAGGGACGGCTCCGCCGCCCGGCCGAGGATGTCGGCGGGCGGGCGCTCGCACCGGAGGGGCCCGGGTCCGCTTCGACCCAAGAGGTGGCTGGTCACCGCGGCCTGGCGGCGGTTCCCCCACGCGCCCCGGGAGATCCGGTCGGCAGGGGCCCCGGCCGCACTCCCCGCCCGGCTCACCTCCCGTTCGCAGGCGTGCGCGTCGCGTCCGTGACGCGTTCCAGGCCGTAGTAGTCCGCCACGCAGCCGCCCGGCCAGTAGGCGGCACCGCCCCGGCTGAACGGCTCCAGCATGCTGCTGATCACGAGCCGTTCGTACGGCAGCACGCGCTCGCCGTCCGCCGCCCCCGCCCGCAGCCGCCGGTCCTGCGCGTCCCACCTCTCCGCCCGGGCCCGCATGGTGGTGTCCAGGTCGAGCAGCGAGACCGCCGGGCCGAAGCAGACCAGCACGCAGAGCACGGCGCACCCGGCCTTCACCGGGGCCGTACGCCGTACGTACTGCCGTACCGCCAGGCCCAGCAGTGTCCCGGCCGCGACGAGGAGGATCACGTACAGCAGGAGGTAGTCGTTCCAGAGGCGGTTGGCGCTGGGGTCGCTCACGCGGTCCCGGAAGACCGGGTACGCGATCACCGTGCAGAGATAGCCGGAGACGAGCAGCGTGAGCAGGCCGGTCCAGGCGAGCAGCGGCCAGTGGGGCGACGGGCGGAGGGGGCGGCCGTCCCGGCGGGTGGCGAGCAGGCCGAGGAGCACACCGACCGCGACCGCGCCCGCGTACTGCCCCGTCGTGACGACCGTGACGGTGATCTCCGCGAAGGCGCGCAGCGAGGCGGCGAGGGAGTCGGGGGCGAGGAGGGAGGTGGTCTGGGCGCCGAACCGTTCGCGGCGGTGGATCGAGCCGGGGGAGGTGATGAGGACGAGGGCGCCCGCGGCCGTCCCGGCGATGCCCGTCGCGCACCACAGTCGGACGAACCCCCGTACCGGGGCGGGGGCGAGCCGCCCGCTCAGGAACAGCACGGCCAGCAGCACCATCACCACCACGATCGCCGTCTCCTCGGAGAGCGTGGCGACGAAGGCGCCGGCGAGCAGCGCGGCACCGAGGGCGAACCCCCGCCCGCGGCGGGTGCGGGCGAGCAGCAGCGGGACCAGCGCGGCGCAGGCCAGGACCGGGGGCAGGGTGTGGGAGACCGAGGCGGCGGGCCAGTAGAACGTCTTGTACGTGTTCGGCGTGACGAGAAGGAAGAGCGCGGCCACCATCGCGGCCAGCAGCAGCGGCAGCCCGCGCGGGACGCGGACCCCGCCCCGGCGCAGCGCCACGACGGCCACCGCCCAGAGGACGGCGAGGATGAGGACCGCGCTCACTGCCGGGAACCACTGGTGTCCGGCGACCTGGAACTTCGCGTAGGTGCCGACCAGCAGCGCGTTGGCGACCCGCCCGTTGTCGTCGAAGTAGAACCTGCCGACCAGGCCGGTGATCCCGTCGTCGCGTACGGCGGGCAGGAAGCACCAGTCGTCGGCGCTGGGCCGCACCCACCGTCCCGACCAGGACGCGGCGGCGAGCAGGACGAGGGGCGGGAGAGCGAGGGCGGTGACCCAGAGCGCGGTCCGGGGGCCGGGGCCTCCTCCCCGGGCTCGGGCCGCTTCCGGATCCGGCTCCCGGGCCCGGCCGGGGTGTGCGTTCGCCGGGGGCGTCGTCCTCGGGGTGTTCCCGCTCAACTCTTCTCCCCGGTCCTCGGTGTGAGCGTCCGGTCGGCCATCGGACGGTCCGGAGCCGGGCGGTCCGCGCCGGGCCGGTGGTCCGCCGGGTGGGTCGGCAGCGACCGCGGCCGCTGTGCCCTCTCCGGTACGGACACCTCGGCCGGGCCGGTGGTCCGGGTCCGGCGGCCGGACATGATCGCCCACCGTGCCAGCAGGAACGAGACCGGCGTGACGATGACCCCGGCCGCCAGCGCGGCGAGGTTCTTGTCCATCCCGAGAACACTGACCGCGCCGTAGAGCAGTGCTCCGGACGCCACCAGATTGACCAGGCTGGAGAGGGGATAGCGGACGAACGCACGCCAGGTGGGCTTCGTCCGGCAGGTGACGTGGGAGTTGAGGAGGAACGAGCAGACGACGCCGACCGCGTAGCCGAGGACATGGGCCACGAGGTAGGGGATCCACCGGTTCAGCGAGGCGTAGACGCCCAGGTAGGCGGCGGTGTTCACACAGCCGATGAGGACGAAGCTGCCGAACTGGCGGGCGGTACGGGACCGGGTGGAGGACGGCTCCGGAGCCGCGGACGGGTCCGCGGAACCGTCCGGCTCCCCGATGACCAGCGTCCCGGTCGGCAGCCGGCGCTCCCGCGGGGTCCGGCAGGTCGCGTCGGTCTCCCGCACGACGTACGGCGGGCGGTGCTTCGCCTCGTGGTAGATCCGGCCCACGTACTCCCCGATGACGCCGAGGGTGACCAGTTGGATGCCGCTCAGCGCGACGACGGCGGTGAGGAGGGTCGCGTACCCGGGGGTGTCCGCGCCGTGCAGGACGACGGTGATCACCGTCCACAGCGCATACGCCAGGGCCGAGAAGAGGACCCAGAAGCCGGTGTAGATGGCGAGGCGGAGGGGGCGGTTGTTGAAGGAGAGGAGCCCGTCGATGCCGTAGTTCAGCAGCCGTCTGCTGCCCCACTTCGACCGCCCGGCCACCCGCTCGCTGTTGCGATAGCGGAAGCTGACCGTGTCGAAGCCGATCCAGGAGAAGATCCCCTTGGAGAACCGGTTGCTCTCGGGGAGGGAGAGGACGCTCTCGACGGCCCGCCGGGACAGCAGCCGGAAGTCGCCCGAGCCGTCGATCAGCTCCACGTCCATGCAGCGCCGCACCAGCGCGTAGTACGTGTGGCTCAGCGTGGCGCGCACCACGCCCTCGCCCGCCCGGTCGCGGCGCGGGATGACCTGGTCGTAGCCGTGGCGGTGGAGTTCGAGCATGCGGGGGATCAGCCCGGGCGGGTGCTGGAGGTCTGCGTCCATGATGACCACCGCCGCCCCGCGCGACATGCGCAGACCGGCGAGTATGGCGGCCTCCTTGCCGAAGTTGCGGCTGAAGGCGGTGTAGCGGACGCGCCGGTCGCGCAGGGCGAGGGTGGCGAGGAGTTCCCGGGTGGCGTCGCCGCTGCCGTCGTCCACATAACAGATCTCGAACGGCGTGGAGAGCCCTTCGAGGACGGTGAGCAGGGCGCTGTGGAAGGTACCGAGCACCTCGGCCTCGTTGAAGCACGGCACGACGACGGAGAGCTGAAGGCCGGTCATGTGACATCTCCAGGCTTCGGCCGGGTCACCCACGTGGGGCCTGTCTTGTTGCGGTTTCTCTACATTTGCCCATCCCGTGTGGGAGGCCAGGGCTTCCGAGCCCGGACGCGCGGGCCGCCGCACCCTTTCATCCGAACAGCGCAGACCCGTGCGGGAGGCCGGCCGAAACTCCGGTCGCGAGGACCGGAACCCGGACATAGCCTCACGAACGTGACGCCTTTCGTGGACCGTATCCAGGGCGCCAGACCCGGCAGGGCCCTGCTCACCGGCCTGCTGGCCACGCTCGTCGCCGGGTGCTGGCTGGCTCTGCCCGGCGCCGTGGAGGCTCGCGCGGAGGACCCGGTGGAGCTGTCCCGGGACGGCCAGATCACCGACCGGGTCGGCGCGCTCCGCGACCGTGCGGACGCCGTGGAGGACGCCCTCGACCGGCTCTACGCCGAGCGGCGCATCCAGCTCTTCGTGGTGTACGTACGCGACTTCTCCGGACGGCCCGGACAGGCGTGGAGCGACGAGACCGCCGACCGCAACGGGCTGGGACAGGACGACGTGCTGCTCTCCGTGGCCACCCACGCCCGGAGTTACGCCTACTCCGTGGACGCCGACTCCCGGCTCACCGACGAGCAGTTGCGCGAGGTGGCGTCCACCGCCATCGAGCCCGCCCTGCGCAAACACGACTGGGCGGGGGCCGCGATCGGGGCGGCGGACGGGTACGTCTCCGTGCTGGCCGGGCAACCGGTGACCGCCCCCGCCATCAGCCCCGGCCCCGCCGACCCCGGCTCCGGGGCCTCCGGCCCCTCCGGCACGGGCGACTTCATCATGCCGGTGGTGGTCGTCGCGGGAGCGGGGGCGCTCGCCGTGTTCGCGTACGCCCGGCGCAGGCGGCGCTCCACGACCCGCACCACCCCCGCCGCGAGCGGATGGAGGCGGCCCCCGGGGTCGGCAGCCTCCGGCTGACGGAGCGGGACCACCAGGAGGACGTGGAGGCGGCGGCCGAGTGGGGCGCCAAGGCGTCGGCGGCCGGCCGGAAGGCGGGTTCCACGTGACGGGCCTGCCGGTTCAGTACATGCTCAGCAGCTGCTCCACCGACAGCTCCGCGGCCGGTTCCCCGTCCGGCAGGGCCAGTTCGAACCAGACGGTCTTGCCGCGCGGGGTCCGGCGCGCGCCCCAGGCGGCACTGAGCAGGCCGACCAGCTGGAGCCCGCGCCCGCCCTCGTCGGTGTCACGGGCCCGACGGCGGCGCGGCTGGACGAGTCCGGCGTCCCACACCTCGCAGACCAGGGTGCGGTCGCGCAGCAGCCGGAGCCGGATCTCGCCCTCGCCGTACCGCAGGGCGTTGGTGACCAGCTCGCTGACGAGCAGTTCCGTGGTGTCGACCAGGTCGTCCAGGTCCCAGGTCGTGAGCTGGGAGCGGGTCAGCTCGCGGGCGCGCCCCACCGAGCGGGGTTCGCGCGGCAGCCGCCAGTCCCCCACCGCCTCCTCAGGCAGGCCCTGGATCCGGGCCATCAGCAGCGCGATGTCGTCCTCGCCGTGGCGGGTGTCGAGCGTGGAGAGGACGAAGTCGCAGGCGTCCTCCAGGGGCATCTGGGGCCCCGTCAGCACGGTGCGCAGGGCGTCCAGGCCCTCGTCGAGCGGCTGGTCACGGGATTCCACGAGCCCGTCGGTGTAGAGGGTGAGCAGGGCGTTCTCGGCCAGCTCCACCTCCACCTCCTCGAACGGCTCGCCGCCCACGCCCAGCGGCATCCCGGGCGGTACGTCGATGAGCCGGGCGGGCTTGCCGGGCTCGACCACGGCCGGAGGCATGTGCCCGGCGTTGGCGAACGTGCAGCGCCGGGTGACCGGGTCGTAGACCGCGTACACACAGGTCGCCAGATACACCTCGGAGAGGTCCGCCTCGCGGGAGCGCTGCGCGGCACGGGAGGGCCACTGGGCGCCGCCGCTGCCGCCGAGCCCCTCGCTGCGCTCGCCGCCGCCCGGGGAGCCGAGGCCGCGCGCGACCTCGTCCAGGGCGGAGAGCACTTCGGCGGGTTCCAGGTCGAGCAGGGCCAGCGTGCGGACGGCGGTGCGGAGTTCGCCCATGGCGACGGCGGCCCGCAGCCCCCGGCCCATGACGTCCCCGACGACCAGGGCGGTGCGGTGGCCGGGCAGTTCGATGACGTCGAACCAGTCGCCGCCGACCTCGGTGGCCGCGTTGCCGGGAAGGTAGCGGCAGGCGATGTCGAGCCCGGCGGCCTCGGGGTCGCCGGGGGGCAGCAGGCTGCGCTGGAGGATCAGGGCGCGTTCGTGCTCGCGGCGGTAGAGGCGGGCGTTGTCGATGCAGACGGCGGCGCGGGCGGCCAGCTCGGTGGCGAGCGCCCGGTCCCGCTCCCCGAACGGCTCGCTCCCCTTCGTCCGGGAGAACTGGACGAGGCCGACGACGGTGTCGTGGGCGACCATCGGGACGGCGAGCGTGGACTGCACGAACCCCATGTCGTCGCCGGGGACGTCCTCCACGCGGCCCGAGCGCAGGGCCACCGCGCAGGGCGAGCCGAACGGGAAGCGGTGGACGGAGCCGAGCGCGGGCGGCAGGTCGTCGGGGCCCGGGACGGCGCTGCCCGCCACCGCGGTGGGCAGCGCGTCGGCGACGGCGCTGGCGTGGGCGACCCGGCGCAGCTCGGCCGAGCCGCCGCCGGACTCGCGGTGCGGGGGCGCCCAGGAGCCGGGAGCGGCCTCCTCGCCGGTGAGCAGACCCTGGTAGAGGTCGACGGCGGCCAGGTCGCAGAAGCCGGGGACGGCCACGTCGAGCAGTTCGCGGGCGGTGGTCTCCAGGTCGAGGGAGTTGCCGATGCGGGCGCTGGCCTCGTTGAGCAGGGCGAGGTTGCGGCGGGCGCTGGCGGCCTCGCGGGCGGCGATGTGGCGTCGGGTGACATCGGTGGCGAGCCCCGCGACCCCGACGGGGCGGCCGGCGCCGCTGTGCACCCGGTAGAGGTTCATGGACCAGTGGCGGCGGCCGGTGCCGCCGGGGGTGGGGCCGACCAGCTGGAGGTCGGTGACGGACTCTCCGGTCTCCAGGACGCGTTTCAGCGTGGCCCCCAGCCGTTCGGCCTCGGGGGCGGGGAGGTAGTCCTCGACCGTACGGCCCCGGTGGTCGTCGGCCGCGCCGCCGAAGACGGTCGCGAAGCGCTGGTTGGCCCGGACGACGGTGAAGTCCGTACCGAACAGCACGAAGCCGAAGGGAGATTGGCCGAATATGGCCTGCGAAGCGGCGAGGTCGGTCTCGATCCTGCGCAACGCGCGGACGTCCACGACGATACAGAGCGCGGCCCGCTCGCCCCGGGCCGTCTCACTGGGCATCACATAGACCTCGGCGAGCCCGTGCGCCCCGCCCTCGCCCGGCGTCCGGAACGGGACGAGGCCGGTCCACTCCTTGCCGTCCAGGATCTCGCCGACCCGCCGGTGGCCGTCCGAGCGCAGCTCGACGGGCATGAAGGCCTCGACCGGATCACGCCCGATCGCCTCGTCCGCGGCCATGCCGAAGAGGCCGGCGGCCCGGCGGCTCCACTGCTCGATCAGACCGTCCGGCCCGATCGAGAAGGAGGCGACCCTGATGTAGTCGTAGATCGAGCCGGGCGGACTGCTCTGCCACACGACGTCGCCCGTTGTCCCAGGTATTTCGCTCACGCGACCGTCCCCTCCAGCTCACACACCGGACCGGTCCTGCCCGCAGTATTCAGCACTACGGCCCCGACCGACACGGCGTTCACGATCACAGCACGGTCTCAGTCCCTTTCAGCCAGGTTCTGCCCGACCTCTGGTGATCGCTGTGCGTCCCTCCCCACTCCTAACCAGGCAGAGCCAGCTCGAACCACACCGTCTTGCCGCTTTTTCCGCGACGAGTCCCCCAGCGGCGTGCGGAACAGGCCACGAGCTGCAGTCCCCGGCCGCCCTCGTCGTCGGGGCCCGCGCTGCGTTCGGTGGGTGGATCCGGAAGCGGATCGGAGACTTCCACGAGCAGCCCGGGGGCGGTCGCCGGGCGGCCGGCGAGCCGGAGGTCCGTGGAGAAGTCTCCGGTCAGATCACCGGACCCGTTGCTCTCCGCCTTCGGACGCAGGCGCTCCAGCCGTACGCCGATGGGCCCGGAGGCGTGCTGGAGGGAGTTGGTGACCAGCTCGCTGACCAGCAGAACGGTCGTGTCGCCGACGGACGGGTCCAGGCCCCAGCAGTCCAGGGCGTCGCGGACGGCGTGCCGGGCGCCGCGCACGGAGCCCGGTTCGGCCGGGAAGGTCCACTCGGCGCAGTCGCCTTCGGTATCGATCACGCCGATCACTTCCCAGGGCCGACCAGGGGCTCACCCCATGGATAAATGGGGACTAAACAGCCCATACCCACCATTCATCGGTCACTACCGCACGCAGGGTTGTTTGGTGCATACGGACGCAGGGGGCGTGCCCGCGCACGAGGGCCCCGGCCCCGGCCCGGGGCCGCGCGGCTCAGCGCAGTTCGCCGGTGGCTTCGAGGTCGTCGAAGAGGAGTTGGTCCACCGGGGGCACGAGCGAGCGGTCGGCGTAGGAGAACCACGCCACCTCCTCGATCTCGCTGCTGGCGGCCAGGACACCGCGATAGTCGGCGTAGTAGCAGCTCATCCGTACGAGGGGGGCGCCCGGACCGTCATGGGCGTGCGCTTCGTACGTACCGGCGTGGACGACGGTCTCCGGGATCAGGCCGACCGTCAGCTCCTCCTCGATCTCGCGCAGCAGGGTCTGCAGGTCGCTCTCGGCGCCCTCGCGCTTGCCGCCCGGGATGTAGAAGACGTCCTTGCCCCGGGGGCGGGCGCAGAGGATCCTGCCGCCCTCGATCCGCACCCACGCCACCGTGTCGATCAGCACCGACGCCACCCGCCCATCACCGCGCACTCCACCCTCGCCCGCCCCGCGCGCCCGGGGCACCACCCGGACGGGACACCACGCCCGGAACACCGCGCCCCGGACGAGCGGGACCCTACCGCCCGCGCGGCAGGGTCCTGGAGCGCGGCTCCCCCAGGGCTCGCCCCAGCGCCCCGGCGACTCGGGCGCACCCGGGCTCGGTCGTGACGCGGCCCCAGCCCCGATCGGGGGCCGTACGGAGCTCCAGGGGCCCGTGTGCGGCCTCAAGGGCCGGGTGGGGCCACCGGGCCACCGCCCTCGACCTCAGGACCGGGCGGCGCCGCCCTGGCCCATGCGCTCCACCCGGTACACCTGGCGGTGCCTGCGGTCGTCGAGCCCGTCGGCGACCTTCTGCGCCTCGGCCTGCGTGGCGTATCTGCCGACGCGGTAGCGGTTACCGCCGTCGTCCTGCCGTATCACCAGCCACGGGAGCACGGCACCGCTGTCACTCATCGTGTCGCTCCCCCGCATATGGCCCCTCTCTCCACTGGCGTGCACGTCACTAAGGATCCCCGGGAAACCGCAGTACGCATATGCCCGAGCGTACGCCTGACCTTCACTCAGCGCAGGCGCCTTTACACAAAGAGATACGCATCCGGCCATCACGAAGGGGGCGCATCCACTGGATGCGCCCCCTGGGGAGCCTCATCACCGCTGCTCACCGACGTACCGCCGGATCCGACGGGGCGTCAACTCATCTGACCGGCAAGTGGTAAGCGACCCGGTAGCGATCGGCGGGCACCACGACGTCAGCCGTCTCCACCGCGCGCCCCGAGGCGTAGTAGGTACGCCCGATCACGATGACCACATGGCCCGGCACTCCGCCGAGCGCCAGCAACTCCTCCGCGAGCCCGGGGCGCGCGCCGACCTCCTCGGCCACGTTGTCCACGACGATGTCGATCGCCGCCATCCGGTCGACCACCCCGCAGCCGCCCAGCGGCCCCTCCTCGGGGAGCATCACCGGCGTGCGCCCGGTGACGGCGAGGGGCTCCCAGGAAGTGGAGAGCATGATCGGCTCGCCCGACTCGCGGAACACGTAGTGCGTCCGCATGACCCGGTCGCCCGGCTCGATGCCGAGCCGCTCGGCCACCTCGGCGCTGGCCCCCTCCTGCTCGCTGCGGGACTCCCAGGTCCCGCGCACCCCGTCGGCGGTCTGCTCCTGACGGAAGGGGCTGGCACCCTTCTCCGGGCGATACCCGGAGCGGGCGATCATGCGGGGGACGGGGCGCTCGCGGACGTACGTGCCGGAGCCGGAGCGGCCCTCGACCAGCCCCTCGGCCATCAGGACCTTGCGCGCCTCCAGGGCGACGGTGTCCGAGACTCCGTACTCCTCCCGGATGCGGGCCTGCGACGGCAGGCGGGTATGGGGCGGCAGCGCGCCGTTGACGATCTTCTCCCGCAGATCGCTCGCCACGCGCAGATAGGCGGGCTGCTCACCGAAAGTCACAGGCCACTCCCAACAGGTTGACAGTCTGCAACAGCCTGACAACCGTGGGTTGTACACCGCAAGCATGGGCCAGAGTTTCACCCAATGTGATGATGCTGCGGCGGACCACGCATGAACCGACCACGAGCACCAGGGCGCTTACCGGACATTCCCTGCCCCGGATTCCGGCAGCCGACACCGTCCGTCGAGGCCGCCGGGGCGCCCTCCAACTCCCCACCCCTTGACCGTTTTTGGTCCAGACCAATACCTTCCTGTGCACAGCACGACCGGCACGACCAGAGCGCCCCCACACCCCGCACGCCTCTGTGCTCCACACACCCCTGCACGGCTCTCCACGTTCTTTCCGCACCGGATCCCGTACCGGACCACGCACAGGAACGAGCCCCATGCGTCGAAGAAACCTGTCCCGACTGACCATCGCCGGCGTCACCCTCGCCCTGGTGGCGAGCGCGGCCCCCGCGGCGACTGCCGGCAGCGGCCAGGGCGGCGACGGCCGCTCCAAGGGCCACCACCGCCCCGCGTACAAGAACATCGGCTACTTCACCCAGTGGGGCGTCTACGGGCGCGACTTCCAGGTCAACGACCTGCAGACCAGCGGGACCGCGGCCAAGCTGACCCACATCAACTACGCCTTCGGCAACGTCAGCGCCGAGGGCACGTGCTTCACCGGCAACATCCCCGGCCAGGCCGACGCCTGGGCGGACTACGCCCGCCCTCTCGACGCGGCGAACTCGGTGGACGGCGTCGCCGACACCGACACCCAGCCGCTCGCGGGCAACTTCAACCAGCTGCGCAAGCTGAAGGCCAAGAACCCCGGCCTCAAGGTCATGATCTCGCTCGGCGGGTGGAGCTGGTCCACCCACTTCTCCGACGCGGTGCGCACCGCGGCCTCCCGCAAGGCGCTCGTGGCCTCCTGCATCGACCTGTACATCAAGGGCAATCTGCCCCGGGACGGGGCGCGCGGCGGCCAGGGCGCGGCGGCGGGCGTCTTCGACGGCATCGACGTCGACTGGGAGTGGCCCGGCTCACCGGCCAACGAGGGCACCGTCTTCCGCCCGGAGGACAAGAAGAACTTCACCGCCCTGATCCGCGAGTTCCGCCTCCAGCTCGACGCGTACGCCAAGAGCCGGGCCGAGGCTGCGGCGAAGTCCGCGCAGGGCAAGGGCCACGGCCACGGGCACCACAAGCCGAAGCCCCAGCACTACGACCTGTCGGCGTACGTCCCCGCCAACCCGAAGGCGATCGACGCGGGCTTCGATGTGAAGCGCCTGATGAAGGACTTCGACTTCGTCAACCTTCAGGGCTACGACTACCACGTGTCGGGCGAGAAGAAGACGGCCCAGCAGTCGGCGCTCTACGCGAAGAACGACTTCAGCGTCGACCAGACCGTGCGGGACTGGGTGAAGCGCGGGGCTCCCAGGAACAAGCTCGTGGTCGGCATGCCGACGTACGGCCAGGGCTGGACCGGGGTGACCGGCGGCGGCAAGGGACTGGGCCAGCCGGCCACCGGCCCCGCCCCGGCCACCTGGGCCAACGGCTACGAGGACTACAAGGTCCTCAAGAAGCTGGCCGCCTCCGGCACGTTCAAGGTCCACCGGGACACGGGGAACGGCCATGCCTGGCTCTTCGACGGGACCACGCTGTGGACGTACGACGACCCGCAGGTGCTGCGCGCCAAGACCTCGTACATCCGGGACAAGGGCCTGGCGGGCGCGATGTTCTGGTCGCTGGACGGGGACACGGAGGACGGTGAGCTGGTCACCGCCGTCCACCGCGGCCTCAACCGCCGCTGACGCGACGGGGCCGGGGCAGCCACGGATCGTGGCTGCCCCGGCCTTGCGTGTCATCCGTCCGGTTCAGCGGCTGCGGTGGGATCAGAAGTGCAGGCCCCAGCTGTTGATCCGGCCCGTGTCGTAGCGGGCGTTGTCCGCGACCCGCAGCTTCCAGGTGCCGTTGGCGGCGACCGAGGAGGCGTTGACCGTGTACGTGGTGACCACGTCGTCGGCGCTGCCGCCCGTACCGAACGCCTTCAGGTTGAAGACCGTGCCGTTGGGAGCGACCAGGTCGATCCTGAGGTCACCGATGTAGGTGTGGGAGATGTTGACCGGCACCTTCAGCGCGGCCGGGGCGTTGCCGCTGATCCCGGTGACCGTCACCGGCGACTCCACGGTGGAGTTGTCGTTGATCGGGTAGCTCGTGGTGTTCTCGAACTTCTTGGGGTCCGGGTCCGGCGGGTTGGTGCTGCCGGTGCCGACGTACAGCAGGCGGTTCGGCGAGCCGGTGCCCGGGTTGCCGACGACGCCGGTCGTAGCGGCCGCGACGAGACCGGCCTGGACCTGGGCGGGGGTCGAGCCCGGGTTGGCGGCGAGGTAGATCGCCGCCGCGCCGGCGACGTGCGGGCTGGCCATCGACGTACCGGAGATGGTGTTCGTGGCGGTGTCGCTGCTGTTCCACGCCGAGGCGATGGAGGAACCGGGCGCGAACAGGTCCACGACCGCACCGAAGTTGGAGAAGCTGGAGCGGGCGTCGGTGTTGGTCGTCGAGCCGACCGTGATGGCGTCGGCGACGCGCGCCGGCGACTTCGTGCTCGCGTTGGTCGACTCGTTGCCCGCCGCGACGGCGTAGGTGATGCCCGAGTTGATGGACCGCTGCACGGCCGCGTCGAGGACCGAGTCCGCGCCACCGCCGAGGCTCATGTTGGCGACGGCGGGCTTCACGGCGTTGGCCGTCACCCAGTCGATGCCGGCGACGACCTGCGCGGTGGTGCCGGAGCCCTGGTTGTTGAGCACCCGGACGCCGACGATCCTCGCCTTCTTGGCGACACCGTAGGCGGTGCCCGCGACGGTGCCCGCCACGTGGGTTCCGTGGCCGTGGCCGTCCTGGGCGACGTTGTCGTTGTCGATGGCGTCGTAGCCGTTGAAGGCCCGGCCGCCGAAGTCGCTGTGGCTGATCCGTACCCCGGTGTCGATGACGTAGGCGGTGACGCCCTCACCGGCCTTGTCCGGGTAGGTGTAGCGCTGGTCCAGCGGGAGGTTCCGCTGGTCGATGCGGTCCAGACCCCAGGACGGCGGGTTGGTCTGGGTGGCGTCGATGGTGAAGACGCGGTTCTGCGAGACGGACGCGACGGCCGGGTCGGCGGCGAACCTCTTCGCCTCCTCGGCGGTGGCCGCGACCTCGTAGCCGTTGAGCGCAGCGCGGTAGGTGCGCTCGATGCTCGCGCCGTACTTCTTCGCCAGGGCCTTGCCCTTGGCGGAGTCGGACTTCGCGGCCGAGTCCTTCAGCGTGACGATGTAGCTGCCGCTGACGGTGTCCGGGGCGCCCGCGTTCAGGATCACGCCTTCGGGGGCGCGCTCGGCGGCGGTGGCCGGGAGGGTGCCCGCGGTGGCGAGGGCGACGGCTGCTGCGGTGGCTACGACGGTCGCCGCGGCGAGTCTTCGACGTGCATGGGGGGTGTGACGCATCACTGACATGTGAGGGGTCCTCCTCATAGGCGGTGCGCTGGTGGGGGGTGGTGCCGGAGCCGCGCGAACTCCAGACAGGGGCATGACAAATCAGCCGTCCGAACGCCCCGTTTTCTGCGTCGTCCGCGACCGGCACGCCCTGCTGCCAGCGAAAGATTGACCGATCCATGGCAAACCCACAAGGGTGCGGGGAGCCCTGGCATACGCGCGCCATTCATCCGCCATATGCCTGACATCCAGCGGACGGAGACCCTCCGGCAGCGCCCCCGCACCGGAACCCGCTCCCTCACTTCGACCCTGACCTGGCACTGTCCGATATACGGAGGCGCCGGCGCCCGGGCCGTACACCGGCCCCGGAGCCCGCCTGGAACGCGTCCTCGGGGCGGACCAATTCACCTGGGTGTTACGAAGAGATCCTGAGAACTCCTCTGCTTTGCCGCTCCCGCTCGCCGAGGTAGGCGTCCAGCTTCGCGGAGCCGGTCAGCAGCGCGCGGCCACGGGTGGCGAGCCGGGACCGCCAGTCACCGAGGGCCGTCTCGAGGGGGGAGAGCCCACCGGCCGCCCGGACCTGGTCGACGAACGGAGCGATCTGCTCCAGGAGGTACCCCCCGCGCCGGAGTTGATGGACCAGCCGGGCGTCCCGCACATCGGCCTCGCCGTACACGCGGTACCCGGTCAGCGGATCGCGCCGGGGCCGGACCAGCCCGGCGGCCTCCCACTTGCGCAGGGTGGCGGGCCGGACGGAGAGCCGTTCGGCGAGGGGGCCGATGAAGGTGGGGGTGGGGTCCGGGTCGGGTCGGGCGTCGGGAGCGGCGGCCGGGGCCTGCCCTCGGTCGGCGCCCGGGGGTTTCGGCGCGGCGGGGCTCAGGTCGCGCAGGGCGTCCTCCACCGCCGAGAGGGTGCGCCGGTCCTCCAGGAGCCGGGCGTGGCTCTCGTCGATGAGCCGGAACGCCTCATCGACCGCGCCCCGGTTCACCGCCCGCATGATGCCCGTCGCCGTCGGGTGGCCGTGGCCGGGGAGGAGGGCGAGGAAGGTGTCCAGGGCCTGGGCGTGCAGCGGGGCGTAGGCGCGGTAGCCGCTCTCCGTGCGCCCGGCGGCGGGCAGGATGCCGGCGTCCTCGTAGTTCCGTACGGCCTGGGTGGAGAGACCGTGCGGACGGGCCAGGTCGACCGGCCGGAGCCGTACCCTGCTTTGAGGGTTCTCCCCCATGCCCACCTCACTCTCCGCCCACCAGCGCGCATAAGTCTCTACCGAGAGTTCAACGATACCGTTGAAGGTATGACCCCTGGCACCGCGCGTACCGCGCACCTCACCCATGCCGTCGAGACCCACGCCGTCGAAACCTCCGCCGTCATGGACCTGCTCCCGGCCCGCCCCCGGCTGCTCGCCCTGGGCGAGCCCACCCACGGCGAGGACACCCTGCTCGACATACGCAACGGACTCTTCCGGCAACTCGTCGAGCAGGAGGGCTACCGGACGATCGCCATCGAGAGCGACTGCCTGGCGGGCCTGCGCGTGGACGCCTACGTCACCACGGGCGCCGGGAGTCTGGACGAGGCCATGGAGCACGGATTCAGCCATGGGTTCGGCGCCTTGCCCGCCAATCGCGAACTCGTGCGCTGGGCAAGGGAGTACAACACCGGCCGCCCCACCGCCGACCAGCTCCGCTTCGCCGGCTTCGACGCCCCGCTGGAGATGACGGGCGCCGCGAGCCCCCGCCGGCCACTCACCGCACTGCACACCTTCCTCACCTCCTGGCTGGACACGGACAGCCTCCTCCCCTGCACCTCCGACACGCTCGGCACCCTGCTCGGTCCCGACGACCGATGGACCGAACCGGCCACACTGATGGACCCGTCCCGTTCCTGCGGCCGCTCCCCCGAGGCCGCACAACTCACCCTTTTCGCGCACGACTTGGTCTCCCTGCTCGACGAGCGGACACCGCAGCTGATCGCGGCGGCCGGACGGGATGCCTTCGACCGCGCCCGCCTCCTCGGCCGCACCGCCACCGGCCTGCTGAGCTACCACTCCTGGCTGGCCGACACCACGCCCGCCCGGATGACCCGGCTGGTCTCCGTCCGAGACCGGATGATGGCCGAGAACCTGCTCGCCCTCACCGAACGCGGGCCGGTCGCGGCCTTCGCCCACAACGCGCACCTCCAGCGGGAGCGGAGTTCGATGCGGATGGGCGGGGAGCGGCTGGAGTGGTGGGGCGCCGGTTCGATCGTGAGCGCGCGGCTGGGCAGGGAGTACGGGTTCCTCGCCACGGCCCTCGGCACGATCCGGCACCAGGGGGTGGACGCCCCGCCTCCGGAGACGGTGGAGGGCCTCCTGTACACGCTCCCGGAGGACCGTTTCCTCGTCGACGCCCGCCGCTTGGCCGCCACCCTGGGCGACCCGCTGCCCGCGCCCCGCGTCTCGCCCTGGTTCGGCTACTTCGGCCTGGACCCGGCGCATCTGAAGGAGACGGACGGGCTGGTCTTCATCAAGGACGTACCGGGCTGACAGCCGCATCGGGGGCGCACAGGGCTTGAGAACCGCATCGGGGACGCACTGGGCTCGGGAACCGCATCAGGGACGCACTGGGCTCGGGAACCGCATCAGGGACGTACGCGGCTGAGAACCGCATCGAGACGGGGCAGGGCCTGCCCTCAAGCCATCGGCAGGGCCATCCGGCGCATCCGGCGGGCGTGTTCACGCCACCTTCGTACGGGCGGGCGTGCCGTACGGCCCCGGTTCCCGGCCCTCTCCCTACCTTCGTACCGTGAGCCTCTCGCGTATCTCCGTCCTCGCCCCTCTGGTCGCGGCCGCCCTGATCGCACCGCTGCCGCCCCTCCCCCAGGCCGTCGCCGCCACCTCCACACCACCACCTCCGCCGCCGCCTCCCGCCGTCCCCGCCTGCGGCCGGGCGGACGGCGAGGGCGCCCCCGGGACCTCCTGGTCGCCCACATCCACCCGCTTCGGGGAGGCGGAGGGCTATGACCCGTACGTGGGCAACGGCTACCTCGGCCACCGCGTCCCCGCCGCAGGCACCGGCTACGCGGCGACCGGGGAGAAGACGGGCTGGCCGCTCTACACCCCGCGCTACGGCGGCGCGTTCGTCTCGGGGCTGTACGCGCGGGACGAGGCGGTCTCCGAGGGCCGGGAGGTGATCGCCGCGCTGCCGAGCTGGACGACGGTCGAGGTGGGGGTCGGCGGCGAGAAGTTCGGCGCGGACACACCGGCCGGCCGGATCTCGCACTACCGCCAGACGGTCTTTCTCAGCTGCGGTCTCGTCCGCACCTCGCTGCGGTGGACGACGGAGGACGGCCGGGCCACGGACCTCGACTACGAGGTCCTGGCCGACCGCTCCGACGTCCACACCGGAGCCGTACGCCTGCGGATGACCCCGCGCTGGAGCGGTGCGGCCACGGTCACCGGCCGCCTCGACGAGCGGGGCGCACGCCGGATCACGCTGCGCAAGGACGGCACGTTCAGGACGCTCGGCACCGGCGTGGAAGGCGCGGTGGCACAGACGATGCGCCGCGGCTCGGGAGTGGTCGAAACCCTGCACCCCGAGTCGCGTACGGCCCCGAAGCCCACTCCGGTCCGTGAAGGGCGGACGTACACGTTCGAGAAGTACGTCGGCGTCGACACCGCCCTCACCTCCGCCACCCCCGCCGAGGACGCCCGCGAGGCGGCCCACCGCGCGGCCCGGCGCGGCTGGGACCGGATCTTCGCGGCCAACGAGAGGGCGTGGCGCGGGGCGTGGTCCGCCGACGTGGTGGTCAACGGCCGTCCGGAGCTGCAACGGTGGCTGCGCTCCACCCAGTACGGGCTGCTCGCCAAAACCCGGCGCGGGTCCGCGGACAGCATCGCCCCAGCAGGCCTGACCAGCGACAACTACGCGGGAATGATCTTCTGGGACGCGGAGACGTGGATGTTCCCCGGGCTGCTGGCGACCCGCCCGGAGCTGGCCCGCTCGGTCGTCGAATACCGCTACCGCACCCGGGACGCGGCCCGCGCGAACGCCGAGAAGTACGGCCACCGCGGCCTGTTCTACCCCTGGACCAGCGCGAGCCGGGGCCGTATGGACTCCGAATGCCAGAGCTGGGACCCGCCGCACTGCCTGACGCAGAACCACCTCCAGGGCGATGTGTCGCTCGCGGTCTGGCAGTACTACCTGGCCACCGGCGACCGCGACTGGCTGGCGGCGCGGGGCTGGCCGCTGCTGCGCGGCATCGCCGAGTTCTGGGAGTCGCGCGCCACGGCGAACGCGGACGGCAGCTACTCCATCGAGAACGTGGCGGGGCCCGACGAGTACAGCAACGGCGTGGACGACGCCGTCTTCACCAACGCCGTCGCCGCCACGGCCCTCCGCAACGCGACCCGTGCGGCCCACCTCCTGGGCCACCGCCCGCCGACGGCCTGGAACCGGGTGGCGGACGGTCTCCGCATCCCGTACGACGCCGACCGGAAGGTCTTTCTCCAGTACGCGGGCTACAACGGCTCGACCATCAAGCAGGCGGACACGGTGCTGCTGGTGTACCCGCTGGAGTGGCCGATGGAGCCGGGCACGGCGGCGGCCACCCTGGACTACTACGCCGCCCGCACCGACCCGGACGGCCCGGCGATGACGGACTCGGTGCACGCGGTCGGCGCGGCGGCGATCGGGGAGCCCGGCTGCTCGACGTACACGTACCTCCAGCGCGCGGTCCGGCCGTATCTGCGCGGGCCCTACGACCTGTTCTCCGAGGCGCGCGGCGAGAAGTCCGGCGCGGAGGACCCCCTGTCGGGCTTCCCGGCCGAGGACTTCCTGACCGGGAAGGGCGGCTTCCTCCAGGTCTTCACCCACGGCCTGACGGGCCTGCGCCTGCGCGAGGACGGCGTCCGCCTGGACCCGCTGCTGCCGCCCCAGCTGGGCGAGGGCGTGAAGCTGACGGGCCTGCGGTACCGGGACGCGACGTACGAGATCGAGATCGGCCCCCGGACGAGCACGGTCCGCCTGCTGGCGGGCACCCCGTTCACGGTCCGCACGGCACAGGGCCCGCGCCTCCTGCGCTCGGCCCTGACGCTTCCCACCCGCCGCCCGGACCTGGCCCCGACGCCGGACGCGGCCCGGTGCCGCCCGGTGACGGCCACCTCGGAGACCCCCGGTCTCTACGCGGAGGCGGCGGTGGACGGCTCCCCGGCGACGACCTGGTCCCCGGACGGCGCGGAGGGGGCCCTGACGGTGGACCTGGGCCCGCAGCCGCTGCGCATCACCTCGGTGACCCCGCGATGGAACGACGTACCGCCCGCGTCCCACGCCCTGGAGACCTCCGTCGACGGCCGCTTCTGGCGCCCGTACCTGCCGGGCGACACGGCCCGCAAGGTCCGGGTGACGGTCCGCTCCGAGGACCCGGAGAAGCCGGCCGGGCTGGCAGAGCTGAGAGTGGAGACGGAGAGGTAGGTTGCATCCGCCCCGCCTCTCGGCACGCCTCCGGCGCTCCGGCGGATGCACCATGGAAGGGGGCCGTACGACCGTCGGAGGTGCGCGAGCCATGAACACGTACATGGATGTCCATCGAGGCATGGAAGGCATCACAGCGGCGCAGCTGAAGGAGGCGCACGAAGCCGACACGGCGATCGAGCGGGAGGAGGGCGTCCACTTCGAGCACGCCTGGGCGGACCCGGAATCCGGCACGGTCTACTGTCTCTCCACCGCCCCTTCCGCCGACGCGGTCCAGCGCGTCCACGAACGCGCGGGTCACGCGGCGGACGAGATCCACGCGGTGTCGCTGTCCGTATGACGCGGAGGCCGCGATGACCAGAAGCGCCGGGGCGGGGCCCGGCGCTTCTGGTCATCTCAGCTCAGTCCTCCGGCCGCCGGGAGCGGTTCGGAAGTCGGACCTCTCCCACCGCCTCGGCCTCGGCCTTCGCATCGCTCACGGCTTCGGCGGCCTGTTTCGCGGCCTCGTCGGCGGCGGCCACGGCGTCCAGGGCGAGAGCGGAGTCCACCTCCCCCAGCTCCGGGGTGCCGCCGCCCTCCTCACCCGCGGTGTCGTCGCGGGAGACCTCCTCGCGCTGCGGGCCCGGTGGCTGTCCTGTCGTCGAACGGTCACCGAAGGCCGTGGTGACCGTGCGGACGGCCTCCGTCAGCTCGCCGGGGATCACCCAGAAGGTGTTGTTGTCGCTGTTCGCCAGGTGCGGGAGGGTTTCCAGGTACTTGTAGGCGAGGACCTTCGCGTCGGCGTTGTTGCGGTGGACCGCCTGGAAGACCAGCTCCACGGCCTTGGACTCACCGTCGGCGCGCAGGATCATGGCCTGCTGGGTGCCCTGGGCCTCCAGGATGTCCTTCTGCTTGGTCCCCTCCGCGGTGAGGATCTTGGCCTGCCGCTCACCTTCGGCGTGCAGGATGGCGGCGCGCTTGTCCCGCTCGGCCCGCATCTGCTTCTCCATCGCCTCCTTGATGGTGTTGGGCGGGTCGATGGCCTTGATCTCGACGCGGTTGACCCGGATTCCCCACTTGCCGGTGGCCTCGTCGAGGACGGCCCGGAGGCGCGCGTTGATCTCCTCGCGGGAGGTGAGGGTGCCCTCCAGGTCCATGGAACCGATGACGTTACGCAGGGTGGTCACGGTGAGCTGGTCGATGGCCTGCAGATAGTCGGCGACCTCGTAGGCGGCGGCCCGGGGATCGGTGATCTGGTAGTAGAGGACGGTGTCGATGTTCACCACGAGGTTGTCCTCGGTGATCACCGGCTTGGGCTCGGAGGAGTACACCTGCTCACGCACGTCGAGCTTGGTGTTGACCCGGTCCGCCACCGGCAGGACGAAGTTCAGGCCGGGCTGCAGGGTGCGCCGGTACCGGCCGAACCGCTCGATGTTGTAGCGGCGCGCCTGCGGAACGATCCGCACGGTGGCGGCCACGAGAAAGACGACCACGATCGCCGCCACGAGAATCGGGATGACTACCGGATCCATGCGTCCTCCCTCTGTGTACCTCTGCCTACGTCTGTGTGTTCATCCGTTCACGGAAGAAGCTCGCGCGGATACACGACGGCGGTGGCGCCGTCGATCTCCATGACGTCCACCAGTGCCCCTACCGGGATCACGTGGCTTTCGTCGAGAGCACGCGCGGACCATTCCTCACCGGAGAGCTTGACCAGGCCGTGCGTCGCGGTCACCTCCTGCATCACCTCGGCCCGTTTGCCGATCAGGGCGTCGCTGCCCTCACGGGCGAGGGGCGAGCGGTCCATGGCCCGCAGCGCGACGGGCCGTACGAGGGCGAGCCCGGCCACGGCGGCCAGCCCGAGCGCGACGAGCTGCCCGAGCAGGCCGACCCCCACACCGGCCACCACGGCGGCGACGAGCGCGGCGCCGGCGAGCAGCCCGAAGACCAGCGTCAGGGTGAAGAACTCCGCAGCGCCCAGCGCCGCGGCGGCCAGCAGCCATGCGAACCACGGCATCGAATCAGCCTCCCCAAAGGGATCCTCTTACACCCAAACGTACCCCCACACCACGAAAGGAACCGTTCGAGCCGTTCGAAACCCTTTGAACGGCTCGACAGGCGGACACCACGAAGAAGCCACCCGCCTCGCTTCGCAGCGGGCCGGACGGCCTTCGGTCACGCACGCCTGAGGCATCAGGGAGAGAAGCGCAACCCTCGACAGCGCCCACCTGCGGAAACTCGATTCCGCCGCACATCGGCCGGAGCCCTTCTCCGACACAGACGGCCACGACCCCGGCCGATGGACAGGGATGACGAGCAGCAGCACATCGGCCAGCAGCCTCCCTCCGAGATAGACGGCGGTCATGCTGAAGGTGGACGCGTACAGCGGCGCCACCCGATCACGCCTGCGACCTCGCGAACGGGCAGGAGGCAAAAGAAGAAACGCCTTGACCCTTGATCCTGGACACACGAGACACTGGATCCTGAGGATCTGAGAACAGACATCTCGTGGTCATGAAGAACTATCCGCCGCAGTTCAAGGCGGACGCGGTCGCGCCGTACCAGTCGCGGCCCGAGGGGACGATCAGGCAGGTCGCCGCCGACCTGGGAATCAACCCCGAGACCCTGCGGAACTGGGTCCGTGCCGCTGATGCGAGCCGGCCGCGGGGGCACCGGGCGAAGGTGCCGGCCGACCCGCCGACACCGTTGGAGGCGGAGAACGCCGCTCTGCGCAAGAAGGTCCGCGAGCACCCACCTCGTCACCGACACCCTGTCCGCCGCCGAACACACCCGCGGCAGCCTCGCCGGATCGATCATGCACACCGACCACGGAGCCCAGTACACCAGCCGGGCCTTCGCCGACGCCGGCCGTCCGGCCGGCGTCCGCCAGTCCATGAGCGCGATCGGCAGCTCGGCGGACAACGCGCTCGCCGAGTCCTTCAACACGACGTTCAAACACGAGACGCTTCAGGGCCGAAAGCACTGGTCCAGCGAACGCGAGGCCCGACTCGACGCGTTCCGCCGGCTGCACCGCTACAACACCCGACGCCGTCACTCCCTCCTCGGACAACGCAGTCCCATCGACTACGAGACAGCACTCGACACAACATCAACCACCCTGGCCCAAGCCGCATAACCCGTGTCCAAGATTCCAGGTCAAGGCCCAATCGGCCTCAGCGCCGAAACTGCCCACGCCGCCGAAACCCAGCGGCGACGACCTCAAGCCCTTCCTCGGTCACTGGAGCCCCTACGGGCCCCGCTCCTACTGAGCCGGACCAAGGGAAATCACACCGCCACGAGCCGGACCCGCTCGCCGCACAGCTTGGCCATGTCGTCAATATCGGAAGTCAGCATGACCACGGGGCGGTGCTGTCGCAACGCGGCCTCGGCGACGGCCGCATCGATCGCGTACTTGTGTCCGTGCAATCCGGCATTCATCAGCAACTTCGAGGCAGCCCTCGCCTCCTCGTCACCGACCGGGACGACCCGCAGCCCGGAAAGCACCCAGTTCAGGCGTGACTTGTTCGTACGGGCGTGGACGGCCTCGATGATGGTGAGCGCACTGATCACGACCTCCACGCCACGCGAGCGCGCCTCAGCGATCAAAGCCACCACCTGTTCTTCGTCAGCGAGCAGCTTCGAGAGTCCCTCGCCGTCGAGGACGAGCGTCCCGTCGTGACTCAGCCTGCGGCGGGCCACTCGGCCTCCTCGGCGAACACCTCGTCGAAGACCTGCCGCGCCCGCTGACGAGCCGACTCGGAGACCGGCCCCTTCCGGCTCTCGTAGTCCGCCAGGTACTCGTCCAGGACCTGCCCGCGCAGCTCACGCTCGACCGCCTCGGCGATGAACGCGGAGAACTCCCGCTTGCCCACCCGAGCCCGGATCGCCTCCGCGGTCCCCTCCGGCAGCGACAAGCTCACCCGCGTCGCCGGCCCTTCCCCGATGCTGTACGTCGCCTCAGCCATGCCCCCGATTGTGTCAAACGAGTAGGAAAAGTGCCAGGTCCGCACTACCTTCGCAGCAGGGAGTCGAGGTGCCTGCGCAGCTCCGCCGCGATGCCTTCGTCGCCGCCCTCGGCCGGCAGCGGCCACGGGTCCTGCTCGCCGTTCGCCACAGCAAGGCCGCTCGCGAACCAGACGAGGTGCGGTGCGGGCACGAAGGTGTCCCGGAGCCACCGCGCAACGTGGGCTCGGGAATGTCTCCCTCAGAGCCCTCTCCAGGGACTCGGCCGTAGCGCGCGAGGCTCAGCACCGTGAAGCGTCACGGTCTCCTCGTCCCGCTGGACCGCGCACCGGCGCCCTTCAGGCGGGCCGAAGGACTGATGGATGATCAGACGCTCAGCGCCAGCCCAGCACGGGAATCAGCAGGGGCCAACGGCTCACCCCTTCTCCTGAATGCCCCTGCCGCGTTGCCCCCCATCCGCCCCGGTCATCGCATGGAGTGGGAAAACGAGCCCGCGCGGGGCGACCGGAAGGCAGGAAAGGGCGCTATGTACGTTCGCAGCATCTACGCAACGGGTGATCCGGCCGAGCTCGACGGGGTCGCCGAGGCGCTACGGACCGACGGGCGTGCGCTGCTGTCGGCGCAACCGGGCTTTCGCGGGATGGGGCTGTTCGCCGACCGCGAGCTCGGCGAGCTCCTGGTGGGATCGTGGTGGGAGGACGAGGCCTCCCGGCAGGCCAGCTACGAGAACCTGAGCAAGCAACGGGCCGAGATGATGGCGCCCCTCGCTCAGACCGCGACGGTCGACAACTGGGAAGCGGCGGTCGCCCGGCGCGCAGAGGAACTCGCGCCAGGCGCGGGGTTCCGGCTGGTCCACATGGACGTCGAGCCGGCCGACATCGACCTGCTGGTGGACACGTTCCGCGACACCTCACTGCCCAGGGTCCAGAAGGTTCCCGGACTGGCCGGCATCTCCCTGCTCATCGATCGCGACCG
Organism: Streptomyces sp. NPDC043746; assembly: GCF_056436485.1. Classification (NCBI taxonomy): domain Bacteria; kingdom Bacillati; phylum Actinomycetota; class Actinomycetes; order Kitasatosporales; family Streptomycetaceae; genus Streptomyces; species Streptomyces sp. NPDC043746. Next base: position 86,645 of record NZ_JBWKCM010000011.1, on the reverse strand, counting down.
CGGCAGAGCCGCCGTCGGCGCGCTCTATGCCGACCGCAACGCACTCGTGGCATCCCGCGGCGCCGTCGCGGCGGTCCGCGGAGAGGCCACGGCGAAGGCTCGCGCAACCACCCGCAGCCTCAAGGAATTCGAGGTGGTCCTCGCCACGGCGGTACCCCACGCCTGAGCCTGCCCCCGCTTCCGCGATCGCGAGTCAGCACCAAGTCGGCATGGGCATGCAGAAGGGGTCGAACTCGGCGAGTCCGGCCCCTTCCGACCTGCACGCTTGCGAAATCAGTCCATCGGCCGGGGGCATGGCTCGTACGCGGGTGCCCCTGCACGCCGCAGGGCTGCGGGATCTCCGTCCCCGGAATTCAGCCACCCAATCGGCGGCTCATCCCAACGAGTGCACGCAACCCACGTTGTGTACATATGGCACACTCGGTACCCTTGAGGCATGACTCAGCCGCTGCCCATAGAGTCCATTCGCGACGTACGCGCTCACTTGGCCGAAGTCGTCGAACGGGCCGACCGCGACGACGTGCCCACTGTCATCACCCGCCGCGGCAAGCAAGTCGCCGCCGTGGTCTCGATCGAGGTGCTGCGCAAGTACCAGGAGTGGGAAGAGCGCGAGATCAACCGCATCATCGACGAGCGAATGGCGAGCCCGGCCGCCGGCGTCCCGATCGAGGACGTGATGAGGGAGACCCTGGCGCGCAGTGAGTGACTATCGCACGGTGTTCCGACCCGAGGCCCAGGCCGAGCTGCGCAAGATCCCGCGTGACATGGCGCTTCGCATCCTGGCCAAACTGACAGAGCTGGAGAGCGACCCCTTCGGCTTCAACACCACGGCACTCGTATCCCAGCCTGAGCGCCGCCGCCTACGGGTCGGCGACTACCGTGTCGTCTACACGATCGACAACGGGGAGCTGGTGGTGTGGGTCGTACACGTCGGACACCGCTCCACGGTCTACGACACCTAGCTGCTCCCGGTCCTGCGGACTGTTGCGGACAGCAGAAGGGCCTGACCTGCATCCTCGCAGGTCAGGCCGCATCTGGATACGCGATCAGACGTTGAAGCGGAACCTGTAGTGCAGAGCTCCCACCTGCGGAAACACGGGTTTCTCAGTGGGCTTCCCAGCACCATCCCAGCACGGGCGTTCTATCCCAGCACCGCGCGGGCCAGCCAGCCCTCGTACGCCTACACAGCTCGGTTGCCGGCGCTCGAGCTCGCCTCCTCTGACGGCGGGGACGTCACATTCGAGGGCACAGACCGCATGGAGCGCTGCAAGACTTCCCGGCAGCGCTCCCACGCGCCAGGCAGCAGATGCCCGTAGATATCGACCGTCGTCTTGACCGAACGGTGCCCCAGCCAGCGCGACACCTCGTGGATCGGCACACCGTTTGCCAGGGCGGTGGAGGCGAAGAAGTGCCGCAGGCTACGAGGCGTGTACTTGGCCTTGCCGTCCAGATCGACCAGGCCGGCCAGGAGACATGCCTTCTTGAACTAATAGCCGTAGGAGGCGATGGACGGCATCACCCCGGCGCCAGGCTGACGCGGGGCGAAGAAGGTCTCGAGTCGAACCCGCTTGCCCTTCCGCCCGGTAAAAACCACGGGCACCGGCTTCCACCTGCGGAGATGAACATCAATTTCCTGCTCGACGAACAGGGCGGTGGGGATGTCTCGGTACTCCTTCTCCAGCCGATGTTTCAGGGGGACGAAGGGTGCCTGACAGTCCTCACGGTGCGCCTTGGCACTCACCTGCCATCGGATCCTGACGAAGCCAGACCGCCTGCACTCGGTGGAGAAGGCCAGGGCCTCACTTGGTCGCTGGCCTGTGCCGGACTGGAGGTAGACGGCGAGGCGGAACTGTGGCGTGATGTGCCCAGCGATCAGATCCACCTCGGCTGGTGTCGGCACTGCGTCCTCGTCCACTGCCACAGCGTCCCTACGGGATATCCGGATGCCTCGGGCAGGGTTCTCCGTGATGCGCTTGTCGACGACGGCTGCCTCCAGGATGGCAGCCACCATCACCATGCGATCGTTCACCGTCGACGCAGCCAGCCCTGCACCGCCTCGGTAGATGTCCTGAACGAACCTTTCAAAGTCCCGCCGCGCCAATCCAACCAGCGGCTTACGACCAAGGCTCGGCACGAGATGGTTGCGAACGAACCCTTCGTAGTTGCAGCGGGTCGCCTCACCGATGACTCGTCGCTCAAGCCACTCCTCGGACCAGGCCGACAAGGTCACAGCACTGCGGGCAGGATCAACGCGCACGCGAGTCTGCTTGTCCTTCTCCACAGCGGCAGCGAAGGCGTCCGCGCCGTCCAGGCCGATCCTCCGCGGAAAGGACTTCTCCCGCTGCCGCCCCCGTCTGCCGCCCGACTCCCGATACCTCACAGTCCACGCATGGCTGCACCTTGGGCGCAAGCAGGGGTAGTTCCCGTCTCGGGCATCCCGCTTGCACCTCTGAAAGACGCTCGCCAACCGCCACCTCGATCTGCCGAACCTCTGGTCTTGAGATCGTGACCACCACCTCGCATGCGTGCAAGGAGCGCGCTACCAATCCACTCTTCTCAGCGAATCCCGCGACGCGTCACCAACACGCACAGTCACTCTCGGTTGCGATCGGCTTCTACTACACGGCATGGACGAAAGCGCGGTACTCCCTAACCACGATCTCAGCCTCGCGGGAGTGCCTGGCGATGTACTGCCCAACTGAGACGATCTCGCCATCAGCCGCGATGCTGGCGAACGCCTGTCTGTACTCGCGAGGATTCGAGGCCGAGGAATAGACTCGCGCACCCTGGTCGTGCCGTACCCAGATGCGGTGCTCGTCGGATTCAGATGCCTCAGACCAGGCGGAGCCGATGCTTTCCAGGAGTACGTAGTGGAGCCCGAGGAGATCCAGGAGCTCGCGGTCGCGTTCCCACACCGTCCCCGCGTACATGTTGCTCATTAGGAACAGGGGGTCTCTATTCACGAGCCGTACTGCATCGGGGAGCGACATGCCTCGCCCGTTCCAACAAAGGGCACCGCGCACCGAACTGCGCAGCCCGTGTCGGGATACAGCTTCACCCATGACCATCGGCAGAAGCTCCTCCATCCGGTCGGGCCAGCCGTGGATGATTGCTTGCAGGAGGTCGCACGGGTTGTAGACGTGCAGCCCAATGTCCCCGTCACCGACCTTTGGGCTCACTTCGTCTAGCCAGCTCTCCACCAGCGACTCCCACTCATGGTTGCCGGCCAGGCTCTGCCGAATCTCCTGCCGGAACGACTTCCAGCGGCTGGCCACTTGCGAATTGGCGGTACCCGTGTAAAGGACCTGGCTGTCGCCTCGCTCGTCCCCTGCAAGGAAGCGGAACAGGTCCTGCTGCTCGAAGGCAGCAGTATCGTCGTAGGCGCCGGTACCTCGGAAGCCTCGTACGGCCCAGTTGGGGTTGTCGGCAAGATTCTTAAGCAGTCCTGGCTGCGCAGATTCCATGTTCATCCCACGCATCTCGCTGCGCGCAAGGTGATTGCAGATCTCGCAAAGGGCGAGGTACTCAGCCTGATACTCGGCGGCAAAAGCCTCAGGCCCGTCGTACCCTTCCAGGAGTTCTTCCGAGGCGATTTCCTCGTTCACCCGGCCTACGGCAAGGTACAAGCCGAAAGGCACAGCGATGTAGTGCTCCTCCGCCACGCGGTCCAGATCCGCCGCTAGTAGGTCAAGCGCCCCAAGCTCGTCCGCGACCTTACTGATGATCTTCCAGCCCTGATCGCGCTGTTCCTCCGAGGTGAAGAAGAACAGGTTATGGATGGGGGTAACCCGAGGCTCGAACGCCCGAGGCAGTAGTTCCACCCGCTCGGCCCCTACAGGGTCACCACTACCGTCCAGGAGAAGCCGATACCCGCGAAGATCATGGCTCCAGTCACGTGCCGCGTGACTGACAGCGACCAGGAGCTCATCCCAGTCATCCGGCATGGCCACGATCACGGCGCGGATGCGGTCCGGCGCAAGGTTCTTCTCCCGGCAGAGAAGCTCCGTGTACTTGTTGACTTCGTGCAGGGCCTGTCGTGCGCTGGACCGGGACCGCTTCAGCTCTATGACCACCCACATCTGATGGCGATCGCGAGCCAGGATGTCAATGCTGCCCCTAGTGCCATGGGCATTGGGGAGCGGGTACTCCTCGAGCTGAACCGGACGGAGCCCCGGCTCGATCAACTCCAGGTTCCTTACGAGCGCATTGCGCAGAACGTTCTCAAGAGGCGGTCGCATGGCCGAAGGCTAAACCCGAGGACTGACAAGGACCTCAGGACGAGTTCGCAGGGCTCAACAACGATCAGTCAGTCTCGTGCAACTGATCTCCACCCGTCGCTTCCGAAGCCTCCACCCAAGTCGGGTCTGGAGCCGGAAGCCCAGAGGGGCTGGAAGCCTCTCCGTCTAGTGCGTACGCGAGCGCGAGCGCGATCCGCTCGATCCAGTTGAGCGCGTCCGTGACATCAGCCTCGCCGATCGGCCGGCGCTGCTTGAGATCGCCGTCGATCAGGTCCGCGTCGTGTGCAATCTGGTTTCGACGGCGGAGCAGCAGGATGTACTTACCGCGCAGCCGCTTCTCATCGTATGAAGTGCGGTACTGGCTCCATCGGTTGATCCACTTCGCAGCCTCCCGCCACACCTTGACGTCGGTGACGAGCGCCATCACCTTCGCGATGGCGTCCGGGTTCTGCAAAGTCTGCCGGGCGATGTCCTGGCGCACCCTCTCTGCGACCACCTCAGAGGTGGTCGATTCTCCCCGCTGCACCCTCTCCAGGCAGTAGAGCGGCAACGGGTAGTCGCGGAGCTTCCGCGGCATGTCCGGGTCGTCCTTCGCAGCTTCCTCAGCGACCCGGCGCAACACCTCTTCTTGTACCCAGTGCTCGAGAGCAGCGATGGACTGCACCCAGGCGGCCCGGTAGAAATCGCCGGTGTCGATGCCCTTGGGGCTGAGCACCTCCAGCGCCTGTCCCGCTCGCACCATTTGGCGTGCGTACGACAGGTTCGTGACGAACGACTCGAACTGACGGGTCTGAGGGTGTGCGATGACCATTCATACCTCGGTGCGGCGCGTGGAAGGCGGGAGCTTCGGGACGTGGACGCCTAAGTATTCCCTGTACTTCGCGGAGGTCAGTCAAGTGGCTTTGCGTATCGTGCTCGGTGGTGGCTTGATCTATTCGTCTCGGCTCCAAGATCCGGCCCTTCGCTCCGTTACCGCAGGCTGCTGGAGCGCTCCGCAGTACGTACGGGGTCGGCCAGGGTCGTGCACGGGCATCACCTCAGGTTTCCGTGGCACACAGGCGAGCGACCGCAGCCAGTTGCGGGGCCATACGCTAAGCGGTCAGCCGCAGACCAGTTCACCGCCGGAGTCGGCAAAGACGAGCAGATTTTGCCGCCTGCACTGCCTCAGGGAGGGTGGCGCGGTCGGCCGAGGGGTGCCCGCCTTGGCACCTATCGCAACGCTTCAGCATCGAGGCCGGTGCATGGTAGAGGCTTCGGCATCCCCCTCAGAGAAATAGCCGGTAGCAATCGCACGGGAACGCCGGAGAGGCGCAAGGCACTTGGCGTTGCAGCTCTCCGGCTGGCTGACGACGAACGTTCAGGCCGTCGTCAGATCTCTTCCGCCTCTGGTACATCCACATCCGCGCCCAGTGACTTTGCGATGGCAGTGAACTCGGCGAGCGCAGACTGGAGATCGCGCACGATCTCCTCGGCGATGACCTCCGGTTCCAGGTCGCTATCCGCATCCTCCAAGGCCGGGTCCTTCATCCACGTGATGTCGAGGTTGACCTTGTCGCGCCTGATCAAGTCCTCATACGCGTACGACTTCCAGCGGCCGTTCTCGTCCTCGTCCGCGACACGGGCAGTAAGCGGCTCGCCTGCCTTGTACCGGGCGACGAAGTCGTCCAGGTGGGCGCGAGTCAGCGGGCGCTGCTTCATGGTGAAGTGCTGGCCGGTGCGGAAGTCGTAGACCCAGGTGACGGTGGTGTGCGGCTTACCGTCGGCGCGCGGGGGCTTCTTGTCGAAGAACAGTACGTTGGCCTTGACACCGCCCGCGTAGAAGATGCCGGTGGGCAAGCGCAGGATCGTATGCAGGTCGAACTCGTCAAGGAGTTTGCGGCGGACCTTCTCGCCCGCGCCGCCCTCGAAGAGGACGTTGTCAGGGAGGACGACGGCGGCCCGGCCGTTGACTGCCGTCAACGACATGATGTGCTGAAGGAAGTTGATCTGCTTGTTAGTCGTGGTGGCCGTGAAGTCGTCACGGTCGTACTGAACGTCTTCCTTCTCCAGCTCGCCGTCCTGGCCGATGACGGTGATCGCGGACTTCCGGCCGAAGGGCGGATTGGCGAGGACCAGACTCGCGTGCCGGCCACTCGGCTTCTCGGCAAGCGCGTCTCCGACGTCGATCAGGCTCGGGCCGTCGCTCTTGCCGATGCCGTGCAGGAGCATGTTCATGGCGGCGAGGCGGGCGGTGCCGGTGACCAGCTCGGTGCCCCAGATCTTGGATCCGCTGTCGTACGCCTTGCGGGCGTCGATGTCCATGTCCCGGACGTGGTGCCGGGTGACGTACGCGTGGGCAGCAATCAGGAAGCCTCCGGTGCCGCAGGCGGGGTCGGTGATGGTGTCGTCCGGGCCCGGCCGGGTCACGTCCACCATCGCGTCGATGAGCGCGCGCGGCGTGAAGTACTGGCCGGCGCCGGTCTTCGTGTCCGAGGCACCCTTGGCGAGCAGGCCCTCATACGCGTCGCCCTTGAGGTCGGTGCCGGTGACCGTCCACTCCTCCCGGCCGATCAGCTCGACGACCAGCTTCTCAAGCAGGGCGGGCTTCGTGATTCGATTCTGGGCGTCGGCGAAGATCGTACCGATGGTGGTGTCTGGCTTACGGCCCAAGTGCTCCAGGATGGCGCGGTAGTGCGCTTCAAGCTCGGTGCCGCGCTTGCTGACCAGCGACTTCCAGTTGTAGTCAGCGGGCACAAGGGCGCTAAGGTCGCGGCCACCCCACTCGTCATTCTCGATTTCGTCTACCATCTTCAGGAAGAGCAGGTACGAGAGCTGCTCAACGTACTCAATGGTGGACATACCGTTGTCACGGAGGACGTTGCAGTAGTTCCAGAGCTTTGCGACCAACGTGTTGGTCTGCGCGGCGGCCTTCTTGGACTTCGGCGTCTCGGTGAGGAGGACGTTGTCAGCGGAGGGCGTGGCAGCGTCATCTGCGGTGATCTCAGCGGCAGTATCGGATGCGTGCGCGGTCACTGGTTGAACAACTCCTGCTGAACGGATGTGGCGGGGGCGGGCGTTGGAGCGGGCGCGGCCTTCGTCATCGCGGCAGCAGCGGTCGCCTTACGCGGGCGAGCAGCCCGCTTGGCCGCTTTGCGGACGGGCATGGCGGCCTCGCGCCCGGCGGCGATGCGAGCAAGGACTGTGGCGGCGGGCTCGTCAGAGGGGTTCTGCGGAACCAGGTCTCCGTTGAATGCCCTCCGCAGAATCGCTGACTTCAGCCCTTCGGCGCGCCTCACCGCCGCTCCAGCCGCCGATTGCGGGCGGGTCAGTGCCGACTCCCAGTCACGCAAGACCTTCAGCGCCTCCTGCTGCTCGGCTGGCGGTGGGACCGGAATTGGCATCAACGCCATTTTGGCACTGTTGACATTCGCCTGACCGACCTGCTGCGTCACCACCGAAGCGATGTATCGACGACCAAAATTACTGTTCACAACAGTGTTAACCCAGTCCGGATCAACACCGTCGGCGAAACGACATCGAATCAAGTACGAGGCATATACCGCAGGCCCCACCTCCTTTCGAAACACAGCCGACTTCCCTACCAACTCAGCGCTGTTGGTCCGATTGAAAAGCAGATCTCCATCCTGGAGGATGCATTTCTTGACATCTGCGTGATCAACAGGAAGGAACTTGAGCTCCCCTAGATCCAGTTTCCCACCCTGAATATTGCCCATCCTGATCACCGGAACATCGTCAGCGTTCACTTTTGGCGACGTCTTCGCCGAGGTCCCGTACTGAATATCCAGACAAAGCGATCCTAGGGTGCGCCAAGACCAACCCGGAGGGATCTCATATAGAGCTGCTGCTTCAGGATTCTGAACCTGTGCCCAACGCTTCTTTCCTGCCACGCGCGCAACTTGCTCATCTACTCGCGAGAGGAAATGCTCGGCATCATCTTCGCTGTCTGCAGTTCGCCTTCGCCCGCTGATAACGGCACTGACCATCTGCTTCTGTAGGGCAGATCCTTTCGATCGCGCCTTGTTTAGTATCGCGATTGTCGCATCGAGTCGGGAGAGCTGTTCTTCGAGAGCCTCGACAATGCGGTGCTGTTCGGCGAGCGGAGGTACGACGATTGAAGTCTCCAGCAGTCTCTTTCGAGAAACACTTGCCTGGTTCACGTGATTATTGAGAACAGAACGAAAGTAACCCGTGGACCACAAGAAATGCAGCTGGATCGCAAGGAATTTCCCGTCCACCACATCGGATCCACAGAGGCGCGTCATGTGATTCGAGTACGCAAGAGGCTCAGACGAGTCGACCCAGGCGGTCTTGCCTACGAGAGCGGCACTGTTTGTGTTGTTGAATAGTACGTCCCCCCTTCGGACACGTCGATCCGAATCATCCATCACATATCTAGCGTCCCTCTTATCCAGAACTCCCTCGCGTGTGATATTCATCGGCCTGAGATGCATTACCCCATGACTGTCCCTATTGTGTTTGCCGCTAGAAAACCCGGGTTGCGCCTCAACACCCAACTCTCCAAGTGTTTTGCGCACCCACCCTTCCGGCAATCCGCCCATTCCCTCACTCAAGCCAATTCCCGATTCAGCTCATCCAACAGTTCTAGCGCCTGGTTCCTGCCACCGAAGGCGTTCGCGAAGCCTGGGCCGCCGCCCTTTTCGGAGAACGGCATGTGGCCGAAGTCTTCGCGTTCCATGCCAAGATCGACCACAATCGCATCCTTGATCCGGTGCAGCCACCACAGCTGGTCATCTGTGAATTCCGCACCCGCCTGGCTCTGCCGCAGTAGCCAGCCTTCGAAGCGCTCCTCGACCACCGTACGGTACGGGCGCAGCTGGTCGTCCGCGCCGAGCGTGTAGCGGACCAGGTTCATGAGGTCACCCAAGCCGGCTGACTTCGCCAGCGACTCGGCCGCCTCGCCGACGAGCTCGTAGTGGTCCCAGATGACCTTCGGGGTCCAGTTCCGCCTGGTGGCCTTGATGGCCGCCATCAGTTCTTTCAGGTGGGCCCGCGCCTCCTGCGGCCGGACCCGCGAGCCGCTGCCGAGGATCACCTGGAGGGCCATCGCCTCCGCCGCCTCGTCGCGCTTGCGGCTCTCCAGGAGCTGGCGCCATTCCGCCAACTCCTTCGCTGCCCGCTCCTCCCTCGGGACCTCATTCACCTTCAGCGTGACCTCGGTCGTCGCGTCGTACGTGAGGTCGTGCTGCTGCTTGATGCCGATGATCAGCTTCCGCAGTTCCGGGTGTGTGGTCAGAGTCTCGACAGAGTCATGGACCAGCCGCCGCGCGCGATCCGCGCCGCCTTCCCGGTACGCCCGGTCCTGAGTGTCGACGTCCACCGCGTCGGTGATCTTCCGGACGATGTCCGCCAGTGGCACCCCGCCCGATGCCTGCTCGATCCGCTCCCGCTCCTCCTTCGTGAGCTTGCGGTCAAGTCGGGCCAGCCGGCGCCCGAGCGTCTCGGCCTGCTCGGCCGTCAGCGAGCGGCTGCCCGCCTTGTCCATCAGCTTGGTCAAGCTGACACTGCCGCCGTCCGGCGGCAGCATCGGGCGGGTGTCGACCAGCGGCGATGCTGTGACGCCCACCGCGTCGACCAGAACGAAACGGTCCTTGGCCAGGTCGGCGGCCGGATCTGGAGTGACCGCCTTCAGGTCGTCGGCGTCGATCGTGCGGGCGCCGCGTCCCTTCATCTGCTCGAAGAGGACAGGACTGCGAACGGCCCGCAGGAAGATCACGCACTCCAGGGCCTTGACGTCCGTACCCGTCGCGATCATGTCGACCGTGACGGCGACCCGCAGCAATGGCGAGTTTCGCAGGTCGTTGACGAGCTGCTCGGGGTCGTCGCCCTTGTCCCGGGAGCGGTAGGTGATCTTCTTGGCAAAGGCGTCTCCGCGCCCAAAGACCTCCTTGACCTGCTTGAGGACTTCGTCCGCGTGGTCATCGCTCGCCGCAAAGACCAGCGTCTTGGGCAGTTCGGTCCGGCCCGGGAACCAGCGCTGCCAGTTGTTCTTGTACGCGGTGAGGACGGCCCGGATCTCGTCCTCGGCAATCACCGTGCGGCCGATTTGGCCCACCGTGTAGACGAAGTCCTCGTCCAGCTCCTCGTAACGCTGGGCGCGGGTCTTGCGGTCGCGGATACGGACCGTCGTCCCCTTGTCAATCTTCGCGCCACCGTCCTCCCGTATGGAGGAGTCCATGGTGACCACGTCGAAGTCGACGTTGACGCCGTCGGCGACGGCTTGTTCGTAGGTGTACTCGGAGACCATGTTGCCGTCGAAGAAGCCCTTTGTCTGCCGCGTAGGGGTGGCGGTGAGGCCGACCAGGTGGGCGTCGAAGTAGTCCAGGACGCCACGCCACAGGCCATAGATGGAGCGGTGGCACTCGTCGATGACGATCAAGTCGAAGGACTCGATCGGGACGGCCGGGTTGTACTCGACGGTGACCGGGCGGTCGGTCATGTAGTTCTCGTCGAGGGTAGAGGAGTCCTCGCGGTCCTCTGCCTCAGCGGTATCCTCCAGCGGCTCGCCCTTGAGGAGCGCGTACATGCGCTGGATCGTGGAGACGACGACGGAGGACGTCTCCTGGAGACCGGACCGGCCGAGTGAGTCGACGTTGTAGAGGTCGGTGAACTTGCGGTTCTCGTCCGGCGTCTTGTAGCGGTCGAACTCAGCCTTGGCCTGGCGGCCGAGGTTGTTGCGGTCGACAAGGAAGAGAATGCGGCGCGCACGCGCGTGCTTGAGCAGCCGGTACGACGCGGTAACCGCGGTGTAGGTCTTGCCCGCACCAGTGGCCATCTGGATCAGTGCGCGCGGCTTGTCCTGGGCGAGTGAACTCTCCAGGCCGACGATCGCCTCCTCCTGTGCCGTACGCAGGTCGTGCGACTCCAGGACCGGCAGCGCGGTGCGCAGGGCGGCCCGGAAGGTGGGGGTGTCCGGGTGCTCTGTGGCCCGCTTCATCAAGGCAGCGAAGGTCTCCGGGCGGTGGAAAGCGAAAACCGAGCGGGAGCGGGCGTGCGGGTCGAGGAGATTGAGGAAGAACGTCTCGGCGCCGGTGGTGGCGTAGCGGAAGGCGAACGGTTCCCCCTCGCGCCAGACCGCCATGGAGTGCTCCTTGAGGACACCGCCCGCGTACCGCTCGTTCTGCGCGAGGGCGCCGGCCAAGGGGGTGCCCTCACGCTTGGCCTCGATAACGCCGACGATCATGCCATCGACATAAAGGACGTAGTCGGCGCGGCCGGTGGCCAGGCTGAACTCTCGGACCGCGACGCCCTGGGAGGCAAGTGGGTTGAGGTCGCCGTAATCCTGGACCGTCCAGCCAGCCTGGGTGAGCATCTCGTCGATGCGGACGCGAGCCTGCACCTCGTTGAGCGGCTCGGGCCGCTGGGCGCGGGCAACGATCGCCTCACGGGCGTTGACGCTGACCGGTCGGGGCTTGAGGCGCTCCTGGTCGTAACGGTCCTGGTGGGCGCGCCGGAGCCGCTCGATCTCGTCCCGGTGGCGGGCCACCTCCGCCTCGGACTCAGCACGGGCCCGCTCAGCGGCCTCGGTCAGCCTCTCGGCCTCCTCCCGGCCGCGCCGCTCGGCCTCCAGCCGGTCACCAACCTCGCTGAGGCGAGTTCGGGACTCGGCGAGGGTGCGCTGGTAGCGACCGAGCGCCTCGCGGAGTTCGGCCAGCTCGGCAGATCCGCCCGCCACCTCACTAGGCAGCTGGGGCGGCACGAACGCAGCGATCTCTCGCACGTCGTCGATCGCGCGGGAGAAGAACTGGCCGAGGTGAAAGCAGAGTTCGACGGCTTTGAGGGCCTTGCTGGTGTCGAAGAGGTGATTATGCGCGGCGTCGTTGCGCCCCCGGCGGAGCGTGTCAAAGGCGTCCCGAGTGCGACCGGGGAGCAGGCCGGCGCGCTGGAGTCCGGCCAGCCGGTCGATCTGCCGGGTTCCCTCGACGCGTACTCCGGCCCGCTGCACCAGCTCCTCGGCAAGCACCTCGCCGAACTGGCCGCAGGCAACGTACGAAACGTTGGGGTTGGTGAAGACGGACTGCTCGGCCTGTGCGCCGTAGATCGCCAGCAGGGGCTGCATCGTGTAGAGCCGCCCGAAGTTGGGAGACCTCCGGGCCGCTGCCTTCAGCTGCTCCGGGACTTGCTCACGACGCCGTGCCTGCCCGCTCATACGCTGCTGCTCCTTGACCAGGCCACATCCGGCCCCTACCTGTGACAAGACCTCTTAGCCTATGCCCAACTAAGCGATCTGATCTGGCAAATAAACCGTTCACGACAAGATCCACTGCCTCGCCCCCGCCGCCCGTGCAGGGACAGATTGGCTCACCCGTCTCGAGCGCCAGACCTGCGTTCCGTGCCGCGAGCTAGCTCCAGAGGTAGCACCGAAATCGCAATGTCAGCACGGGACAACATCCCGGGGGTGGCCACAGGTGCCGACAGGTGATCACTTCCGGCCCTCTGGGACAGCACCCAGCGCCAAAGCACCACTAGACCTGCATTGAGCCGTCAGAGGGGCCCATCTCGACTGAGGGACCCCTTTTGACGTGCAACTCTGCAGGGTGGAAATGTAATTGAAGATTCAATTAAACATTGAAGCGGAACTCCACGACGTCCCCGTCCTGCATGACGTACTCCTTGCCCTCCATGCGCGCCTTGCCCTTGGCGCGGGCCTCGGCGACCGAGCCCGTCTCGACCAGGTCGTCGAAGGAGATGATCTCCGCCTTGATGAAGCCCTTCTGGAAGTCGGTGTGGATCACACCGGCCGCCTCGGGGGCCGTGGCACCCTTCTTGATGGTCCAGGCGCGGGCTTCCTTCGGGCCGGCCGTGAGGTAGGTCTGCAGGCCCAGGGTGTCGAAGCCGACGCGGCCGAGGGTGGCGAGGCCGGGCTCCTCCTGGCCCATGGACTGGAGGAGCTCCAGGGCCTCGTCGTCGTCCAGCTCGATCAGCTCGGACTCGATCTTGGCGTTGAGGAAGATGGCCTCGGCGGGGGCGACCAGGGCCCGCTGCTCGTTCTTGAAGTCCTCGTCGACCAGCTCGTCCTCGTCGACGTTGAAGACGTAGAGGAACGGCTTGGTGGTGAGCAGGTGCAGCTCGTGGAGGAGCTGGCCCTTCTCGGTGGCGGCGGTGATGCCCGCGGCGAAGAGGGTCTGGCCGGACTCCAGGATCTTGCGCGCGTCCTCGACCGCGGCGAGCACCGCGACCTTCTCCTTCTGGAGGCGGGACTCCTTCGTCAGGCGCGGGATCGCCTTCTCGACGGACTGGAGGTCGGCGAGGATCAGCTCGGTGTTGATCGTCTCGATGTCGTCCTTGGGCGAGACCTTGCCGTCGACGTGGACGACGTTCTCGTCCCTGAAGGCGCGGATGACCTGGCAGATCGCGTCGGACTCCCGGATGTTCGCCAGGAACTTGTTGCCCAGGCCCTCGCCCTCCGACGCGCCGCGCACGATGCCGGCGATGTCGACGAAGTCCACCGTGGCCGGCAGGAGCTTCTGGGAGTTGAAGATCTCCGCGAGCTTGTTCAGGCGCGGGTCCGGGACGCCGACCACGCCGACGTTCGGCTCGATCGTGGCGAACGGGTAGTTGGCCGCCAGCACGTCGTTCTTGGTCAGGGCGTTGAACAGGGTCGACTTGCCGACATTCGGCAGACCGACGATTCCGATCGTGAGCGACACTTTGGCGACTTCCTGGAGTGAGGAGGGGGTCAGGGGCGTCCGGGCCGGGCCCGGCTGTCCGGGCCTGGTCACGGAGTGGACCGGTTCTCCAGTTTACGGGCGGGGGCGCGTGGCCCCGCACGGGTCCGTCCCAGGGGCGCAGTGGGGTGGGGCGGGACGGAGTGGACGGCGCGGCGGGGTCGGCGCGGTGGACGCTGTGAGTCCCGTACGTGCAGCCCCGAACAGGGGCCGGTTTCGGCCGTGCGGCGTCGAACGCAGCGCCAAGGTCGGCCAAAGCGCGTGTCCAACGCCTGATTCCTCCCGCCCCGCGACCTACGTTGTCCCCGTGGAGCAGCCCAGGACACGTCCCCCGCAGCGCAGGCCCTCGCCGTCCCTCCGGCCGGCGGCCCCACCCCATGCGGTCGCGCCGGGGGCCTTCGGGGAGTCCGCCACCGTCTACCGGGCGGCGGGGCGCCCCGCGCCGCCCGTGCTGCTGGCGCTGCGGCGTCTTCCCAACCCCCGGCTCACCGGCATCGGGGCCGGGCTGTTCGCCTCGCTCACCATGTTCGTGCTCGCCTGCCTGGACCGGCTGCTGTTCGACAGCTCCGAACTGGTCTACGGACTGCTGTTCCTGCCGGTGAGCGCGCTCACCGCGCTCTGGGTGCGCCCCGCCGACCTGGTCACCGCGCCGATCAGCGTGCCCATCGCCTTCGCCGTCGGGGTCTTCCCGATCTCCGGTGGGTCCAGCGGTTTCGGCGGGCAGACCATGGCCCTGGTCACCGCGCTCGCCGTGCACGCCGGCTGGCTGTACGGCGGGACGCTGATCGCCGGCCTCATCGCTTCCGTACGCAAGGTCCGGCACATGCGGGCCCGCCGGCGGCACCTCGCCCTTCAGGGGCGTACGGGGGATGGGGGAGGCGGAGGAAGAGGGCAGGCGCGGCGGCCGGTGGGCGGTGGCTCCCAGAAGGTCGCCGGGGCGGCCGCACGGGCCGGTGGGCCGACAGGTCGCCCCCGGGCCGACGGACCGGCCGAGCGGCCCCGGGCCAGCCGGTAGCAGGTAGCCGGTAGCCGACGCTCCGGGCTGGTGAGCGGAAGGCCCATGGGCGGAAAGCCCTTCAGCGGGCCGGTGGGCGCAAGGCCCGTAGGCGGAAAGCCGGTGGACCGGCGGCCGGAAGGCACCGCGAGTCGGAGGGCCCAACGGGCCGGAGAGCCTTGGTCAGCAGGCGGGCAGGCCCTACCTCCCCGCCGCCGCCATCGCCGCGCCGACGATCCCCGCGTTGTTCTGCAGCTCCGCCGGGACGATCTCCGCACGGACCTTCTCGATCAGTGGCAGGAACTTCTCCGCCTTGCGGCTCACGCCTCCCCCGATGATGAACAGCTCGGGCGAGAACAGCATCTCCACGTGCAGCAGATACTTCTGCACCCGGTGCGCCCAGTGCTGCCAGCTGAGGTCCTCGTCCTCACGGGCCTTCGTGGAGGCGCGCTTCTCCGCCTCGTGGCCGTGCAGCTCCAGGTGACCCAGCTCGGTGTTGGGGACGAGGCGGCCGTCGACGAAGATCGCGCTGCCGATGCCCGTACCCAGCGTCAGCATGACGACCGTGCCCTCACGGCCCCGGCCCGCCCCGAACGTCATCTCCGCGACCCCGGCGGCGTCCGCGTCGTTCAGGATCGTGACGGGCTGCCCGACCCGGTCGCCCAGCAGGGCGCGGGCGTCGGTGTCGATCCAGCCCTTGTCGACATTGGCCGCCGTACGCGTGGTGCCGTCCGTGACGACGCCCGGGAAGGTGATCCCGATCGGGCCCGACCACTCGAAGTGGCCGACGACCTCGGCCACGCAGTCGGCCACGCGGTCGGGCGTGGCCGGCTGCGGTGTCAGCACCTTGTGGCGCTCGCGCGCCAGGTCTCCTCGGTCCAGATCCACGGGAGCGCCCTTGATCCCGGATCCGCCGATGTCCACGCCGAAGATCTCCATGGCAACACCGTACGGGCAGGCCGGGCGCCGTGCGCGGCTACTCGGCGGAAAGGGCGGCGGCCTCGGCACGCAGGTCGCGGCGGAGCTCCTTGGGGAGCGAGAACGTGATCGACTCGTCGGCCGTCTTGACCGTCTCCACGTCCGAGTAACCCCGCTCCGCGAGCCATTCCAGGACGCCGTCGACGAGGACGTCCGGCACCGATGCTCCCGAGGTCAGGCCGACCGTGGTCACGCCCTCCAGCCACGCCTCGTCGATCTCGCTCGCGAAGTCGACCAGGTGGGCGGCGGGGGCGCCCGCGTCGAGGGCGACCTCGACCATGCGGATCGAGTTCGAGGAGTTCTTCGAGCCGACCACGATGACCAGCTCGGCCTCCTCGGCCAGCTTCTTCACCGCGATCTGGCGGTTCTGCGTGGCGTAGCAGATGTCGTCGCTGGGCGGCGAGAGGAGGTTCGGGAACTTCGACTTGAGCGCGTCCACCGTCTCCATCGTCTCGTCGACGGAGAGCGTCGTCTGCGAGAGCCACACGACCTTCGACTCGTCCCGGACCTCGACGTTCGCCACGTCCTCGGGGCCGTCGACCAGCTGGATGTGGTCGGGGGCCTCACCGGAGGTGCCGATGACCTCCTCGTGGCCCTCGTGGCCGATCAGGAGGATGTCGTAGTCCTCCTTGGCGAACCGGACGGCCTCCTTGTGGACCTTGGTGACCAGCGGGCAGGTCGCGTCGATGGTGGCGAGCTTGCGCTCGGCGGCCTCCGCGTGGACGGTGGGCGCGACTCCGTGCGCGGAGAACATCACGATGGAGCCCTCGGGGACCTCCGCGGTGACATCCACGAAGATCGCGCCCTTCTTCTCCAGGGTCTGCACGACGTACTTGTTGTGCACGATCTCGTGACGGACGTAGATCGGGGCCCCGTACTGCTCCAGGGCCTTCTCGACGGCGATCACGGCACGGTCCACGCCCGCGCAGTAGCCGCGGGGAGCGGCGAGCAGGACACGGCGGGTGTTACTGCGGCGCGTAGCGCCTCCACTCGGGGCGGCGGCGGGTGACGGGCTGGGCGTTGCAGTCATGCGTCCCATCGTAAGGCCGTACCGGACAGGCGCCATGACGTCCCGGTGGACAGACTGGTCGCGACGAGTGGTCACGGTCGGTGAGGGTGGAGGGTTCATGGCGTCGGTCCCGGGGAGCGCCAGCGGTGGCGGCAGCGGCCGTGCCGGCGGCAGCAGCGTTCAGGAGGGGCGGCTGCGGCGGACTCTCGGGTTCCGGGATCTCGTCGTCTACGGGCTCCTCTTCATCGCCCCCATGGCCCCGGTGGGCATCTTCGGCACCCTGGACGCCAGGTCGGGCGGTTCGGTGGCCCTCGTCTATGTCGTGGCCACCGTCGTCATGGGGTTCACCGCCTTCAGCTACGCCCAGATGGTGCGGGTCGCGCCCTTCGCGGGCTCGGTCTTCACGTATGCCCGTAAGGGGCTCGGGGAGGGGCCCGGGTTCATCGCGGGATGGATGGCGATGCTCGACTACCTCCTCATCCCGGCCGTCGCCTACCTCTTCTCCGGGATCGCGATGAACGCCCTGGTCCCCGAGGTGTCGCGGTGGGTGTGGACCGCAATCGCCGTGCTGATCACCACGCTGCTCAATCTGTGGGGGGTGCGGGCGGCCGCGCGGGTCGGGTTCGCCGTGCTGGCCATGGAGATCGTGGTGCTGCTGGTCTTCGCGGTGTCGGCCGTGGTCGTCCTCGTACGGGACGGGGCGCAGCGCGAGTGGCTGTCGCCGCTGACCGGGGATGCGGCGTTCTCCACGGCGGCGGTGCTGGGCGCGGTCTCGGTGGCCGTGCTGTCGTATCTGGGGTTCGACGCCATCGCCTCGTTCGCGGAGGAGGTGACGGGCGGGTCGCGGAAGGTGGCGCGGGCGGTGCTGTTCTGCCTGGTGCTGGCAGGTGTGCTGTTCATCGCCCAGACCTATCTGGCGGCGCTGCTGGAGCCGATGAGCTCGGCCGAGTTGGCGGCGGACCCGGCGGCGCAGGGGTCGGCCTTCTACGACACGGTCGACGCCTCCGTCGGGCCCTGGCTGCACGATCTGGTGGCGGTGAGCAAGGCGATCGGTGCGGCGTTCGCGGCGCTGGCGGGCCAGGCGGCGGCCGGGCGCCTCCTCTTCGCGATGGCCCGGGAGCGGCGGCTGCCGCATCTCCTCGCCACGGTGGACCCGAAGTCGGGCGTGCCGCGGCTCGCGATCCTGAGTGCGGCCGTCGTGACGCTGGTGGCGGCGGTGTGGGCGGCCCGGCGCGACGACGGGCTGGAACATCTGGTGTCGGTGGTGGACATCGGGGCGCTGACCGCGTTCGTGCTGCTGCACGCGTCGGTGGTCGGCTGGTTCGTCGTACGGCGGATGGGCGGGGCGCCCGTCTGGTGGAAGCACGTGCTGGTGCCGGTGGTGGGGGCGGGGATCCTCGTCGCCGTCATCGTGGAGGCGACGACGAGCGCGCAGGTGGTGGGGTTGTGCTGGCTGGGCGTGGGGTTCGCGGTGCTCACGGTGCAGGGGGCGGGCGCGCGGGGGACGGGGAGCGGGCGGGGACGATGAGGGGGCCGTTCCCGGTGGGGTGAGGGCGCCCGTCCCCGGTGCGGTGAGGGGGCCGTTCCCGGTGGGGTGAGGGCGCCCGTCCCCGTACGGGAGCGGCTCTGCCCTGTACGGGGACGGGCGGGTCGGTCCTGTACGGGGGCGGGTCGGCCCTCGGGGAGGTGGGCTCGTGCCCGTGCGGGGTGCCCCGCCCCCACCTGTCCGGTTGGGGCCGCGGTCGTGCCGGGCTCGTGCCTATGCGGGGTGCCCCGTTCCCGTGCAGCGGGCGCTCGGTCCTCTTCAGAGGACGCCTTCCGTTGTCCGTGCGTCCCGATACGCTCGGTCGCATGGCTCTCAACACGTCCGCGGAAGCGCCGCTGCCCGTCGGCGAGGTGTCACGCCTGATCGGGGGGTGGATCGACCGGCTCGGTGCCATCTGGGTGGAGGGGCAGATCACCCAGCTGTCGCGCCGGCCCGGCGCCGGGGTCGTCTTTCTGACCCTGCGCGATCCGTCGCACGACATCTCGGTGAGCGTCACCTGCTTCCGGCAGGTGTTCGACCGGATCGCCGACGTGGTGAGCGAGGGCGCGCGGGTGGTCGTCCTCGCCAAGCCCGAGTGGTACGCGCCCCGGGGGCAGCTGTCGCTGCGGGCCACCGACATACGGCCGGTCGGTATCGGTGAGCTGCTGGTGCGGCTGGAGCAGCTGAAGAAGTCGCTGGCCGCCGAGGGGCTCTTCGCGCTGGACCGGAAGAAACCGCTCCCCTTCCTGCCGCAGCTCATCGGGCTGGTCTGCGGGCGGGCCTCCGCCGCCGAGCGCGATGTCCTGGAGAACGCCCGCCGCCGCTGGCCCGCCGTGCGCTTCGAGGTCCGCAACACCGCGGTGCAGGGGGTGAACGCGGTCGCCCAGGTGGTCCAGGCCGTCGAGGAGCTGGACGCGCTGCCCGAGGTGGACGTGATCGTGGTGGCCCGGGGCGGCGGCAGCGTGGAGGATCTGCTGCCGTTCTCCGACGAGCAGCTGATCCGGACGGTGGCCGGCTGCCGTACGCCGGTGGTCTCCGCGATCGGCCACGAACCGGACTCCCCGCTGCTGGACCTGGTGGCCGACCTGCGCGCCTCCACACCCACCGACGCGGCCAAGAAGGTCGTCCCGGACGTGGGCGAGGAGCTGGAGCGGGTGCGGCAGCTCCGCGACCGGGCCCTGCGGACCGTCCGGGGCGTTCTGGACCGCGAGGAGCGGGGCCTCGCGCACACCCTGGGGCGCCCCTCGATGGAGCACCCCCAGCGGCTGGTGGACGAGCGGGCGGCGGAGGTCGACGCGCTCGTCGGGCGCAGCCGCCGGGTGCTGGGCCATCTGCTGGACCGGGCCGATTCGGAGCTGGCGCACACCCGGGCCCGGGTCGTCTCGCTCTCGCCCGCCGCGACACTGGAGCGGGGGTACGCGGTGCTCCAGCGGCCCGACGGCCATGTCGTGCGCTCCCCCGCCGAGGCCGGGGGGCCCGGCGAGCCACTGCGGGCACGGGTGTCGCAGGGCGAGTTCACGGTCCGGGTGGACACGCGGGAGCCGTAGACGCACGGGAGGCCGCAGGGGGCACGGCGGGGAGCAGGGGCGCGGGCCCGTCGCGGGCCACGCGGGAGTCGTGGGGCGGCAGGCGCCACGCGGCGGGTCGGCAGCGGCCCGTGGCGACGGATATCGGCAGATCTAGGGTGGATCACATGACGGAAGACGGTACGGCGGCGGCTGCCGCGACGAACACGCTCGGGTACGAGCAGGCGCGGGACGAGCTGATCGAGGTCGTACGCCGACTGGAGGCGGGCGGTACGACGCTGGAGGAGTCCCTGGCCCTGTGGGAGCGGGGCGAGGAGCTGGCGAAGATCTGCCGCCGCTGGCTGGAGGGCGCCCGGGCCCGCCTGGACGCGGCGCTGGCCCGTCCGGAGGAGGACGAGCCCTCCGGCGCCTGACGTCGGGTCCGTTCGACCGCCGGTCCGCGATGCCCCGACGGCCGGTCCGCATGCCGTGAACGCCGGTCCGCCGTGTGGAGTGGACCACTCCACTCCAGTTTTAGTTGAAAGTTAACCTACCTCTCCGTTACGGTTCAGCGCGTTGCTTACACGTGCACACATCCCCGTCCGGAAGGCCTGTCCCGATGTCCCTCGTTCTCGACCCCGCCGCCCAGGACCTCCTTTTCCGCGAGGCCCGCACCGCCAACACCTTCACCGACGAGCCCGTGACCGACGAGCAGGTCCAGGCGATCTACGACCTGGTGAAGTTCGGCCCCACCGCCTTCAACCAGTCGCCGCTGCGCATCGTCCTGGTCCGCTCCGCCGAGGGCCGCGAGCGGCTGGTGCAGCACATGGCCGAGGGCAACCGCCCCAAGACCGCCACCGCCCCGCTGGTCGCGATCCTGGCCGCCGACAACGAGTTCCACGAGGAGCTTCCGGCCCTGCTGCCGCACTTCCCGCAGGCCAAGGACATGTTCTTCTCCGAGCGCCCGGCCCGGGAGTCGGCCGCCGGCCTCAACGCCGCGCTCCAGGCCGCCTACTTCATCATCGGCGTCCGGGCCGCCGGCCTGGCCGCCGGACCGATGACCGGTTACGACGCCGCCGGCATCCAGAAGGAGTTCCTGGACGACGACCACACCCCGCTGATGGTCGTCAACATCGGCAAGCCGGGCGAGGACGCCTGGTTCCCGCGCAGCCCGCGCCTCTCGTACGACGAGGTCATCACCACCGTCTGAGCGGCCACGCGGAAGGCGCCGTGCGAAAGGGGCCCCGGAACACCCTGTGCTCCCGGGCCCCTTCGCGTACGCATGGTCAGGAAGCCGACGCGGAAGCCGACGGCGACGGCGCAGCGCCTGCCGTCGGCTCCGTCCTCAGCGCCTCGACCATCTCCACCAGCCGCTCCTTGGGCGCGGAGCCCGTCACCACGGTGGTGTGGCCCTCCTCGGGCAGGACCAGGGCGTCGTACTTCTCGCCCTCCCAGTACTGCCACTCCCGGCCCGCGATCGTCTCCGTCGTGCCGGTGTTCTTCGCCTTCTGGCTGACCTGGGGGACGTACTCGCGCGGGGTGGCGGTGGACTGCTCGACCGCGACGTACTTGCCGTCCGGGTCGAGGAAGCCGAGGTGCCAGGCCTTGCCCGCGGCACCGTCGTAGGAGACGGAGGTCGGCTTCCACGCCTCTGGCAGGCCCTCCGGCGCGGCGACCGGGTAGGGGGCGGTGAAGCGCACCGTCGCCAGCTCCACGGAGAAGTCGACCCGCTTGACCGGGTCGAGGTTCTCGTCGTGCGGAACGAACATGTAGATGACGCCCGCACAGGCGGCGGTCACCAGGGTCGACAGAAACATGTTCCGGACCGTCTGCTTGCCTCGCTTGCTTGCCACGGCATCCATGGTGGCACGCGGCCCGTCGCCCCCGGACGCAGGGTCGGGCCGATCGGGGGCCCTGACGGTGGGTGGCGGCGGAGACACGGAACGGGGCGCTCATGCGTGACCCGCCCTGCTCATTTTATCGACCTACCGATAGAGTCACAGCACCCTCATATCCGGTCGTCGCCGTACAGAAAGGTGCGCTCCGATGTCCGAGCATCATCTGCCGTCCCAACTGGAGGTCTCCCCGGAGGCCCCCGACCGCAACCTGGCCCTGGAGTTGGTCCGGGTCACCGAGGCCGCCGCGATGGCCGCCGGGCGCTGGGTGGGCCGCGGCGACAAGATCGGCGCCGACGGCGCCGCCGTCAAGGCCATGCGCACCCTCGTCTCGACCGTCTCGATGAACGGCGTCGTCGTCATCGGTGAGGGGGAGAAGGACGAGGCCCCCATGCTGTTCAACGGCGAGCGGGTCGGTGACGGCACCGGCGCCGAGGTCGACATCGCGGTCGACCCGATCGACGGCACCACCCTCAACGCCAAGGGCATGCCGAACGCGATCGCCGTGCTGGCGGCGGCCGACCGCGGGGCGATGTTCGACCCGTCCGCGGTCTTCTACATGGACAAGCTGGTCACGGGGCCCGAGGCGGCGGACTTCGTCGACATCAACGCCCCCGTGTCGGTGAACATCCGCCGGGTCGCGCGGGCGAAGAACTCCACGCCCGAGGACGTCACCGTCGTCGTCCTGGACCGCCCGCGTCACGAGGGCATCGTCAAGGAGATCCGCGAGACCGGCGCCCGGATCAAGTTCATCTCCGACGGCGACGTGGCGGGCTCGATCATGGCCGCCCGCGAGGGCACCGGCGTCGACCTGCTGATGGGCATCGGCGGCACCCCCGAGGGCATCATCTCGGCGTGCGCCATAAAGTGCCTGGGCGGGGTCATCCAGGGCAAGCTCTGGCCCAAGGACGAGGCGGAGCGGCAGAAGGCGCTGGAGGCGGGCCACGATCTGGACCGGGTGCTCTCCACCGACGACCTGGTCGGCGGCGACAACGTGTTCTTCGTGGCGACGGGGATCACCGACGGTGAGCTGATGCGCGGTGTGCGGTACCGCGCGGAGACAGCGACCACCGAGTCGATCGTGATGCGCTCCAAGTCCGGCACGATCCGGACGATCTCCTCGACGCACCGGCTGTCGAAGCTGCGCGCCTACAGCGCCATCGACTTCGACCGCGCGCAGTAGGAGCGGTAGCGGGGAAGCGGGCGGAAGAGAGGGGGCGCGGGGCCATGGGCCTCGCGCCCCCTCCCCCGCCGGTTCCTCCTCAGCCC
Source organism: Streptomyces sp. NPDC043746 (assembly GCF_056436485.1). Taxonomy (NCBI): domain Bacteria; kingdom Bacillati; phylum Actinomycetota; class Actinomycetes; order Kitasatosporales; family Streptomycetaceae; genus Streptomyces; species Streptomyces sp. NPDC043746. Next base: position 63,546 of record NZ_JBWKCM010000011.1, on the reverse strand, counting down.
GCCGCGGCTATGCGCTCCGCCGGTGCGGCGGCGGTCAGTTCGATGTCGCGCCGGCGACGGCGGGCCAGCGCGACCCGGCGCTCGGCGGCGGTGAGGCCGCCCCACACCCCGTACGGCTCGGGCTGCAGCAGCGCGTGCTCCCGGCACGCGACCATCACCGGACAGCGGGCGCAGACCCGCTTGGCGGCCTCCTCACGGGCCAGTCGGGCGGCGGTCGGCTCCTTCGACGGGGCGAAGAACAGCCCGGCCTCGTCCCGGCGGCACACCGCCTCCGAGTGCCAGGGGCCCGCCTCGTCCTCCCGGACGGGGGTCCGCTGGGCAGGAACGGCGGCGACCTGCAGAGGCTGATGCGGCGGTTGCAGCACGGTCTACTCCTGACGACGGCTACGGCTTCGCGAGCGAGAGACGATGCAGCAGTGCATACCCGCTGCGTGTACGGCTATGCACGCAGCGGCACCGGCGCACGGGGCGGGGCAAGGGCTCCGTGCGCCGTTCTGGCTGATTCCCGAAGGTGCCTCCGTCGGGCCGCCGTCAGTGTCCGAGGTGCTTGCGCAGCCGCCGCTGGAGGTCCGCGACGAACTTGCCCCGCTTGGGCTTCGCCTCCACGCTGCCGAGCACCGCGTAGCCGTTCACGACGACGACCGGGGCCTCCGGATCGTCCGACTCCGCCGCCCGGATCTCGAAGCTGCCGAGCACGCCCGAGCCGTTGCCGCGCAGCGTGACGTTCTGCGGCACCCGGATCTCGACGCTGCCGAAGATCGACGTCGCGTTGATGACGGTGAGTCGTTGGCCGAAAAGCGCCTCCGTCAGATCGATCTCCACGCTGCCGAAGAGCGAGAAGGCGTTCGTCCGGGGACCGACGCGCCAACGGCCCTTGCGGACGGCGCTGCTGAAGACCGCCACGAGGTTGTCGGTCGGCCCGTCGGGGGCCTCGGGGCCGTACGCGTACGGCTGCGGGGCCGGGCGCGGGGTGGCGGGGCCGTCGGCGACGGCGGGCAGATCGCGGACCAGGGGCTGGAGTTCGCCGACGGTCTTCGCCCGGTAGACCAGGTCGACCCGCTCGGCGTGCTCGTCCGCCGTCAGGCGCCCCTCGGCCAGCGCCTCCCGCAGGATGTCCGCGGTCCGGTCGCGGTCGGCGTCGGAGGCGCGGAGGGAGTCAGCGGGCGCGAACTCGGCGGGCGAGACCCGGGCGGCCGACGGGGCGGCCGGTGCGGCGGGCTGCTGGGGCTGCTTCTCTAGGTCCACCGCCCCAGCCTACCCAAACGCGATAGATCGCGACTACCCCTCCGAGCGGTGTGCCCACGGCCGAAGGGCCTGCCCGCGCGCCGCGGGAAGGCCCTTCCCGGCGGGCCTCCACCGTGCCGTGGCGGGGCGGCCTCCAGGTGAGCCTTACCTCACAGGGTCGACCCGGAGGCGGCGTTCTACCCTGGTTGACGCGCTGCCCGAGGGAGGCCAGCCGCTGTCGCCGAGTGAGGAATGGCCGTCATGGCAGAGTTTGCGTACTCCGATCTGCTCCCCCTGGGGGAGGACACCACGCCGTACCGTCTGGTGACCGCCGAGGGTGTGTCCACCTTCGAGGCCGACGGCCGCACGTTCCTCAAGGTCGAGCCGGAGGCGCTGCGCACGCTCGCCGCCGAGGCCATGCACGACATCTCGCACTACCTGCGCCCGGCCCACCTGGCGCAGCTGCGGCGGATCGTGGACGACCCGGAGGCCTCCTCCAACGACAAGTTCGTGGCGCTGGACCTCCTCAAGAACGCCAACATCGCCGCCGCGGGCGTCCTGCCGATGTGCCAGGACACCGGCACCGCGATCGTCATGGGCAAGCGCGGGCAGAACGTGCTGACCGAGGGCCGTGACGAGGAGGCCCTCTCGCACGGGATCTTCGACGCGTACACCGAGCTCAACCTGCGCTACTCGCAGATGGCCCCGCTGACCATGTGGGACGAGAAGAACACCGGCTCCAACCTCCCGGCGCAGATCGAGCTGTACGCCACCGACGGCGGCGCGTACAAGTTCCTGTTCATGGCGAAGGGCGGCGGCTCGGCCAACAAGTCGTTCCTCTACCAGGAGACGAAGGCCGTCCTCAACGAGGCCTCCATGATGAAGTTCCTGGAGGAGAAGATCCGCTCGCTCGGCACCGCGGCCTGCCCGCCCTACCACCTGGCGATCGTGGTCGGCGGCACGTCGGCGGAGTTCGCGCTGAAGACCGCCAAGTACGCCTCCGCGCACTACCTGGACGAGCTGCCCGCCGAGGGCTCCCCCACCGGGCACGGCTTCCGGGACAAGGAGCTGGAGGAGAAGGTCTTCGAGCTGACGCAGAAGATCGGGATCGGCGCGCAGTTCGGCGGCAAGTACTTCTGCCACGACGTGCGCGTGGTGCGCCTGCCCCGGCACGGGGCCTCGCTCCCCGTCGCCATCGCCGTCTCCTGCTCGGCCGACCGGCAGGCCACCGCGAAGATCACCGCCGAGGGCGTCTTCCTGGAGCAGCTGGAGAAGGACCCGGCCCGCTTCCTGCCGGACACCACCGACGAGCACCTCGACGAGGCCGGTGACGTCGTGGAGATCGACCTCAACCGGCCGATGGACGAGGTGCTGGCCGAGCTGACCAAGTACCCGGTGAAGACCCGGCTCTCGCTGACCGGCCCGCTGGTCGTGGCGCGCGACATCGCGCACGCCAAGATCAAGGAGCGGCTGGACGCGGGCGAGGAGATGCCGCAGTACCTCAAGGACCACCCCGTCTACTACGCGGGCCCGGCGAAGACGCCCGAGGGGTACGCCTCCGGCTCCTTCGGCCCGACGACGGCCGGCCGGATGGACTCGTACGTCGAGCAGTTCCAGGCCGCGGGCGGCTCGAAGGTGATGCTCGCCAAGGGCAACCGCAGCAAGCAGGTCACCGACGCCTGCGGTGCGCACGGCGGCTTCTACCTCGGCTCGATCGGCGGCCCGGCGGCCCGCCTCGCGCAGGACTGCATCAAGAAGGTCGAGGTCGTCGAGTACGAGGAGCTGGGCATGGAGGCGGTCTGGCGGATCGAGGTCGAGGACTTCCCCGCGTTCATCGTGGTCGACGACAAGGGCAACGACTTCTTCACCGAGCCCGCCCCCGCACCGACGTTCACCAGCATTCCGGTCCGGGGCCCCGGCCTGGGCTGATATCGGCAGCGGTAGAGAGAGGGGGCGTCCGTTCGGGCGCCCCCTCTGCCGTGTCCGGGGCGGTGTTCGACCCCCGACACCACCCCCGTACGTCGAGATCAAGCCAATCTCGCGACAGCGGACGCCCGCCGGGCCGCCGGGCCCGGAGCGCGTGCGCCCCGCGCGAGCCCCCTTCCGCCGGTCCTCGCGCGGGCCGTGCTCCCGTCACGGGCAGGGCGCTGTCAGCTCGGCCGAACGGACCCCGCACCACCAGGCGTTAGGCAATGCCCCGGGCTCCTGCACCGGGCGCCGCAGTCCCCGCACCCGGCGGATGGTGGCCCCCGCACCGCCGCTTTCCCGCAGCTCTCCGCCGTACGGGCTTGCGCCGGGCCGGGGCGGCGCGAAGGGTTATCGAACGTTCCTGGAATTCTCCACCGGCCCGACCCGCCGGGCACGCCTCGACGCCCCGCGGGTCCTTCGCCCGCGCAGCCACTGCCGAACCCCGGAAAGGCGGACGCCGCATGACCCCGGCCCCCCACCGCAGCCACACCGACGACCTGCTCGCCTTCATCGCCGCCAGCCCGTCCCCGTACCACGTGGTCGCGAGCGCCGCCCAGCGGCTGGAGAAGGCCGGGTTCCGCGAGCTTCTCGGCACGGACGACTGGACCGGGGCCACCGGCGGCTGCTTCGTCGCCCGGGCCGGTGCGCTGATCGCGTGGTACGTCCCCGAGGGCGCGCCCGCGCACACCCCGTTCCGGATCGTCGGCACCCACACCGACTCGCCGAACCTGCGGATCAAACCCGCACCGGACACCGGCAGTTCGGGGTGGCGCCAGATCGGCGTGGAGATCTACGGCGGGGTCCCGCTCAACACCTGGCTCGACCGGGACCTCGGCATATCCGGCCGGCTGGCCCTGCGCTGCGGCCCGGACGGCACCCCGCGCACCCGGCTGGTCCAGCTCGACGAACCCCTGCTCCGCGTACCGCAGTTGGCGATCCACCTGGACCGCTCGGTCAACGAGGGGGTGGCGCTGGACCGGCAGCGCCACATCGCCCCGATCTGGGCGCTGGGGGATCCGCGCGAGGGCGAGCTGCTGCGGCTGGTGGCGGCGGCCGCCGGGGAGGACCCGGCCGACGTGCTGGGCTGGGACCTGATGCTGCACGACATCCAGCCGCCCGGATACCTGGGCGCCGAGCGGGAGTTCGTCGTGGCCTCCCGGCTGGACAACCAGGTCTCGGTGCACGCCGGAGTGACCGCCCTGGTGGGCGCCGCGACCGGGGCCACCGAGCCGCCCTTCGTCCCCGTACTGGCCGCCTTCGACCACGAGGAGGTCGGCAGCGGCTCGGAGACCGGCGCCCAGAGCCCGCTGCTGGAGCGGGTCCTCTCCCGCTCGGTGGCGGCCCGGGGCGGCAGCGACGAGGACTGGTCGCGGGCGCTGGCGGGCGCGTTCTGCGTCTCCGCCGACATGGCCCACGCGGTCCACCCCAACTACGCGGAGCGCCACGACCCCGACCACCGCCCGCTGCCCAACGGCGGCCCCACCGTCAAGGTGAACGTCAACCAGCGGTACGCCACCGACTCCACCGGCATCGCGGTCTTCACGGCCGCCTGCGAGCGGGCGGGCGCCCCCTGGCAGCCCTTCGTCTCCAACAACGCGATGCCCTGCGGCACCTCGATCGGCCCCCTCACCGCCGCCCGCCTCGGCGTCACCACCGTGGACGTGGGCGTACCGGGCCTCTCGATGCACTCGGCGCGCGAGCTGTGCGGGGTCGACGACCCGGCGTATCTGGCGGCCATCCTGGGCGCGGTGATGGCGGGGCGGTGACCGCGGCAGGTGGGTGGAGGGCACGCCCCGCCACCCGCCTGCCGCCGAACGCGCCTACGCGAACCGCTGCTTCGCGCTGCCGTCGCACGTCTGGAGCCTGAGCGGGTCCTTGGCCCCCGCCAGCGTCAGACAGAGCCCGGTCGCGGCGGCCGGGCGGATGGTGCCCGCCTGGCGGACGAACGCCTGGTTGGCCGCGCCCGCGCAGTTCCACACGATGAGCGTGGCGCCCGCGGTGTACTTGGCTCCGGGGACGTCCAGGCACCGGTCGTGGCTGAGCGCGGTGCGCAGGGTCTGCGTGCCGGTGTCGTACCACCAGTCCTGGTTGCGGCCGCCGTGGCAGTCCCAGCCGCCGATCGCGGTGCCGTTGCGGGTCACCGAGGCGGGGACGTCCACGCAGGCGCCGGTGGCCTCGTTCCGTACGGGGGTGAACAGGTCGTCCCAGGCCCCGGGCTGGAGGACCGGGGTGCCCGTGCTGGCCGGGTCGGCGCAGCTCGCCTCGCGGAGGCCGGACGTGTACAGCTGGGTGAGGCAGGAGGCGAAGGCCCGGTGGCCCGCGGCGTTGGGGTGGAAGGACTGGCGTACGGAGTTCTCGTCGGGCAGTCCGGGCTTGCTCAGGTCGATGTAGAGCCCGCGCGCCCAGGGGGCCTCGCTGCACACCTCATGGCCGTGGAAGAGGCGCGAGTTGTCGAGATAAGTGGCGCCCGTGGAGGCGGCCGCCTTGCGCATGCCGACCTGGAAGGCGGGGACGGCGGTGTTGCGCCCCCAGACGGTGTCGGAGTCGTACCCCATGCCGCCGCAGATGAGCTTGCCGGGGAAGTTCGGGTTGTCCCGGAAGTCGGGGCCGATCGGACTCGGGTAGCCCATCAGGACGAGCTTGTAGTCGTCGTGTCCGTATCCGGCGCCCGTCATCACTGTCCGCAGATCGCGGACCGTCGCCTCGACCTTGGGGACCAGCGCGTCCACGCGGGCCTGCCAGCCGCCCGCGTACTTGGGCTCGCACGGGCCCTGGAGGGTGATGTAGCGGACCACGCAGTCGGTCATGACCGGGCCGAACTGGAGGTCGTCGTTGGCCCCTGCGACCAGGAGGACCATCTTGATCCGGGTGTTGCGGGCCTTGATGGCGAGGCTGTCGCTCTGGACCAGCTCATCGGCGTACTGCTTGTTTCCGCCGATTCTGATGTTCCCGGTATAGGCACCGGAGCAGGAGACGTTGTACGTGACGTCCGCCGCGATGCCCGTGCGGTGGATGGCGGCCTCCGGCGAGCGGTGGCACCAGTTGTCCGGTCCGTTGGTGCCGGGGTCGTAGGTGCCGACGCCTTCGCCGGAGATCTCGCTGTCGCCCAGCGAGATCAGTCCGGTCTTGCGTTCGGCGAGCGGCCGTTCGGCCGGACTGCCGTACAGCTGGGTGGCCTCCGCCGCCCGGATCGCTTCGAGCGCGGGCGGGAGAGGAGTGGATGCGAGTGTGCCGGTGCCGGTACCCGCATCGGCCGCGCCGGCCGGTCCGGCGACCGCCAGCGTGGTGGCGGCCACCGCGAACACGGCGGTGACGGCGGCCGTACGGCGGAGCCGGCGAAGGCTGCGGAGCCCTCGGATTCTGAGCCTGGTGCGCCTCATTGCGCCTCCCGGGTGAGTGGTTACCCCGGGTATTTACTGGCCGGTAGGCGACTTGGGAATAGCTGGAACAAGACATGTGCTCATCTTTTGCAGGAGGTTTAAACACGATGGCCGACGCGACGACAGATCCGCGGGACAGCGCGGAGTTCCGGATCGAACATGACTCGATGGGTGAGGTGAAGGTCCCCCTTCACGCCAAGTGGCGGGCGCAGACCCAGCGGGCGGTGGAGAACTTCCCGCTCTCCGGGCAGCGGCTGGAGCGGGCGCACATCGAGGCGCTGGCCCGGATCAAGGGCGCGGCCGCCAAGGTCAACGCCGAACTGAAGGTGCTGGACCCACAGATCGCGGACGCGATCCAGGAGGCGGCGGCCGAGGTCGCGTCGGGCCGCTGGGACGCGCACTTCCCGGTCGACGTCTTCCAGACGGGCTCCGGCACCTCGTCGAACATGAACACCAACGAGGTCATCGCCACCCTCGCCACCGAGCGGCTCGGCCGCGAGGTCCACCCCAACGACCACGTCAACGCCTCGCAGTCGTCCAACGACGTCTTCCCCTCCTCCATCCACATCGCGGCGACCGCCGCCGTGACCGCCGACCTGATCCCCGCGCTGGACCATCTGGCGGAATCCCTGGGGCGGAAATCAGCCGAGTTCGCGGAGGTCGTCAAGTCCGGCCGTACGCATCTGATGGATGCCACCCCGGTCACCCTCGGCCAGGAGTTCGGCGGCTACGCGGCCCAGATCCGCTACGGCGTGGAGCGGCTGCGCGCCTCCCTGCCGCGACTGGCCGAACTCCCCCTGGGCGGTACGGCGGTGGGCACCGGTATCAACACCCCGCCCGGCTTCTCCGCCGCCGTGATCGCGGAGGTGGCGAAGGCCACCGGGCTGCCGCTGACCGAGGCCCGCGACCACTTCGAGGCACAGGGGGCCCGGGACGGGCTCGTGGAGACCTCGGGCCAACTCCGCACGATCGCCGTCTCGCTGACGAAGATCTCCAACGACCTGCGGTGGATGGCCTCCGGGCCGCGCACCGGCCTCGCGGAGATCAACCTCCCCGACCTCCAGCCCGGCTCCTCGATCATGCCCGGCAAGGTCAACCCGGTGATCCCGGAGGCGGTCCTGATGGTCGCCGCCCAGGTCACCGGGAACGACGCCACGGTCGCGACGGCGGGCGCGGCGGGCAACTTCGAGCTGAACGTGATGCTCCCGGTCATCGCGAAGAACCTGCTGGAGTCCGTACGGCTGCTGGCGGGCGCCTCCCGGCTGCTGGCCGACCGCACGGTGGACGGCATCACCGCCAACGTCGAGCGGGCCCGCGCCTACGCGGAGTCCTCCCCCTCGGTGGTCACCCCGCTCAACAAGTACATCGGCTACGAGGCGGCGGCGAAGGTCGCCAAGCAGTCGCTCGAGGACGGCACCACGATCCGCGAGACCGTGCTGGCCGCCGGATACGTCGAGCGCGGCGAACTGACCGTGGAACAACTGGACGAGGCGCTCGACGTGTTGCGGATGACACGGCCGTGACGCAGGGGTCGCCCGGGGCCCAGGGGGCACACGGGTGACCCCCGTGACGTCTTCCGGGCACACCGGGTGACCTGAGTCGCAGCGGGCGGGTGCGGACGATCCGTAAGATCCATCCATGACAGGTACGGGAGAGTGCGCACGCTGGGCGCCGGGGGACCAGATTCTCTGGCGCTACCGCGACAACGGCCGGGCCGCCCACCGGCCGCCCGGCGGGTCGCCCGTGCACATCTGCCGCCCGGTGACCGTCGTCCAGGACACCGCCGAGCTGCTCGCTGTCTGGATGGCACCCGGCACCGAGTGCGTCCGGCCGGTCCTGGCCGACGGCACCCAGGTGCACGCCGAGCCGCTCGCCACCCGCTACACCGCTCCGCGCACCACGGCCCGCTCCACCTGGTTCGGCGCCGGGGTGCTGAAGCTGGCCCGGCCCGGGGACCCCTGGTCGGTCTGGCTCTTCTGGGACCGGGGCTGGCTCTTCCGGAACTGGTACGTGAACCTGGAGGAGCCGCACACCCGGTGGTCCGGAGGGGTGGATTCCGAAGACCACTTCCTCGACATCTCCGTGCACCCGGACCGGAGCTGGAAGTGGCTCGACGAGGACGAGTTCGCCCAGGCGCAGCACGTCGGCCTGATGGACCGGGCGACCGCCGCCCGGGTCCGGGAGGCGGGGCTCGCGGCGGTCGAGGTGATCGCGGCGTGGGGCTCGCCGTTCCGGGACGGCTGGGAGCACTGGCGGCCCGATCCGGGGTGGCCGGTTCCGCCGCTGCCGGATGACTGGGACCGCACCCCTGCCCATATGCCGACGTGAGACCCTGGACGCACCCCGCGGGGGCCCGGTCGGCAGGCCCGGATCCCCGAGGGAGGCGCCGGCCGGGCCGGCGCGCACCACACCGGATCTGACCACGAGTCATCGCACCGGTCGTGCGGAACGGCGGGCCACGCACCCGGCCGGGCCGCCCGGTCGCAGGCCACCACGAGGGGGTGGAGAGGTGTTCGCTGCCCGCTGCCGCCCCGCCGTGGGCGCTCCGGCCGCCGGAGGGGCCGTCGTCGTCCGGCCATCCTGCGGACGTTCGGTTTCGGCCCCGCCTGGCGGGGCATCCGCAGACAGCCGTTGTCCTCATGGCGGTCGCCGGGGCACAGTGGCGCCCCACGGGGCGACTGCCTCATACAACCGGCCCGGACGGACGGAATCCCACGCGTGACGGAGCACCCCACCTCCCACGAAGGCCGGCAGCCTCTCGCCGCCCGGCCGCAGGAGCGCACCCGGCCCCGGCAGCAGGACGCCACGGCCGCGGCCGCCGCTGCCTCCGCCGCTGCCGCGATCCCGTCTCCGGCCGCCGCGCCGAACCCGGGGACCGGACCGGCCGCTCTCGCCGACGCCCAGGCGGCCGCCCGCCGCGAGGGCGACCGGCTGCGCTTCGTCGGCGCGGCGACCCGGCGGATCGCCCGGGGCATCGATCTGGACGAGATCGTGCTCGGGCTCTGCCGGGCGAGCGTGCCGACCTTCTCCGACGCGATCCTGGTCTACCTGCGCGACCCGCTGCCGGTCGGGGACGAGCGGCCGGTGAGCCCGTTCGTCCTGCGGCTGCGCCGGAGCGACCGGCTCCGCCACACCGACGAGGACGGCGAGGCGGCCCCCGAGACCGAGCGGCTGCGCCCGCTGTTCACCGACCCGACGGCCGATCTGATGCCCGCCGCCGAGCTGTGCGAGGTGCGGGCGGGCGGCGCGCTGGCGGAGGTGCTGCGCGGGGTGCGGCCGGTCTTCGGCGACTCGGCGGCGGCCCGCGCCGCCCTGCCCGAGCTGCTGGGCGCCGGGCGGCCGGTCCCCACCGGCCACCGGGCGATCCTGGCCCCGCTGCGCGGCAGACGCCGGGTGATCGGCGCGGCCGTCTTCGTCCGGTCGCCGGAGCGGCCCGCGTTCGAAGCCAGCGATCTGCTGGTCGCCGCCCAGCTGGCGACGCACACCGCGCTCGGCATCGACAAGGCCGTGCTGTACGGGCGCGAGGCCTACATCGCGGACGAGTTGCAGCGCACGATGCTCCCCGACTCGCTCCCCCAGCCCACCGGCGTACGCCTGGCGTCGCGCTATCTCCCGGCGGCCGAGACGGCCCGGGTCGGCGGCGACTGGTACGACGCGATCCCGCTGCCCGGCAGCCGGGTCGCCCTGGTCGTCGGGGATGTGATGGGCCACTCCATGACCTCCGCCGCGATCATGGGCCAGCTGAGGACCACGGCCCAGACCCTGGCCCAGCTGGACCTGCCGCCGCAGGAGGTGCTGCACCACCTCGACGAGCAGGCGCAGCGGCTCGGCAGCGACCGCATGGCCACCTGCCTCTACGCGGTGTACGACCCGGTCGCGCACCGGATCACCATCGCCAACGCCGGACACCCGCCGCCCGTGCTGCTGCACCTGGGCGGCCGGGCCGAGGTGCTGCGGGTGCCGCCGGGCGCCCCGATCGGGGTGGGTGGGGTCGACTTCGAGGCCGTCGAGCTGGACGCGCCCGCCGGAGCCACCCTCCTCCTCTACACCGACGGTCTCGTCGAGTCGCGGCTGCGGGACGTGTGGACGGGCATCGAGCAGCTGCGGGAGCGCCTCGCGGCCACCGCACAGCTCACCGGGGACGACCACTCCCCGCCGCTGGAGGCCCTCTGCGACGACGTGCTGGACATGCTGGGCCCGGGCGACCGGGACGACGACATCGCCCTGCTCGCCGCCCGCTTCGACGGGATCGCGCCGAGCGATGTGGCGTACTGGCACCTGGAGCCGGAGGACGCGGCTCCGGGGCGGGCCCGCAGGCTGGCCCGGCGGGCGCTCGCCCGGTGGGGCCTGGAGGAGCTGTCCGACGAGGTGGAGCTGCTGGTCAGCGAGGTCGTCACCAACGCGGTGCGCTATGCGGAGCGGCCCGTGACGCTGCGGCTGCTGCGGACGGACATCCTGCGGTGCGAGGTGGGCGACGACTCCCCTCAGCTGCCCCGGCAGCGCCGGGCGCGTGACACGGACGAGGGCGGGCGCGGGCTGTTCCTGGTCAACCGGCTGGCCCGGCGGTGGGGTGCGACCCGGCTGTCGACGGGCAAGGTCGTCTGGTTCGAGATGGCCACGCGGAGCCAGTAGACGCGGACGGGTGGGGGGGGGGGGGGGGGGGGGGCGCGCCCCCCCCCCCCGGGGGGGTGGGGGTGGTTCCACCCCCCCCCCTTCACCCCGTCCCCCCAGCCCGCACCCCCCCCCCTCCGGCCGAGG
>NZ_JBWKCM010000011.1:0-52206 GCF_056436485.1 Streptomyces sp. NPDC043746 | reverse complement strand
GGTGCCGAGGTCCCCACAAGGGGCGATGAGAAGAGGAGGGGGGAGGGGTGCCCCCGCCGGGCCCCCCCCCTCACCCCTGTCGTGCGTGCGGGGTCAGTCCCCCGCGCCTCCGGGCCGCTCGCCCGGCTGCCCGTCGCTCTCCCCCGGCTGGGGCGGGGTCTCGGGGTTGGTGGGCGGGGCGGTCGGCGGGGTGATCGTCGGCGGGGCCGAGGGCGTGGTCGGGGTCTCGCTGGGCGTCTCGCTCGGCGGAGTCTCCGACGGCTTCTCGGACGGGGTGGGCTTCTCCGACGGGGTCGGCTCCTCCGACGGCGTCGTCGTGGGGCTCGGCGGGGGCGGCGGGACCTCGCCGCGCTCCACGTCCTGGAGGTCGAACTTGGCGTTCGAGCCGCCGCCGAGGGCGCCGAGGGTGTAGTCCGCCCAGATCCGGGCCGGGAAGCCGCCGCCGTTGGCCCGGCCGGAGTTGGCCGTACCGGTGAGGGAGACCTGCCGGCCGCCCTGGGGGGACTCGCCGAAGAGGGCGACGACCGTGGTCAGCTCGGGGGTGTACCCGGCGAACCAGGCCGACTTGTTCTCCTCCGACGTACCCGTCTTGCCCGCCGCCTGGTAGGCGGAGGTGTTGGCGGCGCGGCCGGAGCCGGACTGGACGACCCCGGTGAGCGCGGAGGTCACGGTGTCGGCCGAGGCGCGGCTGATCACCTGCTGCTGCTTGGGCGCCCCCGGCTTCACCGTACGGGCGCGGTGCTCGGCGGACTGGAGGATGTGCGGGGTGACCTTGCGACCGTGGTTGTCGAGGGTCGCGTAGACGCCCGCCATGTCCCAGGTCGAGGCGTTCATGGTGCCGAGGGTGACGGCGGGGCGCTCGGGGAAGTTCTTGTCCGGTACGCCGAGGGCGAGCGCGGTCTTCTTGGTGGCGGCGGGCGTCACGTCCACGATCATCTGCGCGAAGACGGAGTTGACCGAGCTGTTCATCGCCTTCTGGACGGAGATCGGGCCGTAGCTCCGGTCGTCCTCGTTCTGCGGGTTGAACGGGGTGTCGCTGCCGACGACGGGCCGCTTGCTGGTGCCGTCGTAGACCGTGTTGAGTCCGATCAGACTGCCGTCCTGCGTCTTCGCCTCGTTCTCCAGGGCGGCGGCGAGCACCAGCGGCTTGAAGGTGGAGGCCGGCTGGTAGTCCTGGCGGGTGGCGTTGTTGACGTAGTGCTTGACGTAGTCCTCGCCGCCGTACATCGCGAGGACCTTGCCCGTCTTCGGGTCGACGGAGGTCGCGCCGGCCTGGACGGTGGCGTCGATCTTGTTGCCCTCGCGGTCGAGCTGGGACTCCAGCTCCTTGCGCATCGACTTCTCCAGCTGCTGCTGGTGCTTCTTGTCGATGGTGAGGGTGAAGGTCCAGCCGCCCGCCTCACGGTCCTCGGCGGAGATGCCCTGCTTGTCCAGCTCCTTGTTGACCGCCTCGACGAGATAGCCGGTCTGGCCCTCCATGCCCTGGGCGGGCTTGGGCTTGTCCGGGACCGGGAACTCCTGCTTCGCCCGCTCGGCCTCGGTCAGCCAGCCCATCTCCACCATGTTCTTCAGGGTGTAGGCCCAGCGGTCCTTGACCAGGCGCTTGCCGGTGTCGGTGGCGGTGGCCCAGTCGTACTGGCTGGGGGCCTGGAGGAGGGAGGCGAGGTAGGCGCCCTGGGAGACGTCCAGGTCCTTGGCGTCGATGCCGTAGTACGCCTGGGAGGCCGCCTGGATGCCGCTGGCGCCGCGTCCGTAGTAGGCGGTGTTGATGTACCCGGCGAGGATCTGCTCCTTGGACTGCTTCTGGTCGACCTTCAGCGAGATCACCAGCTCGCGGAGCTTGCGGCTGATGGTGGGGTCCTGCGTCAGGTAGTAGTTCTTCACGTACTGCTGGGTGATGGTCGAGCCACCCTGCTTGCCCTTGCCGCTGAGCGTGTTGATCAGACCGCGGGTCGTGCCCTTGAGGTCGATGCCCTGGTCCTTGTAGAAGGTCTTGTTCTCGGCGGCGACGAAGGTGCGCTGCACCTCCGTGGGCACCTGGGCCAGGTCGACGATCTGCCGGTTGACGCCGTTGTCGGAGCGGGCGAGGACCGTGCCGTCGCTGTACTGGTAGACGTTGCTCTGCCGCTCCGCGAGGGCGTTGGGGGCGGGGACGGGAACGTACAGGTAGAGCGCGAGGAAGGCGCCCATGCCCAGCAGGACGATCCCGAAGAACGTCCCCAGCAGCTTCTTCCACGTGAAGAGTCTGCGTATGCCCCCGCTCTTCGCAGCCCGGCGCGATCCCCGCGCCTGGGCTCGTCGCGCATCCGCTCGACCCATGACTGTGTTGCTCCCGCTTCTCTGCTCGACCGGCTCGCTCGGTCCACCCAGTCCGTTCAGACCTGCCAGCTAACACCGTCGGCAGGGACAAATGGCAAGCGATCCAGTCTTTTCCGGACGTGACAATCAGCACGCGTTCCCTAGGGAACCGACTCCTGGAGGGTTCACAAGGTTGCGAGAACTGTTAATGTGAAATCACATTGCTAGCGCGACGCGCGCCGGCACGGAACGGGGGACCCCATGACCGGACAGCACGACGGCCACCGCCCGGAGGCCGCGGCCCCACTCGACATCGACGCACCCGACATGCCGGAGCCGCAGGTCACGGAGGTCACCGCGCACTCGATCCCGGGCGGCCTGGGGCTGCTGCTGACCGTGTTCGGGGTGCTCTTCGGAATCAGTCTCGCCATCGCGGGCGGCATGATCGGGGCGGGCGGCAACAACGCCGTCGGCGTGCCGCTCTGCGTCTTCGGCATCCTGCTCACCCTCACCTCGTTCTTCTGCATGAGCGGTGTGAAGATGGTCGCTCCGGGCGAGGCCCGGGTGATCCAGCTCTTCGGGCGGTACGTCGGCACCATCCGCGCCGACGGGCTGCGCTGGGTCAACCCGCTCACCTCCAGCCGCAGGATCTCCACCCGCGTCCGCAACCACGAGACCGCCGTCCTCAAGGTCAACGACGCCTACGGCAACCCGATCGAGCTGGCCGCGATCGTCGTCTGGAAGGTCGAGGACACCGCACAGGCCCTCTTCGAGGTCGACGACTTCCTGGAGTTCGTCGCCACCCAGACCGAGTCGGCCGTCCGGCACATAGCCATCGAGTACCCGTACGACGCCCACGAGGAGGACGGCCTCTCGCTGCGCGGCAACGCCGAGGAGATCACCGAGAAGCTGGCCGTCGAGCTGACCGCCCGGGTGAAGGCCGCGGGCGTCCGCATCATCGAGTCGCGCTTCAGCCACCTCGCGTACGCCCCCGAGATCGCCTCCGCCATGCTCCAGCGCCAGCAGGCCGGCGCGGTCGTCGCGGCCCGCCAGCAGATCGTCGAGGGTGCGGTGGGCATGGTCGAGATGGCCCTGACCCGGATCGCCGAGCAGGACATCGTGGAGCTGGACGCCGAGCGGAAGGCCGCCATGGTCAGCAATCTGATGGTGGTGCTGTGCGGTGACCGCGCGGCCCAGCCGGTCCTCAATACGGGCAGCCTCTACCAGTGACCGACGAGACACCGCCCCGGCGGACGCCGGCCGCCCGGCCGCGGCAGCGCAAGCAGATGCTGCTGCGGCTGGACCCCGCGGTGCACGACGCGCTGGCCCGCTGGGCCTCCGACGAGCTGCGCAGCGCCAACGCGCAGATCGAGTTCCTGCTGCGCCGGGCGCTGAAGGAGGCGGGGCGGCTGCCGGGTTCGGCGGCACCCATCGCCCGCCGGGGCCGCCCGCCGAAGCGGCCCCCGGAGGAGCCGGGGACGGACGCGTAGGGCCCCGCGGACCGGGTCAGAAGGGCCCCCTCCTGAGCCGGTGGAGGTATTCCGACCGCATATACACGCCAGGTATACACGCCGTGTAGAGTGCTCCCCATGTCTATCGGTCACACCCTCCTGGGACTCCTGGAAGCCGGGCCACGCCACGGCTACGACCTGAAGCGGACGTTCGACGAGAAGTTCGGCCAGGACCGCCCCCTCCACTACGGCCAGGTCTACTCGACGATGTCGCGCCTCCTGAAGAACGGGCTCGTCGAGGTCGACGGCATAGAGAGCGAAGGGGGGCCCGAGCGCAAGCGGTACGCCATCACGGACGCCGGGATCACCGACGTCTCGCGCTGGCTCGCCCAGCCCGAGAAGCCGGAGCCGTACCTCCAGTCCACGCTCTACACCAAGGTCGTCCTGGCGCTCCTCACCGACCGCAGCGCGGCCGACGTGCTGGACACCCAGCGCTCGGAGCACCTGCGGATGATGCGCATCCTCACCGACCGCAAGCGGAAGGGCGACCTCGCCGACCAGCTGATCTGCGACCACGCCCTGTTCCACCTGGAGGCCGATCTGCGCTGGCTGGAACTGACCGCCGCCCGGCTCGACCAGCTCTCCAAGGTGGTGGCCGCGTGACCCCCGAAGGCGCCCTGCTCGCCGCCCACGACCTGCGCAAGACCTACGGTTCGACGCCCGCCCTGGACGGTGCCTCGTTCTCCGTCCACCCCGGTGAGGTCGTCGCCGTGATGGGCCCCTCCGGCTCCGGCAAGTCGACCCTGCTGCACTGCCTGGCCGGGATCATCACCCCGGACTCCGGCACCATCACCTACGCCGGCCGCGAGCTGTCCGCGATGTCGGACGCCGAGCGCAGCGCCCTGCGCCGCAGCGACTTCGGCTTCGTCTTCCAGTTCGGCCAGCTGGTGCCCGAGCTGACCTGCGTGGAGAACGTCGCGCTGCCGCTGCGGCTCAACGGGGTGAAGCGCAAGGCCGCCGAGCGCACCGCCCGGGAGTGGATGGAGCGCCTGGAGGTCGAGGACCTCGGCGCCAAGCGCCCCGGCGAGGTCTCCGGCGGTCAGGGCCAGCGGGTCGCCGTGGCCCGCGCGCTGGCCGGCTCCCCGAAGGTGGTCTTCGCGGACGAGCCGACCGGCGCCCTGGACTCCCTCAACGGCGAGCGGGTGATGGAGCTGCTCACCGAGGCCGCCCGCTCCTCCAACGTGGCGGTCGTCCTGGTCACCCACGAGGCCCGGGTCGCCGCCTACTCCGACCGTGACGTCACCGTGCGCGACGGCCGGGCGCTCGACCTGGAGCACGCCGTATGACGCTGCTCGACTCCCGTACGACACCGCCCGCCGCACCGGAGAGCCCGAAGCCGTCCCCGCGCGGCGCGGCCGCCCTCCGGGACCTCGGCCTCGGCATCCGGTTCGCCGCCGCCGGGGGCCGGGAGGGCTGGATACGTACGCTGCTGACGGCGGTCGGTGTCGGCCTCGGGGTGGCGCTGCTGCTGCTCGCCTCCGCCGTGCCGCACATGCTCGACGCCCGCTCCGGCCGCGACCAGGCCCGCAGCGAGGTGAAGGTCTCCGCCGACGACTCGGCGAAGTCCGACACCTCGGTGCTGCGGCTCGACACGAGCACGGAGTACCGCGACCGGACGGTCATCGGCCGGCTGCTGCACGCCGAGGGTTCGGCGCCCGTCCGCCCGCCGGGGGTGGCCCGCTTCCCCGGGCCGGGCGAGATGGTGGCCTCCCCCGCGCTGAAGGAGCTGCTCGAAGCGCCCGGCAGCGAACTGCTGCGCGAGCGGCTGCCGTACGACATCACCGGCACGATCGGTGACACCGGGCTGCGCTCGCCCAATGAGCTGTTCTACTACGCGGGCAGCGACACCCTGACGCCCGCCGCCGGGGCCGAGCGGATCTCCGGCTACGGGCAGCACCGCGAGGCCGACCCGCTCCCGCCGCTGCTCGTCGTGCTGACCGTCATGGTCTGTGTCGTGCTGCTGGTGCCGGTAGCCATCTTCATCGCCACCGCCGTGCGGTTCGGCGGCGACCGGCGCGACCGCAGGCTGGCCGCGCTGCGCCTGGTCGGCGCGGACATCCGTACCACCCGGCGCGTGGCCGCCGGGGAGGCGCTGTTCGGGGCGGTGCTCGGGCTGCTGTTCGGGCTGGTCTTCTTCCTGGTGGGGCGGGAGTTCGTCGGCTCGGTAGAGGTCTGGGACGTCAGCGCGTTCCCGGCCGACGTGGTGCCCGATCCGCTGCTCGGCCTGCTGATCACGGTCGCGGTGCCGCTGACCGCCGTGCTCGTCACGCTGGTCGCGATGCGCTCGGTGGCGATCGAGCCGCTCGGCGTCGTGCGCCGGGGCAAGGACCGGGGCCGCCGGCTCTGGTGGCGGCTGCTCATGCCCGTCGGGGGTCTGGCGGTGCTCGGGATCACCGGCCGGGTCGACGAGTACGCGTACGAGCCGGTGAAGCCGTTCCCGATCGCGGCCGGGGCCGTGCTGGTGCTGGTCGGTCTCGCCCTGCTGCTGCCGTGGCTGGTCGAGGCGTGCGTGAAGCGGCTGCGCGGCGGTCCGGTGCCCTGGCAACTGGCCGTGCGCAGGCTCCAGCTGAGCAGCGAGGCCGCGTCCCGCGCGGTCAGCGGGGTCACGGTGGCGGTGGCCGGGGCGATCGCCCTCCAGATGCTGTTCGCGGCGATGAACGCCGACTTCAACCGGGTGACCGGCCAGGACCCCGCCCGGGCCCAGTTCGCCGCCTACTCGGAGAACGTCACCGGCGAGGCGGCCACCTCGGCCATCGAGCAGTTCCGCGCCACCAAGGGCGTGGACGTGGTGATCGGCTCGGTGCAGGCGTACGCCTCCAAGCCCGGCGTCTACGCCGACGACGACATCCCGCCCACCACCTCGATGACCGTCGGCACCTGCGAGACCCTGCGCGAGCTGGCCCGGATCACCTCCTGCGAGGACGGCGACACCTTCGTCGTCCACCCGCCGGGCGACAAGGACATGTCCTTCTGGATCGACCAGGCCGCCCGCAAGGGCCAGGTGGTCGAGATCGGCTCCGGGGAGGGCAAGCCGCTGCGGTGGACGCTGCCCGCCGACTCCCCCACCGTGCAGGGCCGCAAGGACCCGATGGGCGACCCGCACTACGGGATCATGGCCACCACCGGCGCGGTCGACGCGGGTACGCTGCCCGGCGCGCAGATCACCGCCCAGATCCGGGTCGACCGGAGCGTGCCGGACGTCGCCGAGCACGTACGGAACACGGCGGCCCGCATCGACCCGGGGATGCGCTTCGTCACCCTGGACTCGGTGGAGCGCGACCGCCAGTACGACAGCATCCAGACCGGGCTCAAGGTGGGGGCGAGTGTGGTGCTGCTGCTGATCGCCGCCTCGATGCTGGTCTCCCAGGTGGAGCAGTTGCGCGAGCGCAAGCGGCTGCTGTCGGTGCTGGTCGCCTTCGGCACCCGGCGTACGACGATGGGCTGGTCGGTGCTGTGGCAGACCGCCGTCCCGGTCTTCCTCGGCCTGGTGGTCGCGGTCGCGGGCGGGCTGGGGCTGGGCGCCGTGCTGGCCTGGATGATCGCGAAGTCCGTCTCCGACTGGTGGCTGTTCCTGCCGCTGACGGGGGTCGGCGCGGGGCTGATCCTGCTGGTGACGGCGGCGTCGATGCCCTCGCTGTGGCGGCTGATGCGGCCGGACGGGCTGCGGACGGAGTAGCGGGAGCGGGGAGCACGCGGGTGCGACCGGGCGGAAGTCCGGCCGCACCCGCGTGCGTTCGTACGGCAGACACGTCGATCACCCGGCCGCACCGCACGCGCTCATGCGCTCAAGCGGGAGGCGCGTCCACCACCCGCACCGGGAGCGGCTTCATCGCCCCGCGCAGCGCCGCCCCGAACTCCTCGAACTCGCCGCCCCGCGCGGAGCCCGCCCGCATCGCGAGCGCCACTCGCCGGGTCGGGGCCGGGTGGGCGAAGTACCCGGTGGCCAGGGCGTCGTTGCGGGCGGTCTCCACCGTGAGGGCGGTCCGCGGCAGCAGCGTCACCCCGAGCCCGCCCGCCACCAGCTGGACCAGGGTGGAGAGCCCGGCGGCGGTCGTGGTGACCGGGGCCCCCTCCGTACGGCCCGCCTCCCGGCAGATGTCCAGGGCCTGGTCGCGCAGGCAGTGGCCCTCGTCCAGAAGGAGCAGCGGCAGCTCCCGAAGCGCCTCGCGCGGGATGTCGGCCCGGCCGCCGAGCCGGTGGTCCTGCTCCATGACCAGCACGAAGTCCTCGTCGAAGAGCGGGATCTCGCTCACCCCGGGGACCCCGAGGGGCACGGCGAGGAGGAGCAGGTCCAGGCGTCCGGCGGCGAGCCCCTCCAGCAGGGAGGAGGTCTGCTCCTCGTGGACCTGGAGGTCGAGGGAGGGGTAGCGGTCGTGGACCAGCCGGAGCACGGTGGGCAGGAGGTACGGGGCGACGGTCGGGATCACGCCGAGCCGGAGCACCCCGGTGAACGGCGCCCGGGCGGCTTCGGCCTCCTCCATCAGCGCGGCGACGGCCTCCAGCACGACGGCGGTCCGCCCCGCGAGCCGCTCCCCGGCGGGCGAGAGCAGCACCTTGCGCGTCGTGCGCTCGATGAGCTGGACACCGAGTGCCTCCTCCAGAGTGGAGACGGCTCCGGAGAGTGCCGGCTGACTCATCCCGATTGCTGCCGCCGCGTCCCGGAAGTGCAGATGTTCCGCCACGGCCGCGAAGGCGCGCAGCTGCGACAGGCTGGGCTGCCTGGTGGCCGGCTTACCGGACTGCTTGGGACGTATGCCCTGTTTCCCCTGGCCCACTGATAGGCACCTCCGATCATCACGACCGAGTGTAGCTATTTCCCTGATCAATGCACTCTGTGCCAAGGTGGATCTCGTCCAACCCTCAGGAACTCTCCCAAAAGGGGAGTTCCGACGTTGCAAGGAGTGCGCGTGCTCACTGTCGGTGACAAGTTCCCCGAGTTCGACCTGACCGCTTGTGTCTCGCTGGAGAGCGGCAAGGAGTTCGAGCAGATCAACCACAAGACCTACGAGGGCAAGTGGAAGATCGTCTTCGCATGGCCGAAGGACTTCACCTTCGTCTGCCCCACGGAGATCGCCGCCTTCGGCAAGCTGAACGAGGAGTTCGCCGACCGCGACGCCCAGATCCTCGGCTTCTCCGGTGACTCCGAGTTCGTGCACCACGCCTGGCGCAAGGACCACCCGGACCTGACCGACCTGCCCTTCCCGATGCTGGCCGACTCGAAGCACGAGCTGATGCGGGACCTCGGCATCGAGGGCGAGGACGGCTTCGCCCAGCGCGCCGTCTTCATCGTCGACCCGAACAACGAGATCCAGTTCACGATGGTGACCGCCGGTTCCGTGGGCCGCAACCCCAAGGAGGTCCTGCGGGTCCTCGACGCCCTGCAGACCGACGAGCTGTGCCCGTGCAACTGGACCAAGGGCGAGAACACCCTCGACCCGGTCGCGCTCCTCTCGGGCGAGTGAGCTGATACCGACATGGCTCTCGACGAACTGAAGTCCGCCATACCGGACTTCGCCAAGGACCTGAAGCTGAACCTCGGTTCGGTCATCGGCAACAGCGACCTCCCGCAGCAGCAGCTGTGGGGCACCGTGCTGGCCTGCGCGATCGCCTCGCGCTCGCCGAAGGTGCTGCGCGAGCTGGAGCCCGAGGCGAAGGCCAACCTCTCGCCGGAGGCGTACACCGCGGCGAAGTCGGCGGCCGCCGTCATGGCGATGAACAACGTCTTCTACCGGACCCGGCACCTGCTGTCGGACCCGGAGTACGGCACGCTCCGCGCGGGCCTGCGGATGAACGTCATCGGCAACCCGGGCGTGGAGAAGGTCGACTTCGAGCTGTGGTCGCTCGCCGTCTCCGCGATCAACGGCTGCGGCCAGTGCCTGGACTCCCACGAGCAGGTGCTCCGCAAGGCCGGCGTGGACCGGGAGACCATCCAGGAGGCCGTCAAGGTCGCCTCGGTGATCCAGGCCGTCGGTGTGACCCTCGACGCCGAGGCCGTACTCGCCGAGTAGTCACCCGCACCACACTCGCTACGCGCGGAGCCCCGGGACGACCGACCGTCCCGGGGCTCCTACGTGTACGCGACGACTCCTATGTCCGCGGCGGCTCGCCATCGGACGGCTCCGGGGGTACGGCCTCGCCGTCCGGCTCGCCCGGACCGGTCCGGGGTGCGGCGGCGGCGGGCGGCGGGGCCGGTGGCTCTGCCGGGCCCGCCGCCGGGGCGATGCCCAGCGCGGTGGCCCCGTGCTGTCCGCCGACCGGGCCGGCCGTCGCGTACGAGCGCAGATATCCGACCACCGTGTTGGTGACCGCGACCAGCGGTACGGCGACGACCGCGCCGCCGATGCCCGCGACGAGGCCGCCCGTCGCCACCGAGAGGACCACGGCCAGCGGGTGGACCCGCACCGCCCGGCCGAGGATGAACGGCTGGAGGATGTGGCCCTCGATCTGCTGCACCGCCAGCACCACGACCAGCACCATCAGCGCGGTGAACACGCCCTCGGTGACCAGCGCGACGACCACCGCCAGCGCCCCGGAGACCACGGCACCGAGCAGCGGGATGAAGGCGAACAGGAAGATGAAGACGGCCAGCGGCACCGCGAGCGGCACATTGAGGAAGTAGAGGCCGAGGCCGATGAAGATGGCGTCGATCAGGGCGACGAGCACCGTACCGCGGACGTAGGCGGTCAGGGTCCGCCAGGCGCGCGGTCCGGCCCCCGCGACCCCGGGGCGGGCGGCGGCGGGCACCAGCTTCAGGGACCACTCCCAGATGCGCCGGCCGTCGTAGAGCAGGAAGAGCGTGGAGAACATCGCGAGCAGCAGCCCGGTGAGGAACTCCACCATCACGGTGACACCCTGGAGACCGGCGGAGGTGATCTCCTCGGTGTTGGTGCTGATGGTGTCGCTGAGGTTCTTGGCGATGTCGTTGATCTGCGACTCGGTGACATGGAAGGGGCTGTCCAGCAGCCAGCGCTTCAACTCGTCGATGCCGTCGCGGACCCGGTCGGAGAGCGTGTCGAGGTTCTCCATCACCTGCCACACGACGAACCAGCCGACCAGCCCGATGACGACGAACCCGAGTACGGCGGTCACAGCGGTGGCGAGCCCGTGCGGCAGCCCTGTCCGCTTGAGCCGGACCACGGTCGGCTGGAGCATCGCGGTGATGAGCAGGGCCGCGGCGAAGGCGAGGACGACCAGCTGCACGGCGGTGATGACCTGCATCAGCACCCAGAGGGTCCCGGCCAGCACGAGCAGCCGCCAGCCCGCCTCGGCCGCGACCCGCATCCCCCACGGAATGGCGGCCACCGGATCCGGTTTGGCGGCGACGGAGGGCGCGTACGAGGGGGGCGCGGGCACCTGCCCCGGGTCCGGGGACTCCGGGGCGACGGCGGGGCCGGGGCCCGGGCCTCCGAGGGGGTCGTCGTCGGCCGCGGCGGCCGCCCGGCGCTCTTCCAGGCGAGCGCCCAGCTCCGTCAGTTCGGACCCGAAGCGGCCCAGCCAGCCCGGTAGTTTCGACATGTCCCTTTCCCTTCCCCCATCTTCGCTCCCCAGCGCTGCCCTGGATCGCCGGATGCGACCGTACACGCGAGGAGCCCCCCACCGCGGATGGCGGTGGGGGGCTCCTGGGGGCTGTCGGACCCTAGTACCAGTTGTTCGCCTGCCAGAAGGACCAGGCGCCGCACGGGGAGCCGTAGCGGCTGTCCATGTAGCTGAGGCCCCACTTGATCTGGGTGGCCGGGTTGGTCTGCCAGTCGGCGCCGGCGGAGGACATCTTGTGGCCCGGGAGGGCCTGCATCAGTCCGTACGCACCGGAGGACGGGTTGACCGCGCGGTAGTTCCAGGTCGATTCGTGGTTCACGATGTTGCTGAAGCACTGGAACTGGTCGGCGGGGACCATCTGGCGGGCCATCGCCTTGACCTGGGCGACCGTGTAGGAGCCCTGCGCGGTGAAGGAGGAGGCGTCGCGGACGGCGGACCGGCTGGCGCGCTCGGCCTCCTCCTTCTCCTTCTTCTTCTGCTCGGCGGCCTTGCGGTCGGCCTCGGCCTTCGCCTCGGCGGCGGCCTTCTTGGACTTGGCGTCCTTGGCTGCCTGGAGGCGGGCGGACTCCTCGGCCGACTTCTTCGCGGCGGCGTCGGCGGCGGATGCCTGGGCATCGGCCTGCTGCGTCAGCGAAGCGGTCTGGACCTGGGCCTGCTGGCCCGCGGGGATGTCTGCGAGCAGCGTGGTGTCGGCTGCGGCAGCCTCGAAGTTGTTGTCGTCGGCGGCAGGTGCGCCGCCCGCAGCAACGCCTACGACGGCGCCAACGGTGGTGACCGCAGTGGCAGATGCCACGGCGAACCCCCGGACCGAGATCCGGCTCACATGGTGTCCTTCCAGCATCGCCCGCTTAGGTGACCTCGCGAGCGCGTTCGTGCCCCTGGCGCTGGCCTCCCTACTGCGTGGGTCACGGGAGGCACGGGCCCGTTGGGCAACCCCGGTCGAGGGGCTGCCGCGTGGTGCTCGCGGGCGGCATACGGACAGGTCTGGTGTGGAGTTGTGTGGTGCGTGGCGCCTCTGGAGGTGCCCGAGTGCCGTATGCGGGGCCTGACGGAAGCAAGACTCTGCCGGACGGGGACGCCACGGGGCAATTCTGTGTTGCGTGGGAAAGGTCACACCTCGTTCGGACCATTGGTTCGGTGCAAATGACGGCGCAACACGGTGCCGCCCGGCTAAGCTCTTTGGCTCGCCGGGCGGCAGGAACGGGACATGCGGGTCAGATGTGCACTTCCTCCAGCATTTCGGTCACCAGTGCGGCGATCCGCGAACGCTCCGAACGCGTGAGCGTCACATGCGCGAAGAGCGGATGGCCCTTCAGCTTCTCGACCACGGCGACGACTCCGTCGTAACGGCCGACCCGGAGGTTGTCCCGCTGGGCCACGTCGTGCGTGAGCACCACGCGCGAATCCGCCCCGATCCGGGACAACACGGTCAGCAGGACATTCCGTTCGAGCGACTGCGCCTCGTCGACGATCACGAAGGCGTCGTGGAGCGAGCGGCCCCGGATGTGGGTGAGCGGCAGGACCTCCAGCATCCCGCGCCCGAGCACCTCCTCGATGACCTCGCGCCCGGCGACCGCCGAGAGCGTGTCGAAGACCGCCTGCGCCCAGGGGCTCATCTTCTCGGCCTCGCTGCCGGGGAGATAGCCCAGTTCCTGGCCGCCCACCGCGTACAGCGGACGGAAGACCATCACCTTCTTGTGCTGCCGGCGCTCCAGCACCGCCTCCAGACCGGCACAGAGGGCGAGCGCCGACTTCCCGGTGCCGGCCCGGCCGCCCAGCGAGACGATGCCGACGTCCGGGTCGAGCAGCAGGTCGAGGGCGATCCGCTGCTCGGCGCTGCGGCCGTGGATCCCGAAGGCCTCCCGGTCGCCGCGCACCAGCCGCACATGCCCCTCGGCCGTCACCCGGCCGAGCGCCTTGCCGCGCTCGGACTGGAGGACGAGCCCGGTGTGGACGGGCAGTTCGGCGGCCTCGGGGACGTACAGCGTCTCCTCGGTGAAGAGCAGGTCGACCTGTTCCCCGGAGAGGGACAGGTCGGCCATTCCGGTCCAGCCGGAGTCGGTGATGGCCAGCTCGGCGCGGTACTCCTCGGCGAGGAGGCCGACCGAGGATGCCTTGATCCGCAGGGGCAGGTCCTTGGAGACGACCGTGACGTCGTACCCCTCCGCCTGGAGGTTGCGGGCGACCGCGAGGATCCGCGAGTCGTTGTCCCCCAGCCGGTAGCCGGCGGGCAGGACCCCGGGGTCGGAGTGGTTGAGTTCGACGCGGAGCGTCCCGCCCAGATCCCCGAGGGGGATGGGGGCGTCCAGCCGGCCGTACCGGATGCGGAAGTCGTCCAGCAGACGCAGGGCCTGGCGGGCGAAGTACCCCAGCTCCGGATGGTGCCGTTTGGCCTCCAGCTCCGTGACCACCACGATCGGCAGCACGACTTCGTGCTCGTCGAAGCGGGCCATGGCTCCGGGATCGGCCAGCAGGACGCTGGTGTCGAGAACGTATGTGCGCCTGTCGGGCATGCGGCGCTTGCTACTGGTCACCACGGAAGGACGTACCCCCTCGGACGAGGTCGGGAAGCGCGACGGACGGCCGCGGAGCTCCCCGAAAGGAGAGGACGGACCGGGATCGGGCCCCTGTGCGCGGGCCGGACCACGGCCTCCGCGTCGGCCGCAGGCTGACTGCGTCTACGGTCCTTCGTGTGCAAAGGGCCTCCCGGGCGAGCGGACTGGGTGCCGCTCACTTGGATGCGACATCCGCCCGGCTGGTGACCGGATGTCGACCTGTCAGGGGTATTCCCTGTTCGGCCCGGAGCCATGCCGCTGCATATGACACGGTGTGGAGAAGTCCCGGTGGACGCGCGGTGACCCCCGTATATACGTGTCGGCCCCCCTGTGGAGGCCCGGTGAGGCCTGTAGAGGGGAGCCGACGTGCACGGAGAAGGGGAGGGCCGGATTCAGGCGCCGTAGCGGCGGTGCCGGGCGGAGTAGTCGCGCAGCGCCCGGAGGAAGTCGACCTTGCGGAAGGCCGGCCAGAAGACCTCGCAGAAGTAGTACTCGGAGTGGGCGCTCTGCCAGAGCATGAAGCCCGACAGCCGCTGCTCACCGCTGGTCCGGATCACCAGGTCGGGGTCGGGCTGACCGCGGGTGTAGAGGTGCTCGGAGATCAGGTCGGTGGAGACGATCTCCGCCAGCTCCTCGAAGGTGGTCCCCCGCTCCGCGTGCTCCATGAGCAGCGAGCGCACGGCGTCCGCGATCTCCTGACGGCCGCCGTAGCCGACGGCGACATTGACGATTATCCCGTCGACGTGGGAGGTCGACTGCTCGGCCTCCTTGAGCACGAGCTGGGTCTCGGCGGGCAGCAGGTCGAGCGTGCCGACGTGGTGGACGCGCCAGCGGCCGTCGGCGGCGAGGTTGCGTACGGTGTTCTCGATGATGCGCAGGAGCGGCTTCAGCTCGTGCTCGGGCCGGTCGAAGTTGTCCGTGGAGAGCATCCAGAGGGTGACGACTTCGACATCGGTCTCGCTGCACCAGCCGAGCAGCTCGGAGATCTTGTCCGCGCCAGCCTGGTGGCCCTGCACGGCCGAGCCCCCCGAAGCCTTGGCCCACCGCCGGTTGCCGTCGAGGATGACCCCGATGTGCTTCGGCACCTGGTCGTGGTCCAGGCGGCCTTCCACCCGGCGCGCGTAGAGCCTGTACACCAGGTCGCGGAAGTTCACTGAGTTCACCCTCTCGGTTCCGTACGGGCCCGGGGCCCGCCCTCCCCGTCGCCGGGGGTCGGGGGCCCACCCCCGCGGGGAGCACCGCACGGTCCGCACGGACCCGCGCGGGCGTGAGCCGCGCCGCACATCTGCGTTCCCCGAAGCCGCCACATTACTGCGACCGGGTCACGGGGGCCCAACCCGGTCTGTCACAACTCCGTGATAAGGAGGGAAAGTGACTGAATACCTCTCCCCCGACCTCTTCTACCGCGCCGCCGGCACGCGCTACGACGCGATGGAGTACCGCCGCAGCGGACGCAGCGGCCTCAAGCTGCCCGCGCTCTCGCTGGGCCTGTGGCACAACTTCGGCGACGACCGGACGCTGGACTCCCAGCGGGCGATCCTGCGCCGCGCCTTCGATCTCGGGGTCACGCACTTCGATCTGGCGAACAACTACGGCCCGCCGCCCGGCTCGGCCGAGCTGAACTTCGGCAGGCTGTTCGCCCAGGACTTCGCCCGATACCGTGACGAACTGGTCATTTCGACCAAGGCCGGCTATCTGATGCATCCCGGCCCGTACGGCGAGTGGGGCTCCCGCAAGTACCTGCTGTCCTCGCTCGACGCCTCGCTGAAGCGGATGGGCGTGGAGTACGTCGACATCTTCTACTCGCACCGCTTCGACCCGCACACCCCGCTGGAGGAGACGATGGGCGCCCTGGCCTCCGCCGTCCGGCAGGGCAAGGCGCTGTACGTGGGCGTCTCCTCGTACAACGCGGAGCAGACGGCCGAGGCGGCCGGGCTGCTGCGGGAGATGGGTGTCCCGGCCCTGATCCACCAGCCGTCCTACTCGATGATCAACCGCTGGATCGAGGACGACGGCCTGCTCGACACGCTGGAGGCGGCCGGCATGGGCTGCATCTCCTTCGTGCCGCTCGCCCAGGGCCTGCTCACCGACAAGTACCTGCAGGGCATCCCGGAGGGCTCGCGCGCCACTCAGGGCAAGTCGCTCGACCCCGGGCTGCTCTCGGACGAGGTCCTGCGCCGACTGCGCGGCCTGAACGACATCGCCCGGGGCCGCGGCCAGTCGCTCGCCCAGATGGCCATCGCGTGGGTGCTGCGTGACAGCCGGATGACGTCGGCGCTGATCGGCGCGTCGAGTGTGCAGCAGCTGGAGGAGAACGTGGCGGCGCTGGCCGGGCCCGCGCTGACGGCCGAGGAGCTGAAGGAGATCGACACCTTCGCCGTGGACACCGAGGGCACCAACATCTGGGCCGGGCGGGGCTGACGAGGCTTCGCCGACTGCGGGGCACCGGGGGCTGGGGGCCGAGAGCAGGGCACGGACGGCGGATCACTGACGACGGATCACTGACGGGGCGTCGGCGATGGCGGACGCCGACGGAGCACCCTCGCCCGCAGAACGCTGACGGCGGGTCAGTGCGCCGCCTGGCCGGGCCGGGAGACCTCGGCGGGGCGGCCCGTACCGGCCCCAAGAAAACGGGCCGGTCCGTGGGGGGGGATACGGACCGGCCCGAGGGGGGGTTTCCACCATAACCCTTCGTAAGTCCTGCGGGGTGCCGCGCCGCGCCACAACTACTCTCCGGGTTCACGGGACTCCGCAACGGCCCGGGACAGCGCCCTGCGACCGGCGCTCACGGGGCCGGATTCGTCCCCGGTATCGAGGGGGTGCCCCGGGGCGCGGCCTTGACGCCGAGGTCTGCCGCCGCTCGCTTGCGTGGACAGGTCCGGGGCCGGGCGCGCGAGCGGACGCCCGGCCCGACCGGCAGGCGGGGAACCACCCGGCGCTGCCGGTGGACGGGGGTGGTGGCGGGCGTCCGGCACCAGCGCCGTCCGGGCGGCGGATCGCGTGCCGGCTCGGCTCAGTGGCGGCGGTGGAAGCGGACCGCCACCGTGTCGCCCGCCGTGACCACGAAGTCGCCCTCCTCGCACCGGATGACCGCCTCGTGGACCTCGCCGTTGCCGTCCCTGCGCTCCAGCGTGCCGACGACCGTCCAGGCCCCCTCGTACGGCACCGGCGGCAGCTGGGTCAGCGGGGCGTGCTGCCACTGGCTCGCCGGTACGCACCAGTCGGGCAGCAGTGGCCAGGTGCCGGGGGTGATGCGTAACGTCCAGTCGGAGGTGCAGGTCAGCAGGACGGACTGGTCCCCCGCGATCACGAACTCCACGGCCTCCGGCTCACCCGCGCGCCCCTCGGGCCGGTAGAAGACCCCGTGCACGGCGGTGATCCGGGAGCCCGTGAGCCAGTCGGAGTTGCCGCCGCGGGCGCGCCCGGCCGGCCCGCACTCGCCGCTCTCCACCGTCATGCCGCTCCCCCTCTGCCTCGCTGCGCCTGCCGCTCCCACCGAGTAGGACGGTGGCGCGCCCGATCGCGTTGCCTGCGGGACGGTGTTGAACTGGCGTCCGTGGTAAGCGGGTTGACCCCTTTTCCGCCCGACCTTCCTCCTCCGACCGTGCCTCGTGACGCATCTTGATACGTCACCGGGGCTTGCGGGCCTCGATCAGGAAGCGCGTGGTGTGGGCGAGGAACGGCCCCTCCTCCTCGATCCTCCGGTGCAGGGAGGCCAGCTGGGGCCGGTACCGCTCGACCGTGAACCCGGGCACCATCCAGATCACCTTGCGGAGGAAGTAGACGACCGCGCCGATGTCGAAGAACTCGGTGCGCAGCCGCTCGGCCCGCAGGTCGACGACGTCCAGCCCGGCGGCCTCGGCGGCGGCGCGGGCGTCCTCGGGGTCGCGGGCGCGGCGCACCTCGGGCGGCTGCGGGCCGAGGAAGTGCTCGACGAGTTCGAAGACGCTGGCCGGGCCGACCTGCTGGGAGAAGTACGTGCCGCCGGGGGCGAGCACCCGGGCGATCTCCTCCCACCAGGTGGTCACCGGATGCCGGCTCACCACCAGGTCGAAGGCCGCGTCCCCGAAGGGCAGCGGCGGCTCGTCCGCGTCCGCCACGACGACGGCACCGAGGGGGTGGAGCCGGGCGGTGGCGCGGGCGATGTTCGGCGGCCAGGACTCGGTGGCCACGGTGAGCGGCGGAAGGACCGGTGCGGCGGCCAGCACTTCGCCGCCCCCGGTCTGGATGTCGAGCGCGGCCCGGGCCCCGGCGAGCCGGTCGGCCATGGCGCGGGCATACC
Organism: Streptomyces sp. NPDC043746; assembly: GCF_056436485.1. Taxonomy (NCBI): domain Bacteria; kingdom Bacillati; phylum Actinomycetota; class Actinomycetes; order Kitasatosporales; family Streptomycetaceae; genus Streptomyces; species Streptomyces sp. NPDC043746. Next base: position 34,024 of record NZ_JBWKCM010000011.1, on the reverse strand, counting down.
CCCAGGAGGGGCGCTGCTCGGTGGCCCGCCCGTCCAGCCAGGAGAAGTCCCAGCCGTCCACGGAGGCGGCGTCGGCCTCGGCGACGAGAGCCTCGAAGCGGTCGCGGGAGGCCGAGGATTCCGGGGAGGCGAAGGGCGGAGGAGGCTGTGCGGACATACGGGGATCGTGTCAGGCCTGGGCGGAGGGCGCGACCGGATTCCGGAGCCCGGGGCAGAGGGCCCCCCGCCGGGCGGGGCCTCGCCCTTGTCGGCCTCAGTACGGAGTCAGCCGGAGGGAGCAGCCCCCGCACGCCCCCGCACGCCCCCGGAGGCGCACGGAGCGACCGGGGGACGGACCGCTACGCCCCGGGGCCGAACGCGGTAGGGATGAGGTCGCCTGTGTGCCGCCGGGTGGAGTCCTCGTACGTCCCCGGGACCGTACGCGCCCGGGATGAGCGGCTCAGGCCGCCGCACCGCCGAGGAGCACGCCGACCAGTGCGCCCGCGATCATGAACGGACCGAACGGGATGCCGGTCTTGCGCCCCGCCCGGCGCAGCAGGACGAGACCGAGTCCGTACGCCGCACCGAAGAGGAACCCGGCGAACCCGCCCAGGAACAGCACCGCCCAGCCGTACCAGCCGAGGGCGACGCCCAGGGCGAGGGCCAGCTTCACATCGCCGAAGCCCATGCCGTTCGGATTGATGAGGAAGAGCAGGAGGTAGAAGCCACCGAGGGCCGCTCCCCCGAGCAGCCCGGAGGTCCAGGACCCGGCGTGTCCGGGGAGCAGGGCGGCCCCGCCGAGCAGCAGGACGGCCGCGGCGGCGAGGGGCAGGGTGAGGAGGTCGGGCAGCCGGTGGACGCGGCGGTCGACGGCGGCGAGGAGGACCGCGACGGGCGCCAGCAACAGCCACCCGGCCAGCTCGGGCCGGACCCCCGTGGCGGCGGCGAGCGCGAGGCAGGCGACGACGGTGACGAGGGGGGCGAGGGTGCCGGGGGCGTACGGGACGGGGGGACCGGGGGTCCGCGGAACAGCGCCGTCGCCTCCGTACGGGGCGGGCCCGGCACCCTCGCCGTCGTACGGTACGGGTGCCCGCGCGCGAGAGCCGCAGGGGGCGCAGCGGGCCGGGCCGAGCCAGCCGCCGAACGGTCCGGTGAGCGCGTGCCCGGCGGGGCAGGCGGTACGCCAGGTCTCCTCGGGCTCGACAGCGAACCGGTAGGCGGCACGCGGGATCAGCCATCCGGTGGCTCCGCCCCAGACGGCGGCGACGGCGAGCAGCGCGAGGTCCACGGGACGACCCTAATCGGCGGCGAGGGCACGGGGCTTGGGCCCTGGGACCCACTCCGGCCCCGCGTTCGGGACGGGTTCGGGAGCCCCCCGGACCCGTCCCTGACCGTTCCCGTCTCTTCCCGGCCGGTCCCGTCCGTTCCCGTCTCTTCCCGTCCGTTCCTGACCCGGGCGCGGACGCCGGGCGCTACGGTCTGGGGCCATGAGAACGCGGAGATGGCGGGACGGCGAAGGGACGCTCACGGTCGACGGGGGCCAGGAGGCCCGGCGGGTACCGCTGCGGATAGCGGCCTCGTACCGGGCCAGGGCCCGGGGGCTGCTCGGGCGGGACGGGATCGACGGGGCACTGCTGATCACCCCGTGCGGGAGTGTGCACACCTTCCGGATGCGGTTCGCGATCGATGTGGCGTACCTGGACCGGCAGTTCACCGTGCTGGCGGTCCGCACGATGAAGCCCGGCCGCCTGGGCCTCCCCCGCCTGCGGGCCCGCCATGTGGTGGAGGCGGAGGCGGGGGCGATGGAACGGTGGGGAGTACGGCCGGGGGTCCGGCTGAGGCTGCGGGCGGCGGGGACGTCCTGGGGGCGGGACGAGTCCGCCATGTCCTGGGGCCGGTAACCAACGTGCTGGTCATCGGCGCGCCACCATCGGAGGCCGGTCCGCCGGCAGCCGGTCCGCCGGCAGCCGAATGCGCGGCGGCCGAATGCGCGGCGGCCCAAGGGCTGTCCGTCCTCCCTGGTGGAACAGCGCACGGCGTCAGACGCGGCGCGTCGCGAGGCGGCGGGACATCCGCGCGTACGGGATGCACCCGGGCGTTCCGACAACGCCGCGAGGTGCCGTAGCCCCCGTCGTGCGCCCGCCGGGGAAGACGGGGCGGCCCTTAGGGCGGCCCCGCGCCGAGCAGGGTCCAGGCCCCGAAAGCGGCCGACGCGCAGGCGAGCACGGCGAGGACGGTGACGGCGGGAGCGGTGAGGGCCGAGGGCTGCGCAGGGGCCGTGAGCGCCCGGGGCCGCACGAGGGCGTCCCTCGGCGGAGGCGCCTCGCGATCCGCGCCCGCCCCGGTCACGCCGCCCTGCTCCGCACGCACCCCGCCCGGCGCGCCCCGCCCGCCCCCCAGCCGGGCCAGGGCGGCGGCCGGGGGCAGGAGGAGCGGGAAGGCGGGCATCATCAGACGGGGCCGGGAGCCGAAGTAGCCGGCGCCGATCAGCGAGATGACGACGATCGCGACGGTGTAGACGAGGACGGGCAGCGGCAGCCGTTGCCGTACGCAGAGCACCACCAGCCACCCGAGCAGCCCGAGCGCCGCGCAGAGCCCCAGGGCGGCGGGCAGCGGCAGCCCGGCGATGAAGGCGGCGAGCGCGCGTCCGCCGTCGATGTGGTTGCCCCACTGCGCCTGGACGTCGAAATACGCGAACGGGCTTCCTTCGCGCACGGCGACGAACACCACGTACGCCAGCCAGCCCAGCGGCGCGAGCGCCACCCCGGCGAGCATCCGGGCGTTGCGGCGGAGCAGCGGACCGGTACGGCCACCGGCGCGGAACTCCCGTACGAGGGCGGCGGCGGCCGTGATCACCAGGGCCGCGATGAGGGCGGCGGCCGAGGGCCGGGTGAGCCCGGCGAGGACGCACAGCGCCCCCGCCACCGGCCAGCGGCCCTGGAGAACGGCGTACAGCGCCCAGGCGGCCAGGGCGGTGAAGAGCGTCTCCGTGTACGCCATCGACTGGACGAACGCCGTCGGGTACACGCCCCAGAGTGCGGCCAGCACCACCCCCGTACGCCGTCCGTGCAGATGCGCCCCCACGGCGAAGATGCCCCACGCGGCGAGCAGCCCGGCCGTCCAGGCCACGAGGAGTCCGGCACCGCCGAGGGTGAGCGGGGTCACCTCGGAGATGCCGCGCTCCAGGGCGGGGAGAAGGGGGAAGAAGGCCAGGTCGGAGTGGAGGGCCCCGTCGGGGAGGGTGACGGTGTGGCCGTATCCGTTCTCGGCGATGCGCTGGTACCAGACGGAGTCCCAGCGCCCGCTGAGCCGCACCACGGGATCCTTGCCGGAGGCCTGGGCGGCCACCCAGAGGACCAGGAGGCCCAGGGCCCGGACGGCGGCGTAGACCGCGAGCGCGGGCGCGGCGGCCCGCCAGGCGGCGGCCGTGCGGGGGCCGGGGCCGCGCGGGGCCGCCGGGGCCGGGGCGGGGGCGCCGGGCGTCCGGGTGCGGAGGTGGTGATCGGACATACGGCCGATTATGTCGTCCGCTCCGGACATTCCCGACCGCTGCACCGCCTCCCCGCCCGCCCCTCCCCCTCTTCCCTCCCCCTCTTCCCTCCCTCGCCCCGGCTCTGTTCACAGGCTGGGAACAGCACGCCCGAACACCTTCCACGGCGGGATGGTGACGGCGTCCACCACCGTCAGCTGCGGGTGTCCGGCGGCGATCTCCTCCCGCACGGCGAGGGCGTCCGGCCAGGAGTCGAGGTGCGCGGAGCCCTCGATGACGACGCCGTCCCAGTCAGTGCCGCCCGTCGCGCCGCTCCGGTCGACGACGAAGCCGATGCAGAGCACGGACGCCCGGCCGACAGTCCGCCGGATGGCACTCACCGTCCGTTCCCGCTCCACCGGCGGCAGCTCCCCCACGGAGAACTCGACGGCGACGACACCGCCGCGCGCACGCCGTATCCGCACCAGCAGATCGGGGCCGTCGTCCACCCACAGCCGGAAGCCGACCTCCTGAAGTCTTTGCAGACCGGAAATAGAGAGAAGTTGCTCCCGCGTCACCGGCGAACGGGCCCCGCACGAGGGGGCGTCCAGACTGACGAGCACGGCGCGCCCGGTCACGGGATGCACTGGACGAATACCCTCCGACTCCAGGTCACCCAGGAGTGTCGCGGCATCCAGCCGGGCCCAGCCCAGATGGTACGAGTAGAAGAACCCGGCACTCATCGACATTCCACCCCCCGTCACGACCCGAGCCTATTCATTCGCTCACGCAAACACAAGAGCGGGCGGCCGCCGTCACGGCCGAGCGTACCGAGCCGCACCGGGCACGGGCGTGGGCCCACGGGCCCACCGGCGACCCAAAGAGCGGGGCGAAGGGAGCTTCGCAGTCAAACCGGCGCACCGACCGACTGCCCACCGCATCAGGTTCGGTTCGGCCCGGGGTTGGTTCGGCCCGGGGTCGGCCGGGCCCGAAGCCAGGCCGAACCAGGACCGAAATGACACACGGCACCGGCACAACGGCCTCCTGGCTCAACGCACTTGGGCCCGACGTCGGGGCCGGGTTTGGGACCGGCTTTGGGGCCGGGGACCCGTGCCGCGGCCGCACTCCCCCCGTACGCTCACGGCCGCGGAGGGCACAGGCGCAGTCGGGGTTCGGGACGGGAGGGCGCACCGTGGGCGTGGGCGGTGGCGGTGGCGGAGGCGCGGGCGGCTGGGGGGACGGAGGGGGCGCGGGCCACATACCGTCGGGACGCCGGGGCGCGGGGGGCTCCGGCGCCTCGGCAGGCAGTCAAGCGGGCGGCCGTTTCCTCGCGCTGACCCGGAGTTGGGCCGCGGGCGCGCTGGTCTATGTCGCCGCCGGGTTCCTGATGAGTCGGGTCCTGCTCGAACCGCTGGGCTCCGGGGAGAGGTTGGAGACGTTCGGCTGGCGGCTGGCCCTGCTGCACGTCCCCGCCCTCGTCGTCACCCTGCTCACCGTCCTGGCCGCCGCCCGACTGCTCCCCGACGAGCACCGGCAATCCCGCGCCCTCTCTCTGCTCGCCGCGCTCACCGTGCCGCTGAGTGGTCTGGCGTACGGCTTCGCGGTGTCGTGGGAGGCGGTGGGGATCGAGGGCGTCCTGATGCCGGTGGTGTCGATGGCCACGGGCGCGGCTTCGGGGGTGCTCGTCGACCGGCTGCTGGAGGAACGCGCCACCCGGCCGGCGCCCCCGCCGTCGTACTCGTACGACTGGCGGGACGGCGGCGCCACCGCGACGGAGTACCTGGGCGTGGTGGTCCTCGTCGTGACGCTGATCGGCGCGATGGCGATGGCGGGGGTCGGCGGGCAGATCGGGGACCGGATCCGCTGCGCGGTCAGCTCCCTGGCCGGGGGCGGGGGCGGTGGTTCGTGTACGGCGGGCGGCGGGGACGCCGAGGCGCGACCGAGGACGGACGCGGACTACGAGCCGAAGACGTGCCAGATCTCGTCCGTCTCCGACACGGCGGGCGGGAAGGTGAAGATCGGCTGGTTCGAGTGGGGCGAGGAGTACGGGTTCCAGCAGAAGGTCTCCCAGGCCAACGCGGACGTCAACGGGGACGGGAAGGTCGACGGGAACGACCTGGTCGTCACCATGACGTTCACCGACGCGGCCTCCGCCGGGGTCACGGCGAGCACCCCGGGCGTGAAGCTCGGGAGCCTGGGCAAGGCGGATGTCGACATCGGCGGCGGCATCAAGATCACGAACGGTGACACCTGGATCTTCGCGAGCGAGGAGGAGGCCCGGAAGATGCGGGACGACATCGCGGAGATGAAGATGTGGGAGATGGCCACGAAGCACGGCGGCGGCTACGGGGGCAACTGGTACTCGGGTATGAAGTGGGCCGAGAAGAAGCAGGACATCGAGCGGAAGATCGGTGACAGGAAGATCTCGTACTCGACGGTCGGCCTCAACGCCTATGCGGACGGCGGACTTTCGGTCAAGGGCGGCGACGAGGACGAGCTCGGCGCGAAGCTGGGCGGCAAGGCCAGGTTCTCACCCGAGGTGACGGTCGCCAGGGACGACGTGAACGGCAACGAGTCGTACACCTACACCGCAAAGCTCGAACTGGAGGGCAGGCTCAGCGGAAACGCGGGCCCCCTCAAGGGCACGGTGGGCGCCGAGCAGAGCCGTACCGGTGCCATCGCCGTCACCCGCGACCAGAAGACCGGGAAGCTCGTCCGTATCGACATGACGCAGACGGTGGAGGACGTCTCGACGTCCGGAAAGGTCGAAGTCGGCGGAGACAACGGGGAGTCGGGCGCGGGCAAGCGCGGCGGCAAGGGCAGCGTGTCGGAGGGGTCGGGCAGGACCGGCGTCCAGGTGGTGACGGACTCGCTCGTCTTCGGCAAGGAGACGGACGCGACGACGGAGGCCCAACGGGCGGTGACAGAGGAGTGGTTGGGCGGCTCCGGCAACAACACGGCCCCGTTCGAGTACCTCTTCGCGAACCGGGGCATGGAGACCAGGCCGACGGGCAGCGACCCCTTCGAGCACCTGATGTTCGAGGAGGGCCGCTCCAGCACGATGCGCTACCTAGGGGAGGCGGACGCGCAGGACTTCGCCTTCGAGATCTCGCTCGGCATGAGCCTGGGCTTCTCGCTCTCCCAGGAGCAGAAGAGCCAGACGCTGACGGACGCGCGGTTCCTCGGGGCGCCACGCGGGGACGGTCGCACGTATCTTCCGTACAGCTACTGTGCGAACTGAGCCCGCTGCCCCTCGCATGACGGACCCGGCCGACCGGCACGACGGAGAGGCGATGGCAATGACGAGAACCCGGCGGATGCACAGGGCGGCCGCCGCGGCCGCCCTGGGGCTCACACTCCTCCTCCCGCTGTCCGGCTGCGGCAGCGACACCGGGGGCGAGGCCTCGGTCCCCGAGGGCTGGTCCACGCTGGACACCAGCAGTCTGAGCGTCGGCTACCCGAAGGAGGAGGGGTACGCGGAGCAGCCTGCGGGCGAGCGGAGCCCGAACAACGCGGCGGTCGCGCTGAAGGTCGAGAACGGCATCCGCACGGGCATGGTCTCCGTCCAGCTGGACTTCGCCACGGGCGTGAGCGACGCGGGCGGGGCGGCAGCCGCGGCGGGCGCCGGCATCGGCCTTGGCTCCACCCGCAAGGCGACGAAGGACGTCCGCCTGGCGGGCCCGGAGAAGGCGCGGGACGCCTGCCGCATCGACTACGGCTTCACGGCGGACGGCAAGGAGGACACCCCGAACCGGGGCACCCCGATGACGGGCGTGCTGGTCGCGGGCGTGGACTCGGGCGGTGTGCCTTTCGTGGTGCGTCTGAACGCGGTGAAGGGCGCGGTGAGCGAGAAGGAGCTGGACGCGTTCGTGGGGTCGATCACGGTGAAGTAGGGGTGATGCAAGCCCGTTCGAGCCCCCACCAGCGGCTGAGGTAGCCGTTCGTCGTCGTGGCCGTGACCTGGCGGCCGTCCGAGGTGTCGACGGTGACCTCGGCGGCCTCCGAAGAGACCCACCCGTGGGAGAAGTGAGCGGCGTTGCCGTCGCCGCTGTTGCGGGTGTGGAGCGAGCCGTCGTCCAGAGTGAGGGTGACGAGCGGGCGGTACCGACGCGGGCGTGGTCCCGTGTGCGTTGCGGTGATCGCCCACGCCGACGCGCGCACCGGCACCTGGACTGACGGTCGACCGGCGGACCGCCGAAGTCCGCTTCGAGAGCGGAAATTCCCCTCAACACACGTCATTGACACTCCACTTGGTCTGGACCAATGATTCGGCCCATGCGAAGATCCCGAGTAGCGCTCGCCGCCCTTGTGCCCCTTCTGATGCTCGTCGGCCTGGGGGGAACCGCACAGGCCGGGCCCGCCCAGGCCTGGCCGAAACCCGTCCCCGTCGTCACCAAGGTGGAGACCGAGGACCCCGTCGTCTTCATCACCATCGACGACGGCTGGTTCGAGGAGGAAGACCTCCCCGCGCTCATCGAGGCCCGGCAACTCCTCCTCGACCGTCGGGTCCCGGCATCGCTGTTCCTCCTCCCGGGCGCCTACGCGCAGCGCACCGACTACTTCCGGACGTTCCTCGACCACGGCCCCTCTCGGATCGAGAACCACACTCTCAACCACCCTGATCTGACAACCCTGGACGGGGCGTCCCAGCGTGCCGAGATCTGCGGTGCCCGGGATCGGCAGCTGGCTGCGTTCGGCGACGGGCCGCGACTGCTGCGGCCCTCGGGCGGAGCGGATTACCAGTGGCCCTACTACAGCGACGAGACCCTGACCGCTGCCCGCGCCTGCGGAGCCGAGGCCCTCGTCACCTGGACCCACGGCGACCTGACCAGCTGGGGCTCGTGGACGCCACCCATGCCTGAACTGCGGGCGGGCGACATCCTCCTGCTGCACTTCACCAAGAACCTGAAGGCTGATCTGACCCGCGTGCTCGACGCCGTCGACGAGGCGGGCCTCACCCCCGCGAACCTGCGACAGTACGTCCTCGACGGAGGCCGCGGCTGAGCATCGATCCGCCGGCCGGGGCCCGGGGATGGACGCGGGACAGCACGGGGGCGCGGCCCGCGTCTTCGCACCCCCGGTGCGGCGGAAGTGCCCAGTCGGGGTGCCAGCACGCCGGACGCGACACCCCCGGGGCACCAGGCGACTGACGCAGCGCGTCGTCCCGCTCGCGCACGGAGACACACTCCTCCCTGCCGGGCACCACTCTCGGCGCCTGGACGGAAGTCGACACAACGCGCGTTCGGCTGATCAGGCATGTCAGGGGGCTCATGAGCGCGCAGCGCCGGCGGCGAGCAGGGTACGCGCGATCGCCGCGCTGCGCGGGTCCCGCCCAGCAGGATCCCGCTCAACGCAAGACCGCACCCGTTCGTGTCTGGTCGCACGCACAGGCCAGGAACCCTGGGGCTCTTCACTGCCGCACGGCCGCGGTGACATCCCGGAACGGCAGGCCCACGCCGTACGGATAGCAGCCGCGTAGACCCTCCGCGCCACCGGCCTGCCGCACCACCTGATGAGGCCGTCGGAAGAACAGTTGCACCGTCCGGCAGGGCGAAGAACAGTCATGCCTCACGGATACCGGGAGGCATTCCAACAGACGATCCGCGATATCAAGGCCGGCCAGGCGGCTCACCTGCTGTGACGGTGAGGGGCCCGCACCGTGAACACGTCAAGGTGCGGACCCCCGGCCGTCCACGGAGCGGAACAGGTCAGGAGCCCTCGCCTCGCGGGAAGGACACCTCCACGCGGCGGTTCTTCTTCCGGCCCTCCTCGTCGGCGTTGCTGGCGATCGGGTACTGCTCGCCGTAGCCCCGGATCTCGTACGTGATCGTGGGGCCGAGCTGCTTCGACAGGACGCCGTGCACGGCGTCGGCGCGCTGCTTGGAGAGAACGTCGCCGTGGGCGGAGGAACCGAGGTTGTCGGTGAAGCCGAAGATGCGGACCTTGGTCGTGTTCTGCTTCTTGATCTCTTCGGCGATGGCCGCGATACGGGCGTGGGCCGCCGAACTCAGCTTCGCGCTGTCCTTGCCGAAGAGGACCTCCGCCTGGAGCGCGAACTTGATGTCGGCGTTGCTGTCCTCGCGCCGCTCCTCGCCGCCGAGGTCTTCTACGACCTGGACGATGTCGAGGACCTTGGCGGGTCCCAGCGTGCCGCCGTCGGGCATCCTCAGGTCCGGGTCGTTTGCGTCGACCTCCACAGGGGGGACCGAATGCGCTTCGGTGCCCGGTGGAACGCTGGGGCCGTCATCAGCCAGGGCGGGCATGGTTCCGAGCAGCGTGACGCTGGCGACGACCGCACACGAAACGACGGAGAGAGCCACCGGCTTCATCCGGGTACGCAGGGGAATCATGTCGGCCGTCACCCGGAGATCTTGAGGGAAGTCGTCGCGAAGGTCGGGAGCGTGAAATCGACCTCGGTCGTCGTGGCGGGCGGGGCCGGGAATTGCATGAAGACCGATGTGCTCTTTCCGGCCATGAGGGGCGGGATACCTGTCGTGCACAGGCAGCGGTTCTCGGTGTCCCGCAGAATGTAGTAGCGCTTCTTCCCCACCTTGTCGACCAGCGTGGCTCCGGCGACAGAGTTGGGGTTCGCCGCAAGTAGCGCCGTCTCGGATCCGGCCCAGGCTGTCGTATTCGCCGACTGGGTTCCCTCGTTCTTGATCACGCCGTGCACGGTCACGAAGCCGCCGGAGTCACGCTTGACCTGATTGACCACCAGCGTGAGCCCGTCCAGACCTCGCGCCTCGGCCAGTCTGGTGTTCGGGTCCACGTTCTCCGCCGCAGCGGTGTCCATCGGCGGTTCGCCCTTGCCCTCGGACGGCGGCGAACTGGCCGATGCGGACGGCTCGGCCGAGCTCTCGCTCCGGGGCGCCGCCCCGCCGCCGTCGTCACCGCATCCGGTCAGGGCGAGAGCGAAGGCGACTACGGCGGCGAAGGCCAGCGCGAACCTTCTCTTTCCTGTGGCACGCCGAAAACTCATGGTCCGATTCCCCTACTCGTCGTTCGATGTCACTGGTCGACCAACCGCACATCGAAGAGATCCTTACTCACACGAGGCCAGTCAGGGCGGCTACTCGTGGAGATCTCGAGCACCGCGCCGTTTCGGCACGTGAAGATGTACAGGTCCTTGATGCCGTCCTGGGTGAGGTCCTCGGCTTTCCATGTGCACCGGAACTCGATAAGCGCAGTCGCCGTGGCCTTCGCGACCGTGCGCTCGGAGCCGGGAAGGACCGGCGAGTCGACAGACTGGCGTCCCTCGACGTTCACGGTGATCTTGTAGCGGGGGTATCCGTACTCCGCCACGCAGGAACGCCCGTCATTCCCGTTGGCGTCTGCCAGCCGCTTCGCCTCGGCACAGGGCCGGTAGTTCTCGAAGGGCCTCTGCAGGAACAGGTCCAGCGTCTCCAGCGGGAGGGCCCGGAGGAACCTGGTCTCGATGTCGTCGCGAGCGGTTTGCGCGGCGGCCAGGGCGGCAGCGTCCGCGGCTCCCTGGGACCCGTTGCGCAGAGCGGACGCCTTGCCGACGGCAAAGAAGGCGAACGCAAGGAAGAGCAGGCCCGCCACCATCACCACGTAGATGGGGAAGGCCTGCCCTGAATCCTTGCGCGGGCGAGCGAAGATCACTGGGCCGTGATGGCGTTCACCAGGCCCTGGATGCGTGTGGAGATCGCCCCGCCGATCCCCGTAGCCACGATCGCCCCGATGATCGCCACGACCACCAGAATGATGCCCAGGTACTCGAACGCCGTCTGCCCCCGGTCCTTCGCCGCGTAGCGTTTCTGGATGGCGCTGACGGCCGTGCTGGTCCAGCCGTTGACGCGGACGGCGGCCTTCAGGGTGAAGTTCGACATGGGGTTCCCCTCCTGGTTCGGCCGACCGGTTGCCGGCCGACTCGGGCGCTTCTGCGGTGTCGGCCTCGGGTCCGGCTTCCTCCTGGCCGGGGCCGGGGGCGACGGGAGAAACATAGGGGGGGGTGGCGTGCGGTCAGAGGGCCCGTGGGCCCATTCCCGGGCCCAAAGGGGTTTCCGGGGGCGCTCGTTCGGCGTACCGGCGGTCATGGGTGCCGTCCGGGGTCGCGGGGGGCCGTGCCCAGCCAGCGGGCTATCGCCTCGCTGCGGGTGGTGCTGTGGAGCTTGGTGAAGATGCGGTTGATGTGGTTCTTGACGGTCTTCTCGCTGATGAAGCAGGTGGCGGCGATCTGCTGATTACTCATTCCGGACGCAATCAGGTCCATGACCTCCACCTCCCTCGAACTGAGCCCGTACTGCTGCCTGTTGGGGGGAGAGACCGACCCCCCGGCCTCAGAAGACTGTCCCACAGGAGGTTGCAGTCGCGAAAGGCTTTCCGAAGGTTCGCCCGGTCGGGGGGCGTGGTGAACGGGCACCGGTGCGGTGGCGAGGGCAGCGCCCAGGCCGTCGGGCAGGGGGACGCGGTCCGGGGCCGTGCCGTGGCGCATGTGGGCCAGCAGGGCGTCGGCGGCCGTGGCGGTGAAGTTGGCGCGGCCGTTCCTCGTGTCCCGTACCGCCTGGACGAGCTGGTCCGCCGTGAACTCGCCGTGCACCAGGTAGCCCCCCGCGCCCAGCCGCAGGGCCTCGTGCACGATCTCGCTCTCCCTGCTGTACGTCAGCATCAGTACGGGGGCGATGCCCACCAGGTGCGGCAGCGCCGAGATGCCGTCCACCCCGGGCATCCGGACGTCCAACAGGACCACGTCCGGGCGGTGGTGCAGCGTCTTCTCGTACGCCTCGCGGCCGTCCGCCGCCTCCGCGACGACCTGGATGTCCGCCCGGCCCGAGAGCAGCACGCCCAGGCCCGCTCGCACCACGGGGTTGTCGTCGGCCACCACCACCCTGAGCGTGGCCACGGGGGGTGCGGAGGGCAGGGCGGGGGGTCCGGCCGCGGGGCGCGGGCGGCGGGGTGAATCGAAGGGGTCGTCCGGCATGTTGCGACCTCCTCTCTCCGGGCGGGGGTGGGATGTAGGGGTGCGGGGCAGGTGGGGGACGCGGGCAGGGGTGTGCGGGTTCAGTCGGGGAGGGGCCGGGCGGGCGCCCTGGCCGGTGGAGGTACGCCCGTCAGGGCCGCCAGCGGAAGTTCCACCCGTACCTCCGTCCCCCGCTCCGCCCTCCCCCGGCCGATCCTGATCCGGGCCCCGATCGACGCCGCCCGCTCCACCATGCCGACCAGGCCGAAGTGGCCCGCCCTGCGCAGGCTCTCCAGCGTGGTTCCGGCGGGGAGGCCGCGGCCGTCGTCGTACACGCTCACCTGGAGGACATCGCCCTTCACCCCGGCGAGGACGACCAGGTAGGTGGGGGACGCGTGGCGGTGCGCGTTCTCCAGCGCCTCCGAGGCGACCGTCAGGAGCTGGCGCGCCACCGCCTGCGGGACCGGGGGGACGGGGGTGTCCGCCGAGAGACGGCGGAACCTCGCCCCGACGGGGTGGCCAGCGGTGAAGTGCGCTGCCTGCGCCTCCAGTTCGGCGATCAGGTCCACCCCGCCCTCCAGGCCCTGCTCCCGTCGCAGGTCCGTGAGCAGTTCCCTCGACTCCGCCGCCGCCCGGCGCGCGGCCCTCGCCACCAGCTCCGCGTGGCGCCGGACCGTCGGCGGGTCCATCCGGTCGGCCGAGCACGCCAGGCCGTCGGCGGCCAGGGCCAGGCCGTGCAGGGTCTTCGCCACCGAGTCGTGCATCTCCCGTGCCAGACGCGTACGTTCGCCCTCCACCGCCTCGTTCACCGCCAGCCGCGCCCGGGTCTCGGTGAGCGCCTGCGTGGCCGTCCCGAACCGCAGGAGCAGGTTGCGCAGAGTGACCCCTACCGCCCCGGCGATCACGCAGAAGCCGGGCAGGAGCAACGCTGTCGCGCCGCCCGCCTCCAGCTTCGGCACACTCGCGTACACCCCGAAGACGATCACGACCTGGAGCGCCGCGAAGACCGCCGCACCGCGCCAGCCCTGGACCAGGCCCGCCAGCAGGGGGGTGCAGACGGTGACGTACGCGAGGGTGGACTCGGGCGTCGCCGTGATCAGCAGCAGCGAGCCGAAGGCCGCGTCGACGGCCAGCAGCCAGGGGTGGCGCAGCAGGACGGGGCCGAACCGTTCCCAGTCGCGGAACAGAACGTACGAGCCCATGAACGTGACCAGGATCGCCGCGCCGATGAACCAGGTGGGCAGGCCGGGGGCGGTGCGGGCGATGGCGTACGGGGTCGCTATCGCGATCATCGCCAGTCGGAAGCCGAATACCTGGCGGCACATGGCCTGCAACGCGTTGACCTGGATGGCGAAGGCCGGGGCCTCAGGGGTGTCCGTGTGCGCCCGCGCCAGATCCGTGGCCAGGTCGGTGGGCGCGAGGGTCGTCCCCGCGTCGGAGATCGTCACGTCAGCGGCCCTGGGGCCGGCGGCTGCGAAGCCCGCGCCGAGGTTCGCCTTCAGGCCGGGGCGCCCGCCGCTCAGTTGGTATGCCATGCGCCTGTCACCTCCGGTGCGCTGCCCGTACGGCCCCGTAAGGACCCGGCGGCCCCGCGGGCCCCGTCGTACTCGTCGTCCCCACCCCTCATGCCGTTCATGTCAGCCGCCCGTGAGGAACGAGAAGTCGACATCCGCTCCGTACACGAAACCCACCGTGAGGAGGACGAGCGTGCCCGGCAGCAGGAACGACGTCACCGCGAAGGTCGCCTTCGGGACCGCCTTGGCCGCCTTGCGGCGGGCGTTCTGGGCGTCGGTGCGGCGCATGTCGTTGGCGATCTGGATGAGCGTCTCGACGATCGGGGCGCCCAGCTCCTCGCCCTGCTGGAGCGTGGTGACGAACATGGCGACCTGCTCCGAGTCGTTGCGCCTGCGCAGCTCCTCGAAGGCCTGGCGGCGGCTGACGCCCATGTCCATCTGGCGCAGGGTGATGCGCAGTTCGTCGGACCACGGGCCCTCGTACTTCTCCGCCACCCGGTCCAGCGCCTGCCGGAAGCCGAGGCCGGCGGAGACGACGACGGCGAGGACGTCGAGGAAGTCCGGCAGGGTGCGTTCGATGTGCTCGCGGCGGACCCGGACCGCCGACCAGATGCCCGCCTCCACCCAGAACAGGCCGAAGGCGATCATGAGGAGGGCGAGGAAGACCTGGCCCTGGAGGAGCATGGAGAAGGCGCCCAGGAGGCCGAGCGCGCCGTAGACGGCGCGGCGGGCCGCGTAGCGGTCGATGGTGAGGCCGCCCGGGTTTCCGGCCAGGTCGATCTGGCGGCGCTTCTTGTTGACCGCCTTCGGGCCCATCATCCGCAGCACCAGCGGGGCCCAGCGGATGCCGAGCCGGTCGATGCCGGAGCCCACCGCGCTCGTGCGGGTGGCGCCGGACTCCAGGGCGACGGCGAGGTCGCCGGGGAGCTTGGCGTCGGCGCGGTACATCCGGATGCCGTGGATGGCCCCGTAGACGGCGATGCCGGCCACCAGGGCGAGCAGCAGGTCCATGGTCCGTACGTCCCCTCTCTCTTCCCGGCTCTTCCCGGTCTCAGACGTCGATACGGGACAGGCGGCGGATGACCACGAACCCGATGGCGTACAGGGCGATGGCCACGACCACCGCCGCCTGGCCGATGAACGCACCCGTCATCCGGTCCAGCGCGCCCGGCATGACCGCGTTCATCAGGAGCATCGCGCCGATGCCGAACGCCGGTACGGCATAGGCGGTGACGGTGACCTGGGAGAGCTGGGTCTTGACCTCGCGGCGGGTCTCCTTGCGCTCCTCCAGCGTCTCGGTGAGGTTGCGCAGGGAGCTGACGACCGTACCGCCGGCCCGGTTGGAGAGCACCAAGGTCGTGACCAGGACGACCAGTTCGCGGGAGGGGAGGCGGTCGGTCAGCTCGCTCAGGGCCTCTTCCAGGGTCTCGCCTACCGTCAGCCTCCTTGCGACCCGCGCCAGTTCCTCGCCCGCCGGGTTCTCCATCTCCTCCGCCGCCATGGAGAGCGCGGTGCGCAGGGCCAGCCCGGCCTGGGTGGCGTTGGCCAGGATGCGGGAGAGTTCGGGGAGTTGGTTGATGAACCGCTCGGTGCGCTTCGTACGCTGCCAGTTGAGGAACGCGTTGGCGCCCCAGAGGCCGATCAGGGCGGCGACCGGGCCGAAGAACGCCGCGAGCATGGAGGAGGCGATCATCCACAGTCCGGCCATCGCGACCAGGGCGTAGACGAAGAACTCGCCGGGGGTCGACTCCATGCCGGTCGCGGCGAGTTTCAGTTCCAGCTTCCGGCCGAGCGCGGTGGCCCGCAGCCTGCGGTCCAGGCCCTTGAAGCGGCGGTGGCGGCCGGTCTCGGGGAGCTGGCCGACGTGGGAGAGCCGCTCCACGAGCGCGTCGCGGTCGGCCTTGCCGCCGGAGTAGGCGTACAGGCCCATCACGCCGAGCACACAGGCGAGCAGCGTGACGCCGACGGTGACGAGGGCGAGGTTGACGTTGTCCATGGCGCGGTACCTAGTTGGCCTCTCGGGTGGCGAGTTGGGCGGCGTGCTCCGCGACGCCGAACGCCTGCGGGACGGGCTGGCTCGCCAGATAGAGCCGGTCGGCGACCCTGCGGGGCAGCGGCAGGTACTGGAAGCGGCCGTAAATGCGGCCGTCGGCGGCCATCGGCTGTGCCTCGAACCGGGCGACGGTCACGATGCGGTACGGGTCGCGGCCGTGCGAGTCCAGCACCGCGATCTCGGTGACCTTCCTGGTGCCGTCGGCGTGCCGGGTGAGCTGCACGATCACGTCCACCGCGCTGTTGATCTGGTCGTGCAGCGCCTCGAAGGGGATCTCCACCTCGGACATCGAGGCGAGGGTCTGAAGCCGCATCAGCGCGTCCTCGGCGCTGTTGGCGTGGACCGTGGCGAGCGAGCCGTCGTGGCCGGTGGACATCGCCTGGAGCATGTCGAGCGACTCGCCGCCGCGGACCTCACCGACGACGATGCGATCGGGGCGCATGCGCAGGGAGTTGCGGACCAGGTCGCGGATGGTGATCTGGCCCTTGCCCTCCACGTTGGCCGGGCGGGACTCCAACCGGATGACATGGCTCTGCTGGAGCTGGAGTTCGGCGGAGTCCTCGATGGTGACGATGCGCTCGGCGTCCGGGATCAGTCCGGAGAGCGCGTTGAGGAGCGTGGTCTTCCCGGTGCCGGTGGCGCCCGAGACGATGATGTTGAACTTGGCCTGGACGAGACCGGCGAGCAGGATCAGCATCTGCTCGTCCAGTGAGCCGAACCCGATCATCTCCTGAAGGGTGAAGGAGCGCGGGAAGCGGCGGATGGTGAGCGTGGCGCCGGTCAGGGAGAGCGGCGGGATGATGACGTTGACGCGCTCGCCGCTGGGAAGGCGGGCGTCGACCATCGGATTCGACTCGTCCACCCGGCGGTTGACGGTCGACACGATGCGCTCGATGGTCTGCATCAGCTGCTCGTGCGAGCCGAAGCGCAGGGGCAGCCGTTCGACCTTGCCGCTGCGCTCGACGTAGATCTGGTCGGGTCCGTTCACCATGATCTCGGTGATCGAGGCGTCCTCCAGGAGCGGTTCCAGGATGCCGAGGCCGAGCGCCTCGTCCACCACCCGTCGGATCAGCTGCGAGCGCTCGACGGTGGAGAGGACCGGGCCCTCGCGGCTGATGATGTGGCCGAGGACGCGCTCCAGCCGGGCCCGGCGGTCGGCGGCGGCCAGCGAGGACATCTCCGCGAGGTCGATCTCCTCCAGCAGCTTGGCCCGGTAGGTGGTCACCAGGTGGCCGTCCTCCCGTGCACCGCCCTGCTCGTCGGGGGCGGTCATGCGTGCCCGCAGGCTCATCTGCCCAACTCTCCTCGGTGTAGCGGGTGTAGCGCGTCAAGCGGGTGTCCCGTGCGGGGTCACTCGCGCGGCATCGTGGCGCTCCGGGTCGCCGTCCAGGGGCCGATGCCGGGGACGAGCGAGGGGACCTTGACCGCGACAGTGGCGGTGATGTCCTCGAAGCCGCTCTGGCTGTAGGAGAACCCGTTGCCCTCCACCCAGCCGCTCACCGCCCCCCGGGCCGCCGCCTCCGGGTCCCCGGGGGCGTCGTAGCTGGCTGCGGTACGGGCTCCGGCGCGGGCGGCCGTGCCCGCCTGGTTGGCGGCGTACGCGGCGATGCCGAGCTGGATGGCCAGCAGGGCGACCAGGAGCAGGAGGGGGAGGAAGCCGAGGTACTCCAGGGCCACCTGGCCGCGGTCCCGACGCCCCTTCCGGGCCGGTGCCGGTACGTTCGACCGGCCCCGGCGCGCCGTCCCGGCCGGTGTCGACCCGCTCGCGCGGTCCCGACGCGCCATCGCGGACGGTGCCGGTACGTTCGAGCGTCCCGGGCGCCTCCCTCTGCCGAGGGCCCCGAGGCCTTCTCCGTACGCAGCGGTCGTCATCGCCAGTCCTCCAGCGCCGATCCGGCTTCCCCGTCGATGTCGATGTCCAGGTCGAACAGGCCCGGCACCAGCACCGGCACCTTGAGCGTCACCTTCGCCTCGTACAGGTCCGCGCCCCGGCCGCAGCTCACCCGGGCCCCGCTCGCCCAGGCGGCGGGCAGATCCTCCAGGGCCCCGGCCCGGCAGGCGGCCCCCGGCGCGTACTCCGCCCCGCTCCCCTTGCGTGCGCCCACGTCCGCCGCGTTGCCCGCGAGACTGAAGGTGTAGCCGATCAGGGCGCACTCCCAGAGCACGAGCATGATCAGGATGATGAAGGGGGTCATCCCCAGGAACTCGACGGCGGTCTGCCCCCGGTCATCCCCCCGGAGTCGCCGGAGTCCTCGGGGCCCTCCGAGCGCCCCCGGCCCCCGTGCCTCCCCGGCGCTTCGCGCTCGTCCGGCGCATCCGGCTCCCCCGGGCCCCCGTATGGAGCCGCGCGCCGTCCTCGTGGTCGTCGTCATCGCTCAACGTGTCCCCTCGGCGTCTGCGGGCCCGCCGCGCCGTCGGCGCGGGCGTCCGATCGAGCCCCGGTCGTTCGTGAAGGTGCCGCTGTTCCTCTTGGCGAGCACGCCGCCGCCCTTCTTGGCGGTCGCGCTCGGCCTGACGATGCCCAGCTCTCCGGCCAGGCCCCACAGGGCCTGCTTGACCGTGCTCCTGGCGTCCAGTTCGTGCAGCCGACCGGAGTCGACCGACGCCTGGAGCTCCTTGAAATTGGCCGGGACCGCCGCACTCGCGACCCGGGTGCCGGTGATCTTCTGGATCAGCGGCGGCTGGATCTCGGTGTTGCGGGTGAAGCGGTTGACCAGGGTGACGGTCTCCTCGGCCTTGCGGATCTGGAGCCGTTCCCACATCCGTACGATCCGCTTCGCACCGCGCACCGCGACCACGTCCGGGGTCGTCACCAGCAGGGCGGTGTCCGCCATCTCGATGGCCGCCGCGTTGGCCCCGTTCATCTGGCCGCCGCAGTCGATGACGACGATCTCGTACCGGGAGCGCAGGGCGCTGACGATCTGGCGGGACGAGCGGTCGCTGACCTCCTCGCCGCGTTCGCCCTCGCCGGGAGCGAGCAGCAGGGCGAGGCCCGTGGAGTGGGAGAAGACCGCGTCGGCCAGCACCCGGGGCGAGATGTCGGTGATCAGGGCGAGGTCGGCGAGGGAGCGCCGGAACTGTACGTCGAGGTACGAGGCGATGTCGCCGGTCTGGAGGTCCATGTCGACCAGGGCGACCGTGTGACCCGACGCCTGTGCGGCCAGCGCGAGTTGGATGGCCGCGACGGTGGCCCCGACGCCGCCCTTGGCGCCGGTGACGGTGACGACCGTGCCGCCGGGGCCGGTGAGGACGTCGCCCGCGGAGGAGAGGTGGCGGCGGACGCCGGTGGACCACTGGGCCGCGGCCTGGACCCGGTTGGCCAGCTCCTCGTAGCCCACGGGCAGCGTGACCAGGCCCCGCGCGCCGGAGTCCATGGCGGCGGCGAAGAGGCTGGGGCTCGCGTCGGTGGTGATCATGACGACCCCGACGGAGGGGAACCGCAGGGAGACCTCCCGGATCAGCTCCAGGGCCGGGACCGGGCCGATCCGCTCGTGCACCAGCACCACTTCGGGCAGCTCGTCGAGGGCCTCGCCGGCGAGCCGCGCCAGGGTGTCGATCAGCTGGGTCGAGTCGATCACCGGGCCGGCCGGTTCGGCGTCGGGCAGCTGGCTGAGCAGGGTGGTGAGCGAGCGGGCCGCGTCGGGGTCACCGACGGCCGGGAGGATTCTGGTGGTCATCCGATCCTCACTTGTCCTTGTCGAGCGTGTAGGTGCGGTCGCCCGGACGGATGGTGCCGTCGCTGCCGGGGGCGACGAGGGCGAGACGTACGTGCTCCGCGAAGGACTCGGCGTAGGCGATGCGCTGGGCGTCCAGGGTGTTCAGGGCGAAGGTGATCGGCACGGCCTCGGTCGCCTGGTTGCGCCGGCTGTCGCTGCTCGGGTCCAGGGGGGTGAGCTGGCCGACCTCCAGCACCTTGGCGTTGGAGACAATCACCTTGGACTGGGCGGGGTCGCCCTTCTCCCTCTGCTCACCGGCGAACGTGGCGTAGATGTTGACCGTGGCCCCGGGGGTGATCTTGCCCGCGACGCCGGTGGCGGCGTCGATCATGATGGCGATCTCCTGCTCACCGGCCCGGAGTTCGGGCTTGCGGACCATCATGTCCGACTGGAGGAGCGAGCCTTCGCGGAGCCGGGTGACGGCGATCTTCGACTCGACCTCCCGGAGGTCGGTCACCGCGTTCTCCGAGAGCCAGCGCTTCGGCATCGTGATCTTCTCGAACTGCCTGCCGTTCAGGGCCGTGTAGGGAGCCACGTCGCTCTTCACCCGGTAGGCGGTCACCTCGGGGCCGACCTTGGAGTTCACATCGCTGATCACCGAGAGCACCCCGGCGAAGGCACCGAAGGCACACAGGACCGACAGGAGCAGGAGTATCACGCCGCGGCGCTGGCGGGAGTTCATGACCGGTCAACCTCGTTCGGATCGGGATGCGTGCGGTTCGGTGTGCGCGAGTTCGAGGAGTGCGGAGGTACGGGGCCGGGGCGCGCGAGGCCGGGTGCGACGGTGCGGAAGGCCTAGGGGCCGGAGCGGCTGCCGGATGCGAGCTGGAGGACACCGGTGGACGGTCCGCGGTCGCGGTTCTGGGGGGCCGCGAGCAGGGCGGAGCAGAAGGCGCAGCGGTCCCCGATGAGTTCCATCGCGCACCAGTGGCATTTCTCCCGGCGGACGGAGGCGACCAGTTGGTACAGCACGGAGATGTCCGGGAGATGGGCGGCGAACTCCACGAGCTTGCCCGTGCCCCACCAGCGCGGCGAGTCGGCGGGGACGGCCGTCTCGTGCACGGCCTGGACCTTCCAGGCGGGAGCAAGGGTCTCCCGCACCCAGTCGGACGCCAACGGGCCTTTGGCGACGAGGAGATGTGTACGGAATGCCGGTCCGGTCAGGGGCTCGGCCGTCGGGCCCACCTTGAGGAGCTGCGGTTCGGGCCCGGCGAGGACGGCGAACTGGGAGCCGGGGACCCAGGACCTGGCGTGGCTCTTGAGGCTGACCGGGACCCGGTCGAGCCTGGCCACCGAGTTGAGCAGGGCGCCCGCGTAGATGTAGTGCGACAGCAGCCGGGCCGCGGAGGCGACGACGCCGGGGCTGAAGTCGCAGATGGACAACTGGCGGAGCTGGCGCACCAGTACGGCCACGCCGAGGGGCGGCAGCTCCACCTTGACGAGGGCGATCCGGTCGCTCTCCAGGATCGAGCGGATGGAGTGGAGGCGGCGTTCGTGCTCGGGCCGGATGCCGCTGGGGTAGAGGGCGATCACATAGCCGTGCTGTTCGAGCAGCAGGTGCATGTCGCCGATCGCCAGTTCCAGTGCCTGGGCTCCGGGGGCCTGGAGCAGGGCCGCGGTCGGGGTCTGCTGATCGGTGGGCGGCAGCACCAGATCTGCACTCGTCACTGCTATCGCGGTCGGCACGCTCTTCCCCGTTCGGCTCCGGCCGCCGTCAAGACGTCGGCCGCAATCGCTTGTGCTCCGTGCTCCTGCCTCAGCACTTTAGCCACGTCTCATCAGGCAGAGAACAGTTAGCAGGGACCAGTGCGTCATCATGCGAACACCGTTCGTACGGGATTCGGGCGCCAAACGGGACGAAATCGATTCCGGGCAACTCAGCCGCCCTTGCGGAGCGTTACCGAAGAATCCATGCGGAATCCGGGCACGTTCTCGTTACCGCACGTCAGGGCGGAGCGGGGTGCTTTCCGGACCGCACCGGCAGGGTGTTTCCGTCACCGTACGGAGACCTTCGGCAAGATCACCCGTGTGGGTCGCGGGGTGGTGGCGCCGGATCACCGTCGGGCAAAGAATCCCCGGCGGGGACAGCGCCGCAGGCCCGGCGAAGCACCGCCGGGGCACCCCGCGCCCACCTGCCGCAGGCGCCACCGGGCTGCCGCCGGGACCCCGTTCGCTTCCGGTGGTGTTTCCCGGGGTGCTGCCGGAGGCCTTGACAACTCGATTGGTCTGGACCAGCTTATGCGCAGCGGTGGCCACCGCTTCTGCTCCACCCCGCACGGCAGGACCCATCCCCGCCGCACCACCCCGCCACGTACCACCAACTCCCCACGGAGGCCCACGTGCAACGCTCCGCAGGCAGCAGAAGACGACGCAGGGGGAACGCCTCCCGGCCCTTCCTCGGCGGCGCCATGGCCGTGATCGCGGCCGGGGCCCTGACCGTCACCGGGCTCGTCTCCACCGCCCAGGCCGCCGACGTCAACAACGCCAGGAACCCGGGCTTCGAGTCGGGGCTCGCCAACTGGGCCTGTTCCGGCGGCAGCGGCACCACCGTCTCCACCCCCGTGCGCAGCGGCACGTCCGCGCTGAAGGCCACCCCGGCCGGCCAGGACAACGCCCGGTGCTCGCAGACCGTGGCCGTGAAGCCCAACTCGACGTACGCGCTCAGCTCCTGGGTGCAGGGCGGCTACGCTTACCTCGGGGTGACCGGTAGCGGCACGACCGACGTCTCCACCTGGACGCCCGGCTCCACCACCTGGACCAAGCTCTCCACCAGCTTCCGGACCGGCCCCAGCACCACGTCGGTGACCGTCTACACCCACGGCTGGTACGGGCAGTCCGCCTACTACGCCGACGACATCGAGGTGACGGGCCCCGACGGCGGTGGCGGCGAAGGCCCCGGCCCGGTCATCCCGGGTGCCCCCGCCGGTCTCGCCGCGGGCGCCACGACGACCTCCTCCGTCGCCCTGTCCTGGAACGCGGTCTCCGGCGCCACGGGCTACAAGGTGTACCGGGACGGTGTGCAGGCCGCCACCTCCACCGGGACCTCCGCGACGGTCACGGGGCTGGCCGCCGACACGGCGTACCAGTTCTCCGTGAGCGCCACCAACGCGGCCGGCGAGTCGGTCAAGTCCGCCGCGATCACCGCGCGTACGGCCAAGCCCGGTACGGACCCCGGCCCCGGCCCGGCCGTGCCCAAGCACGCGGTGACCGGCTACTGGCAGAACTTCAACAACGGCGCGGCCGTCCAGAAGCTCACCGACGTGCCGGCCGACTACGACATCATCGCGGTCTCCTTCGCGGACGCCACGCCGACACCGGGCGCGGTCACCTTCAACCTGGACACCGCCGGGCTGAACGGCTACACCGACGCCCAGTTCCGGGCGGACATCAAGACCAAGCAGGCGCAGGGCAAGAACGTCATCATCTCCATCGGCGGCGAACTGGGCACGGTCCGGGTGGAGAACGACGCCTCGGCCACCGCGTTCGCCAACTCGGTGTACGCCCTCATGCAGGACTACGGCTTCAACGGCGTCGACATCGACCTGGAGAACGGCCTCAACGCGACCTACATGACGAAGGCGCTGCGCCAGCTGTCGGCGAAGGCGGGCCCCGGCCTCGTCATCACGATGGCACCGCAGACGATCGACATGCAGTCGACGTCGGGTGAGTACTTCAAGACGGCGCTGAACATCAAGGACATCCTGACCGTCGTCAACATGCAGTACTACAACAGTGGTTCGATGCTCGGCTGCGACGGCAAGGTCTACCACCAGGGTTCGGTGGACTTCCTCACCGCGCTCGCCTGCATCCAGTTGGAGAACGGTCTCGACCCGTCCCAGGTCGGCATCGGCGTCCCGGCCTCCACCCGGGGGGCGGGCAGCGGATACGTCGCCCCGTCGGTCGTGAACGCGGCCCTGGACTGCCTGACCAAGGGCACCAACTGCGGTTCGTTCAAGCCCTCGAAGACCTACCCGTCGCTCCGCGGCGCGATGACCTGGTCGACGAACTGGGACGCGACGGCCGCATTCGCCTGGTCCAAGGCGGTCGGCCCGCACGTCCGCAACCTGCCGTAACCCCGGCGCGCACCACGCCACCGGCAGCACCGGCCGCGTGCACCGCGCCACACCGCAGCACCGGCGCGTGCCACCGCGCCTCCCCCGGAACCTGCAGCGCCGCCGCTCCCCCGGCGGCGCTGCGGCGTTTCACCGAGCCGGTCACCCTCTGCTCACCAGGGCAGCTCCCGCACCTGCTGGACGCACAGCACGACGAACAGCAGCCCCGCCAGGGCCAGCATCCCGTTGCTGACCCACCCGTTGCGCCATTCGCCGGGCGTGCGTGAGGAGTTGAGCAGCCAGATCAGGGTCAGGGCCAGGAAGGGCATGAAGAACGCGCCGAGCACGCCGTACGCGATGACCAGGCCGAAGGGCTCGTCCAGCCAGAGCAGGGCCATCGGCGGGAAGGTCAGCCAGAGGAGGTAGGCGCGGAAGGGCACCGACCGCTGCTGCCGGTCGGCGGTCTCCGGGCCCGCGTGCTCCTTCTCCCCGGCCGCCGGGGCCCGGAACCGCTCCACGAAGTCGGCGAACATCAGGCTCACCCCGTGCCAGACGCCGATCAGCGACGAGAACGAGGCGGCGAAGAAGCCGACCAGGAAGAGCGTGGCGGTGGCCCCGCCGAACCGGGCCTCCAGCACCTTGCCCAGGTCGACCAGCCCCCGGTCCCCCGAGGTGAGGGCGGTCTGCGAGGCGTGCAGCAACTCGGCGCCGACGACGAGCATGGCGACGACGAAGATGCCGGTGGTGATGTAGGCGACCCGGTTGTCGAGCCGCATCACCTTCATCCAGGCGGAGTTGCTCCACCCCTTGGCGTTGACCCAGTAGCCGTACGCCGCCATGGTGATCGTGCCGCCGACGCCGCCGATCAGCCCGAGGGTGTAGAGCAGCGAACCGTCCGGCAGCGCGGGGACGAGCCCGGCGAGCGTGGCCCCCGCGTCCGGCACCACCCGGGCGGCCACGTACACGACGACCACGAACATGATGCCGACCAGGACCGTCATGACCTTCTCGAAGACGGCGTACCGGTTGAACCAGACGAAGACCAGCCCGGTCAGCCCGGTCACGATCGCCCAGAACTTCAGCCCCGGCCCGTCGGGGAAGAGCGCCACGACGGGCAGGGCACTGGAGGACATGGCCGTCGCGCCGTAGATGAAGCCCCAGAGGACGACGTACACCGCGAAGTAGACGGTCGTCCACGCTCCGAGGCTGCGCCAGCCGTCGAAGAGCGTGCGCCCGGTGGCCAGGTGCCAGCGCCCGGCCGCCTCGGCCAGCGAGATCTTGACGAGGCACCCGATCACCGCCGCCCACAGCAGCGTGTACCCGAACTTGCTGCCCGCGACCAGCGTCGCGACCAGATCCCCGGCCCCGACCCCGGTCGCCGCGACGACGATCCCGGGGCCGATGTACTTCCAGCTGGACGTGCGCGGCCGGGAGGCCGGCTCCCCTGTCCCTGTGGTTGCTCTTGTCTCAGCCATGCCGATCAAGGAAGCGCAATCGGCGGGTCGGCACAAGGGGGCGCACGGGGGCGGGAGGGGGTGCGCTCACCCGCGACAGAGGGATCCCGCGGCCCGGCGTCCCAGCCCTCACCGTCCACGCGGGCGGCGAGCGCGCGGCGCGCCGCGCGAGGACGGCGTAGCGTTTGTCGGGGGACCTGTTGGCCGGCGGTGGGTGGCGGACACGGGCGGGGGAAGCGGTTTCGGCGGCGCGCCGCGGCTTTCCGAAGGAGGCGCCATGAATCGGCAGACCGTGGATCCCGTCCGGCAGGAGGAGTTCGCCGGGCGGATGACGCAGGTCCTCAACGATGCCTGCCTGGGGTATCTGTGCAGCCTCGGGCACCGGACCCGGTTGTTCGACGTGATGGCGCTGCTGCCACCGTCGACCAGTGAGCAGATCGCCGGGGCCGCCGGGCTGGACGAGCGCTATGTGCGCGAGTGGCTGGGCGGGGTGACCGTGGGCGGAATCGTCGTGTACGACCCGCAGGAGCGTACGTACCGGCTGCCGGCCGAGCACGCCGCCTCCCTCTGCCGGGCCGCCGGGCCCGACAACCTGGCTTCCTTCCTCCAGGATCTCGCGCTGATCGGACTGGTGGAGGACCAGGTGGTCGCGGCGTTCCGGGACGGGGGCGGGGTGCCGTACTCGGCGTATCCGAAGTTCCAGGAACTGCAGGCGGAGGAGACCGCCCGGGTCTACGACGCCGCCCTGGTCGACGCGATCATCCCCCTGGTGCCGGGGCTGGCGGAGCGGCTGGGCTCGGACGGCGGTCTGGACGTGCTCGACATCGGTACGGGCCAGGGGCACGCCGTCAACCTGCTGGCGCGGGCGTTCCCGGCCAGCAGGTTCCGCGGGGTGGACATGTCCGAGGACGGCATCGCGGCGGCCCGGGCCGAGGCGGCGGCGCTGGGCCTGCGGAACGCGCGGTTCGACGTGGCGGACGCGACTGCGGTGACCGGCCCGTACGACCTGGTCACCGCCTTCGACGTGATCCACGACCTGGCCCGCCCGGCGGAGGCCCTGGCGGCCGTCGCCGGGGCGCTGCGGGACGACGGGGTGTTCCTGATGGGGGACATCGCGGCCTCCAGCCTGCTGGAGGAGAACCTCGACCACCCGCTGGGGCCCGCGCTCTACACCTTCTCGGTCTTCTACTGCATGACCGTCTCGCTGGGCGAGGGCGGGGCGGGGCTGGGGACCGTGTGGGGCCGGCAGACCGCGCTGCGGATGCTGGAGGAGGCGGGGTTCAAGGAGGTCGCGGTCCGGGAGGTGGAGGGCGACATCCTGAACCTGTACTACGTCGCGCGGAAGGGGAGTTGAGGGCGGGGCCGAGCACGGCACGGCGCCCCGGGGGGATGGGACGCCGTGCCGTGAGACGGGTGGGAGAGTTGCCGCGGGTGGACCAGGCCGACCGGTGCGGCAGGTCCTTCGGGGGCGCCGGAGCCGGAGCCCGAGCCGTCAGCTGAGCACCGCGAGCGCGTCGATCTCGATCAGCAGGCCCTTGGGCAGGCCCACGTAGACCGTCGTCCGCGCCGAGGGGGCCTCCTTCAGGTTCTGCTCGGCGAAGTAGGCGTTGTAGATCTCGTTCATCTCCGCGAAGTGGTCCACGTCCGTGAGGTAGACGCGCATCATCATCACGTCGTCCCAGCTCGCGCCGCCCTCCTCCAGGATCGCCTTGACGTTGGCGAAGGTCTGGAGGGTCTGCTCGCGCAGGGTGGGGCCGGCCGGGGTCGGGGCCTGGCCCTCGACCGCGGGCAGGAAGCCGACCTGGCCGGCGACCTGGAGGATGTTCCCCTTCTTGACGCCGTGCGAGAACCGGGCCGGCGGCGCGGTGTGGGTGGAGGGGGTGAGCGCGATCTTCTCGGTCATGGCTGATCAGACTTTCCTGGGTCGGTGGGTGCCGGAGCCGGAGTACTCCCGGCTGACGGTCTCGGCGGTGCGCCGGACCAGCGGGAGAAGGGTGAGGAGTTCCTCGGCCGTGACGACCACGTTCGGTGCGGAGACCGACATGGCCGCGACGACCCGGCCGTCCGCGCCGCGGATGGGGGCGCCGATGCAGTTGATGGACTCCTCGTGGCCACCGAGGTCGGTGGCCCAGCCCTGTTCGCGGACGACGGCCAGCTCCTTGAGGAAGGCGGGCGCGTTCGGCGTCGAACGGGACGTGTACATGGGGTAGTCGAGCTTCTCGGCGATCGCGCGCCGCTCGGGCTCGGTGAGGTCGGCCAGCAGCAGCTTGGCCACGGCCGCGACGGTGATCGCGACGGGCTTGCCGATCCGCGAGTACATCCGGACCGGGTAGCGGCTCTCGACCTTGTCGATGTAGAGGACTTCCTGCTCCTCGTAGACCGCGAGGTGCACGGTGTGCCCGCAGCGGTCGTTCAGCTCGACCAGGTGAGGGTGGGCGATCTCCCGTACGTCGAGGTTCTCGACGGCCTCCTGGGCGAGCGCGAAGAGCCGGGCGCCCAGACGGTAGCGCTGGTCCTGCTGGCGGTAGACGAGCCCGTGCTCGTGGAGCGTACGCAGCAGGCGCAGCGCCGTGGACTTGTGGACGCCGAGCCGCTCGGCGACCTGGCCGAGATCGGCGGGGCCCTGGGCGAGCAGCGGCAGGATGCTGAGTGCCCGGTCGACGGTCTGGCTCATGGCGTACGTACCTCCTCGTGGGCCCGGTCGGCTGCGGTCCAGCCGGGGCCGAGACGAAGTCTCCCCCAGGCGCCGTCGTCGAGGGCGACGAGGCCGTCGGCGTGGTCGCGGGCGGGCGGTTCGGTGAGATCGCCGGGGACGGTGAGGACGGCGGCGGCCATCAGGTGCCCGTGCCGGACCCGGTCCCGTACGGGCAGGCCGCGCAGGGTCGCGGAGAGGAACCCGGCGGCGAACGCGTCCCCGGCCCCGACGGCGGCGACGACATCGACGTGGAGCGCGGGGACGGAGGTGACGGTGTCACCGCTCCCCGTCCCGGCGGCGTCCTCGGCCACGGCCACGCCCTCGGCCGCGCCCTCCGTGGAGCGCGAGCCGGGGGCGTCCTCGGCCCCTCCGGCGTTCGAGGAGCGGGGCCCGGGGCCGCGTCCCGAGGCGAACACCGTCGCACCCGCGCTCCCCCGCTTCACGACCACCAGGCCCGGCTCCGGCAGGGCCGCCCGGATCGCCTCCGCACCGGCGATCCCCCACGCCTCGTCCGCCTCGTCCTCCCCGACGAAGACCAGGTCGCAGCGGCGGGCCAGCTCCAGCAGCACACCGGCGTCGCCGTCCCGCCACAGCCGCGGCCGGTGGTTCACGTCGAAGGAGACCAGCGGGCGGCCGGGGCGCGCGGCCGTCAGCTCCCGCAGCAGGGCCAGGCAGTCGGCGGAGAGCGCGGCCGTGATCCCGGACAGATGCAGGATCCGCCCCGCGAACAGCTCCTCGTACGGCACGTTCGCCGGCGACATCGCGGACGCCGCCGATCCCGCCCGGTAGTACGCCACCTCATGGGTCCCGGTTCCGCGATCCGCCGCCGTACGGAAGTAGATGCCCGTCGGCCGGTCCGGATCCCGGCGGACCGCCGAGGTGTCGACCCCGTACCCCGCGATCGTCTCGACCAGGTGGTCACCGAAGCCGTCGGCCCCGACCCGCCCCACCCAGGCCGCCCGGTGCCCGGCGGCGGCGAGTGCGCAGGCCACGTTGGACTCGGCGCCCCCGATCCCCCGCCCGAAGGACGGCACGTCGGCGAGGCGGCCGGGCTGCGAGGGCAGGAACGTCACCATGGACTCACCGAGGCAGACGACATCGGTGGTCGCGGCGGCGCGGGCCGTCCCTGCTGCGGGTCCGGACACTGAGGGCTCCTCGCTGGTCGGTGTGCGGGCCGGTGGTCACCATTGACCGGGCGTCGGCTCGGATGTTAGACAGCGTTGAGCGATATACGCAATGAATGTTGCATATGTTGCAACGAACTTCGAGGAGCTCACCTTGGCAGCCGACCGCCCCACCGACCGTCCCGCGTCACCCACGGCCGACCACACCGCGCCCCCGCGCTCCGCCCGCCCCGCCCCGCCGACGACCGGCCGCGCCGCCTCCCCGGCCGTCGAGCACGCCGCCTCCCTCGCGGCCGGCCTCGCCGACGAACGCGTCGACCACCGCTTCAAGGCCCTGCCGCCCGACGCCGAGGGCCTGACCGTCAAGACCCTCGCCGCCGAGCGCCGCAACCTCTTCACCGGCGGGTTCACCACCCCCGTCCTCGCCCTCTCCGCCGAGTCGGTCGAGCACAACCTGGCCCTGCTGGAGACGTACGCCGAGCGCCACGGCCTCGCCTTCGCCCCGCACGGCAAGACATCGATGGCCCCGCAGCTGTTCGCGGACCAGCTGCGGCGCGGCGCCTGGGGCATCACGGCCGCCGTTCCGCACCAGGCGCGGGTCTACCGGGCGTACGGGATCGGGCGGATCTTCCTCGCCAACGAGCTGGTCGACCCGGTCGCGCTGCGCTGGCTGGCCGACGAGCTGAGCGCCGACCCGGAGTTCCGCTTCATCTGCTACGTGGACTCCGTGCGCGGGGTCGAGCTGATGGAGGAGGCCCTGAGCGCGGCGGGCGCCACCCGCCCCCTCGACGTGGTCGTGGAGCTGGGCGCGGGCGAGGGCGCGCGGACCGGGGCCCGGACACAGGCCGACTGCGCGGCGGTGGCCGACGCGGTGGCGGGGGCCGGGTCGCTGCGCCTGGTGGGCGTGGCCGGGTACGAGGGCGAGGTGCCGGACGCCGACCCGGAGCGCGTACGGGCGTGGCTGCGGCGGCTCGTGGCGCTGGCGGACGCGTTCGACGGCGAGAAGCGGTTCGCCGGGGCCGAGGAGATCGTGATCAGCGCGGGCGGCAGCGCCTGGTTCGACGCGGTGGCGGACGTCTTCGCGGAGATCGGCGAACTGAGCCTGCCCGTGTGCAAGTTGCTGCGCTCCGGTGCGTACGTCTCGCACGACGACGGCCACTACAAGCACCTGACCCCCTTCAACCGGGTCCCCGAGGAAGGGGCGTTGGAGCCCGCGTTCCGGCTCTGGGCCCAGGTGGTCTCCCGCCCGACCGGCGAGCAGGCCTTCCTGAACGCGGGCAAGCGGGACGCGGCGTACGACCTGGATCTGCCCGAGGCCCAGGTGGTCCGCTCCGCCCGGGACGGCTCGGTCCGCCCCGCCACCGGGATCACGGTCACCGGCCTGTCCGACCAGCACACGTGGGTGCGTACGGAGACAGGGGCCGGGCTGGAGGTGGGCGACTGGGTCGGGATGGGCCTCTCGCACCCCTGCACCAGCTTCGACAAGTGGCAGCTGATCCCGCTGGTGGAGGCGGACGGCACGGTCACGGACTACATCCGCACGTTCTTCTGAGCCGTTCCGTTTCCGCTCTCCGAGAGGTCACCCATGGACCTGGTCCTGCGCGACGCGCTCGTCGTCGACGGCACCGGCGAGCCGTCCTACCGCGCCGATGTGGCGGTGGACGGCGGCCGGATCGCCGAGATCCACCGCGAGGGCACCCCCGGCCCCCGGCCCACCGCCACCCGGACGGTCGACGCCGACGGGCTCGCGCTCGCCCCCGGCTTCATCGACATGCACGCCCACAGCGACCTGGCGCTGCTGCGCGACCCGGACCACAGCGCGAAGGCGGCGCAGGGCGTCACGCTCGAAGTCCTGGGCCAGGACGGCCTGTCGTACGCCCCGGTCGACGACCGTACGCTGGCGGAGGTCCGCCGCTCCATCACCGGCTGGAACGGCGACGGCTTCGACATCGACTTCGACTGGCGCACGGTCGGCGGCTACCTGGACCGCCTGGACCGCAACTTCGGCGGCCAGGGCATCGCGGTCAACGCCGCCTATCTCATCCCGCAGGGCACGGTCCGGATGTACGCGGTCGGCTGGGAGGACCGCCCGGCCACCGACGCCGAACTGGCCCGGATGAAGGGGCTGGTGGACCAGGGCATGCGGGAGGGCGCGGTCGGCATGTCGTCCGGCCTGACCTACACCCCGGGGATGTACGCGGACGGCGCCGAACTCACCGAGCTGTGCCGGGTGGTGGCCCGCCACAGCGGCTACTACTGCCCGCATCACCGCAGTTACGGGGCGGGGGCGCTGGAGGCCTACGAGGAGATGGTGGCGCTGACCCGTAGCGCGGGCTGCGCCCTCCATCTCGCCCACGCCACCATGAACTTCGGCGTGAACAAGGGCCGGGCGCCGGACCTGCTGGCCCTGCTGGACGGTGCGCTGGAGGCGGGGGCCGACATCTCGCTCGACACCTACCCGTACACCCCCGGCTGCACCACCCTCGTGGCGATGCTGCCGAGCTGGGTGAGCGAGGGCGGCCCGGAGGCGGTCCTCACCCGGCTCGCGGACCCTTCGAGCGCCGAGAGGATACGGCACCACCTGGAAGTACTCGGCTCGGACGGCTGCCACGGGGTGCCGATCGAGTGGGACACCATCGAGATCTCCGGCGTCAGCGCCCCGCACCTGGGCGGGTACGTGGGCCGGACGGTGGCGGAGTCGGCGGCGCTGCGCGGCGAGGAGCCCTGGGAGACCGCGCGGCGGCTGCTCACCGAGGACCGGCTGGGCACGACGATCCTCCAGCACGTCGGCCACGAGGAGAACGTCCGGCAGATCATGCGCCACCGGGTGCACACGGGCGGCAGCGACGGCATCCTCCAGGGCGACAAGCCGCACCCGAGGGCGTACGGCACGTTTCCCCGGTATCTGGGCCGGTACGTCAGGGAGTTGGGAATCCTCTCGCTGGAGGAGTGCGTGGCCCACCTCACCTCCCGCCCGGCCGCCCGGCTGCGGCTGGCGGACCGGGGCCTGGTGCGCGAGGGGTACCGCGCGGACCTGGTGCTCCTGGACCCGCAGACGGTGGCGGCGGGCTCCACCTTCGAGGAGCCGCGCACCCTGCCGGTGGGCATCCCGCACGTGCTGATCGACGGCAGGTTCGTGATCGAGGACCACCGCCGTACGCCGGTGCTGGCGGGCCGGGCGGTTCGGGGCGCGGGAGCCGCCTGAGGCCCCTAGGAGGCGTCGGCGGCACGCTCCGCCGCCCAGGCCAGGTCCTCCTTGGTGGGGGCGTCGTCCTGGGTGAGCGCGCGCCGCCAGTATCCGCTGAACTCTACGGCCTGCTTGGGCAGTTGCCGATCCATCACCAGGTGGCGGCGGAGGTCCCGCACGGCGGACGCCTCCCCCGCCACCCAGGCCGCGTCCACCCCGTCGAGGTCGGCGCCCGCTCCCCGTACGGCCGCGACGAGCGAGCCGCCCCGGTCCCGGTGGACCCACCGGACCTCCGCCCCTCCGGCGGCGGGCGGCAGCTCCCGCTCCTCCGCCGCGTCCGCGACCTCCGCGTACACGACCGCCGAGGTCCCGGCGGGCAGCGCCTCCAGCACCGTGGCGATGGCCGGGAGCGCCGTCTCGTCCCCGGCGAGCAGCATCCGCTCCGCCTCCGGCAGCGGCCGGGCGTAGAGGGAGGACGGGCCGACCATGCCGAGGACGTCACCGGGGCGGGCCGCCGCACCCCAGCGCGCGGCGGGCCCGCCGTCGCCGTGCAGCACGAAGTCCACGGCCATCACGTTGCGTTCACGGTCGTAGGAACGGACGGTGAAGCTGCGCATCCAGGGCCGCTCCGCCTCCGGGATCGCGAGGTACGCCTCGTACCAGCGCATGCCGTACGGATCGTCGGCGTCCCGCTCCGGCAGCCGGGGCACCGCGTGCCCGGCGCGCGGCAGGCAGAGCTTCAGCTGCTGGTCGGGGCGGTCCTCCAGGAGCCCCGGCAGTTCGTCGGCGGTGAAGCCGACCCTGGCCGTGCCGGGGGTGATCCGCTCGACGTCCACGACCCGTACGTAGGTGACCGGCAGCGCCTGGCCCATCGCGACCCAACCCCTCTCATGGCAGCGGCCACGGACGACCGCTGATACCTTACGGCGTAATGAATTACCCGCCGGACGTTACTTTACACCGTAAGGAGTCGCACGTGGTGGTCTTCGCCGGGCAGGGCGACCCGTACCGTTCCCTCTCCCTCCTCTGGCGCGCGGACGCCCCGCGGTCGGCACGTGGCGGCCCGGGCCCGAAGCCCCGCCTCAGCGTGGACGCGATCGTGGCGGCGGCCGTGGCGCTCGCGGACGCGGAGGGGATGGCGGCCCTGTCGATGCGCGCGGTCGGCGAACGGCTGGGACGCACGGCGATGGCGCTCTACACCTACGTCCCCGGCAAGAGCGAGCTGCTGGACCTGATGTACGACGCGGTCCACGCCGAACTCCCCACCGCACACCCGGAGTCGGCCCCGGACGACTGGCGCACGCCGCTCACCGCCTGGGCCGCGGACGTCCTGGAGTTCTACGTACGCCACCCCTGGGTGCTCCAGGTCTCGCAGGCGCGGCCGGTGCTGGGACCGCACGAGTACGCCGGGCTGGACACGCTGATCACCCTGCTGCGGGCGACGGGCCTGCCGGCCGGGGCGGTGCGGCGGCTGGTGGGCACTCTGGTGCCGTTCGTACGGGGCTCGGCGCAGACGGTGGCCGACGCCCGACTGGCCGCCACGGCCACCGGCAGCTCCGACGCGGAGTGGTGGGCGGCGCGCTCGGCGGCCCTGACGGAGCTGGTCCCGGACTTCGCGGAACGCTTCCCCGCGGTGAGCGGCCTGGAGGCGGAGGGCCCGGTGGCGCCCTACCCGGGTGCGGCCCCGGACGACGGGATGCCGTATCCGGAGCGGGAGGCGCGCGAGACGTTCCGGGTGGGGCTCGGGGTGCTGCTCGACGGCATCGAGGCGGGGGGGGGGGGGGGGGGGGGGGGGGGGGGGGGGGGGGGGGGGGGGGGGGGGGGGGGGGGGGGGGGGGGGGGGGGGGGGGGGGGGGGGGGG
>NZ_JBWKCM010000010.1:100702-197388 GCF_056436485.1 Streptomyces sp. NPDC043746 | reverse complement strand
CCCCCCCCCCCCCCCCCCCCCCCCCCCCCCCCCCCCCCCCCCCCCCCCCCCCCCCCCCCCCCCCCCCCCCCCCCCCCCCCCCCCCCCCCCCCTCCTCCCCCCCCCCCCCCCCCCCCCCCCCCCCCCCCCCCCCCCCCCCCCCCCCCCCCCCCCCCCCCCCCCCCCCCCCCCCCCCCCCCCCCCGGGAGTCCCCTGCGGCCACCACGCCCCGGAGGACAGGGCGCCGCGACCGGGCCAGAGGACGGACGGTCGGCAACGTACGTCGCCATCGGTGACCGGCCTCCGACCGGCACCGACAGACCGACGGGCAGGCGGGCAGGCGGGCCGACAACGCGGGGCCGGTGCGGCTCCCGCGGCCACGCGTCACCGGCGCCGGTGAGTCCTGGCCCCGGCGCCCGGCAGCGCGCGCCACGGGCCCGGTGAGCCTGAGGCGCTGTCCGGGCCCGGCTGCGTACGGTCGGGGTATGACACTCGACCTCGACGCCTATTTCGCCAGGATCGGCTGGTCGGGGGAGCCCCGGCCCACGGTGGAGGTGCTGCGGTCCCTGCACCGCGCGCACGCCCTGGGCATCCCGTTCGAGAACCTGGACGCGGTGCTCGGATCGGCTCCCTCCCTGGACCTGGCCGACCTGGAGGCCAAGCTCGTCCGCGGCGGGCGGGGCGGTTACTGCTACGAGCACAACACCGTCCTCGCCACCGCCCTGCGCCAGCTCGGCTTCACGGTGACGCTGCTGGCCGCCCGGGTGGTCCTAGGTGCGGCGCCCGGCGACACCCGCCCGCGCAGCCACATACTGCTGCGGGTGGACGTGCCGGGCGTGGCGACCCCCTACATCGCCGATGTCGGGTTCGGGGACGTCGGCGCGCTCCTGGAGCCGATCGAGCTGGTCCCGGGCGCGGA
Source organism: Streptomyces sp. NPDC043746 (assembly GCF_056436485.1). Classification (NCBI taxonomy): domain Bacteria; kingdom Bacillati; phylum Actinomycetota; class Actinomycetes; order Kitasatosporales; family Streptomycetaceae; genus Streptomyces; species Streptomyces sp. NPDC043746. Next base: position 196,490 of record NZ_JBWKCM010000010.1, on the reverse strand, counting down.
GCTGCACGACGCACCGCGCCGCCACCGGCTCGTCACGGTGGCGCACGACGGGCCGCTGGAGATGTGGGAACTGCGGGCCGAGCAGGGCGGGAGCTGGGAGCCGCAGTACACCTTCACGCTGGAGCCGTTCGAGGGCCCGGACTTCGAGATGATCAACTGGTACGTGGCGACGAGCCCGCGCTCGCCGTTCCAGCAGGCGGTGTACGTGCGGCGCACCCGGCCCGACGCGTCCCACCTGGCGCTCGCCGGGCTCGACCTGGTCGAGCGGGCCGAGGACGGCACGGTCAAGGAACGGCTGCTGTCGGGCCGCGACGAGGTGGTGCGGGTGCTCCGGGACGACTTCGGCATCCGCGTACCGGAGGGCGCCGAGCTGCCGGCGTAGGCACGGGCGGCCACGCGGGCGGAACGCACGCGTACGGGCGCCGCGTCCGTCACCTGTGCGGGCGACGCGTCACCCGCACGGCACACCGCGCGCGGCCCACCGCCACCGCCCGCGTGGCGCATCTCACCCGCCCGGGCCGCTCACGCCCCATTCCAAGCCGCGACGCCGCCCTCACCGGCCCTTCCCACGGTCCGGGGCCGGGGCGGCCTTGCCGTTGGAAGCCGGAGCACGGCGACGGACGGGGCCGGAGCCCCGGGAACGGCGCAATCTCCGCGCACCCCGCGAAACACGGCCGTAAGCTCGCGGACATGCAGGTCATCCAGTCCACCAAGCTCGCCAACGTCTGTTACGAGATCCGGGGCCCCGTGCTGGAGGAGGCGATGCGGCTCGAAGCGGCCGGTCAGCGCATCCTCAAGCTCAACACGGGCAACCCGGCCGCGTTCGGGTTCGAGTGCCCGCCGGAGATCCTCGAGGACATCCTCCGCAACCTCTCGGGCGCGCACGGTTACGGCGACGCGAAGGGGCTGCTGTCGGCGCGGCGAGCCGTGGTGCAGCACTACCAGACCAAGGGGATCGACCTCGATGTCGAGGACGTCTACCTGGGCAACGGAGTCTCCGAGCTGATCCAGATGTCGATGCAGGCCCTGCTCGACGACGGCGACGAGGTACTCGTACCGGCTCCGGACTACCCCCTGTGGACGGCCTCGGTCGCACTGGCCGGCGGGACGGCCGTGCACTACCGGTGCGACGAGCAGGCCGACTGGATGCCGGACCTGGCGGACATCGAGCGGAAGATCACCGACCGCACCAAGGCCCTGGTGATCATCAACCCGAACAATCCGACCGGCGCGGTGTACGACGACGAGATGCTGCGCGCTCTCACCGAGATCGCCCGCCGCCACAACCTCATCGTCTGCTCCGACGAGATCTACGACCGGATCCTGTACGACGGCGCCACCCACACCCCGACGGCGGCGCTGGCCCCCGATCTGATGGTGCTGACGTTCAACGGGCTCTCGAAGAACTACCGGGTGGCCGGCTACCGCTCCGGCTGGCTGGCGGTCTGCGGCCCGAAGGCGCACGCCACCTCGTACATCGAGGGGCTCACGATCCTGGCCAACATGCGGCTCTGCGCCAACATGCCCTCCCAGCACGCCGTGGCCACCGCGCTCGGCGGCCGGCAGTCCATCGAGGACCTGGTGCTGCCGGGCGGCCGGATCCTGGAGCAGCGGGACGTGGCGTACGACCTGCTGACCTCGATCCCCGGGGTGACCTGCGTGAAGCCGAAGGGGGCGCTCTATCTCTTCCCCCGGCTCGACCCGAAGGTCTACAAGATCAAGGACGACCGGCAGATGGTGCTGGACCTGCTGCGGGCCGAGAAGATCATGGTCGTGCAGGGAACGGGGTTCAACTGGCCGGAGCCCGACCACTTCCGCATCGTGACGCTGCCCGCGACGGAGGAGCTGCGGGACGCGGTGACCCGGATCGGCTCGTTCCTGGACGGTTACGGGCAGCCGTAGGGCGAGCACGGCGGGGGGCGGGGACCGGGCGAGGCCGGACCGAATGTCAGATCGGGCGTAAACTTAGACTCGATCCAATGTAGGATGGATACCCAGCATCACCGGGAGGCCATCCATGTACGAGCCGATCCGCACCCCCTCGGTCCACAGCACGGCCGACGACGCGGACTTTCCGCACCGCAGCCGCGAGGAGGAGCTGGACATCCAGCTGGCCGGACACCTCGCCGCCCTCCTCGCGGTCACCGACGAACTCGGCTTCGGCGCGGCGGGCGACCGCATCGCCGAGCAGGTGGCGCGGCTGCGCGGCGCCCCGCCCGCCCGGCACGCCGCCCTGACCGACGCAGCCCCGGCGGCCCTGCACCGCCGCGCCCACGCCCTGGCGGGCCGCGCGCTGGTGGTGGCGGCCTCCCGCGCCGACACGACCGCGTCCATCCTCTCCGCCCAGCGGATGGACGCCCATGCCGAGGCCCTCGCCCCGGCATCCGCCGACAGCGCCGCCTCCGGGCAGCTGGTCGGCGCCCACTGACGGCCCCGGTCCGCGTGCCGGCAGGGCGCGCGGACCGGGCGCCACGTTTCCCCTCCCCCGGCCTCCGTTCTCCCCCTCCGCCCTGCGTCCTGCGTCGGGGCCGTCGCGTGCCGGCATGGCCGCTTCGTCTCCCGTACACCCGACGCAGCCAGGAATGTGGGCTTCCGGGCGCACGCTGCGTACGTGACGCGTCGTGGGAACCATCCTGGCGGTCCTGCTGGACCCTCGCCGCCAACGGCCTCGCCCGGCTGAAGACCGACGGCACCTCCGGCTTCGCCACCCGGGGCACACTGCTCATGGGCCCCCACCTCAAGGCGGCCGAGGCGGACCGGGCCTGGCGGCAGCTCGAAGGGGCCCTCGGGCAGGCCGAGTTGAGCGGCACGCTCTTCATCACGAGCACCGACCCCGCCTCGTCCGACCCGGCCTCCCGGTCGGACCGGCTGCGCAAGGCTTCACCACCCTCCGGGAGTAGCCGACCCAGGTGGACCTGCCACCGGCCGCGACCGAACATCTGGACTCGCTACGGGAGCGCTGGAGGGACTCCTGACGCCTGGCCGGGTCTCCGAGCCGCTGGCACGGGGCTCGGAAGGCGTGCACGTACTGGCCCGTGCGGTGCACCGGAGTCTCCCGGCGTCCGTGGACGCCCGCGTACGGACTCGGTGGTGGACCCGGATGGCCCCGCCGGCAGGACCCCGAGGAGCAGCTGGTGCGCCAACTCGCCCTGCTCGACGGAGAGGTGGAGGAGCTGGTGGCGGGGTTGCGGGAGGCGGAGGAGATCCGTCGGCAGAGCCCTACGCGCTACCTGGAGGACCGGGGCGCAGGCCGTCCCCGAAAGGCCGGAGAGCCGGGGGAGCCGAAGAGCCGGAAAGGGACGGCCCCCGGAACCTGAGGGGGTTCCGGGGGCCGTCAGGGCGTCCTTGGTCGGGGACTCCCTCGGGGGCTGGCGTCTTTGACAGCCCCCGTTCCGCGGCGGGTCGTCGTACCCACAGGTCAGGGCGGATGTCCGATGGACCCGGCCGCGGGGCTCGGAGTGCGGGACTGCGAGAGACCGGAGTCCGGGCGACCGGACCTCGGCCCGGCGCCCCGGTCCGGGGCTCAGCCCAGGCGGTCCACGAGCTTGCGGTACTCGTCCCACAGCTCCTTGGGCGTGTGGTCGCCGAAGGTGTTGAGGTGCTCGGGGACCAGGGCGGCCTCCTCGCGCCAGACCTCCTTGTCGACCGTGAGCAGGAAGTCGAGGTCGGCCTCGGCGAGGTCCAGGCCCTCGGTGTCCAGCGCGCCCTTGGCCGGCAGGATGCCGATCGGGGTCTCGACGCCCTCGGCCTTGCCCTCCAGGCGCTCCACGATCCACTTCAGCACGCGGCTGTTCTCGCCGAAGCCGGGCCACACGAACTTGCCCGCGTCGTTCTTGCGGAACCAGTTCACGTAGTAGATCTTCGGCAGCTTGGCCTGGTCCTTGTCGGCGCCGACCTTGATCCAGTGGTTCATGTAGTCGCCCATGTTGTAGCCGCAGAACGGCAGCATGGCGAACGGGTCGCGGCGCAGCTCACCGACCTTGCCCTCGGCGGCGGCCGTCTTCTCGGAGGCGACGTTGGCTCCGAGGAAGACACCGTGCTGCCAGTCGAAGGACTCGGTGACCAGCGGTACGGCGGAGGCACGGCGGCCGCCGAAGAGGATGGCCGAGATCGGGACGCCCTTGGGGTCCTCCCACTCGGGCGCGATGATCGGGCACTGCCCGGCGGGGACGGTGAAGCGGGCGTTGGGGTGGGCGGCGGGCGTGGTGGACTCGGGGGTCCAGTCGTTGCCCTTCCAGTCCGTGAGGTGGGCGGGCGCCTCCTCGGTCATGCCCTCCCACCAGACGTCGCCGTCGTCGGTGAGCGCGACGTTGGTGAAGACGGAGTTGCCCCACATGGTCTTCATGGCGTTGGCGTTGGTGTGCTCGCCGGTGCCGGGCGCGACGCCGAAGAAGCCGGCCTCGGGGTTGATCGCGTAGAGGCGGCCGTCCTCACCGAACCGCATCCAGGCGATGTCGTCCCCGATGGTCTCCACGGTCCAGCCGGGGATGGTCGGCTCCAGCATGGCCAGGTTGGTCTTGCCGCAGGCGGACGGGAAGGCGGCGGCGACGTACCTCGACTCACCGCGCGGCGGGGTGAGCTTCAGGATGAGCATGTGCTCGGCCAGCCAGCCCTCGTCGCGGGCCATGACGGAGGCGATGCGCAGGGCGTAGCACTTCTTGCCGAGCAGGGCGTTGCCGCCGTAGCCGGAGCCGTACGACCAGATCTCGCGGTCCTCGGGGAAGTGCGAGATGTACTTGGTGGTGTTGCAGGGCCACGGGACGTCCTCCTGGCCCTCCTCCAGGGGTGCGCCCAGGGTGTGGACGGCCTTCACGAAGAAGCCGTCGGTGCCCAGCTCGTCCAGGACGGCCTGGCCCATGCGGGTCATGGTGCGCATGGCGACGGCGACGTACGCCGAGTCGGTGATCTCGACGCCGATGGCGGAGAGCGGGGAGCCGACGGGGCCCATGCAGAAGGGCACGACGTACAGGGTGCGCCCGCGCATGGAGCCGCGGAAGATGCCGTTCTCCCCCGTGAAGATCTCCCGCATCTCGGCGGGGTCCTTCCAGTGGTTGGTCGGACCCGCGTCCTTCTCCTCCTTGGAGCAGATGAACGTGCGGTCCTCGACGCGGGCGACGTCGCTCGGGTCGGACGCGGCGTAGTACGAGTTCGGCCGCTTGATCTCGTCCAGCTTGGTGAACGTGCCCTTGGCGACGAGCTCCCCGCACAGGCGCTCGTACTCGGCCTCGGAGCCGTCGCACCAGACCACCTGGTCCGGCTGGGTGATGGCTGCGATCTCGTCGACCCAGGAGATCAGCTCCTGGTGGTGGGTGGGGACAGTGAGGGGAGCCGCGATGTCGCGCGCCACGATCGCTCCTTGAAGAGGGTGTGTGTTGTCAGGTGCCCCGTGGGGGCTGCGACCCGGATGCTTCGTACCCTTCGATCCCCTGGCGCTCATCCGGTGCCGACCGCACTCATTTGATCATCCGACCGTTTCGCCCATCTGTCCAGGGGGCCTCACACGTGAGCATCACCACTCGTATCCGTTACCTACGGTTGCGTAGGTAGCATGCCGATATGACTGACGCCGCTGCTGCCGCCGCGACCACCGGCCCGATCGAGGCGACGAAAGGACCTGTCGCCCTGGACCCCCCTCCCGTCAAACCCCGCCTGCGCGGCTGGCTGCACGCCGGAATGTTTCCCGCCGTACTGATCGCCGGGATCACCCTGATCGCGCTGACCGACAGCGTCGAGGGCCGGATAGCCTGCGCGATCTACGTGGCGACGGCCTGCCTGCTCTTCGGCGTCAGCGCGGTCTACCACCGGGGCACCTGGGGCCCGCGCGGCGAGGCGGTGCTGCGCCGGCTGGACCACGCCAACATCTTCCTGATCATCGCCGGGACCTATACCCCGCTGACCCTGCTCCTCCTGCCCGAATCCACCGGACGGCCCCTGCTCTGGGCGGTCTGGGCAGCCGCGGCGGCGGGCATCGCCTTCCGGGTCTTCTGGGTCGGCGCCCCGCGCTGGCTCTACACCCCGTGCTACATCGCGATGGGCTGGGCGGCGGTCTTCTTCCTGCCGGACTTCATGCGGACGGGCGGCATCGCGGTGCTGGTGCTGGTCGTCGTCGGCGGGCTGCTCTACAGCGCGGGCGGGGTGATCTACGGGATCAAGCGGCCGAACCCGTCGCCGCGCTGGTTCGGCTTCCACGAGGTCTTCCACTCACTGACGCTGGCGGCGTTCGTGGCGCACTACGTGGGCATCTCGCTGGTGGCGTACCAGCACGGATAGCCCGTCGGGGTACGCGAAGGGGCTGATCCGTACGGGCAGGGAAAGGGGCCGGTCGCAGCAGGCGACCAGCCCCTCGCGCACCCCTCCCCTTCGGCTCTACCCGCCGAGCTTCACAGCCAGCTCCCCCGCCTCCGTGGTCGGCGCGTCACAGGCGAAGTGCCGGCACACATAGGCGGTCGGCCGCCCGTCCTTGAGCGGCCGGTCCGCCAGCAGCGGGAACTCGGCCCCGGCACCCGGCCCCTCCCCCGCCGCGACGACCGCGCCCGGGGCACGGCCGAGCAACGCCGTACGGTGCAGCTCACCGCCGACGGGCCCGGCGACGGCCACCTCGCGGGGCCCGTCCAGCAGCGCTTCGGCCACGGCGAGACCCCACCCGATGAACCGGGGCGCACGCGGGGCGAGCGCCTTCACCACACCGAGCGCCCCTTCGGCGGCGGTGCGGTGGGCGTCGGACCCGGTGTACGCGGCGTACGAGAGCAGCGCACCGGCCGCCGCCGTCCACCCGGCCGGGGTGGCGCTGTCGGTCGGATCCTGCGGCCGGCGGATGAGCCGCTCGGCGTCATGGGCGGTGTCGTAGAGCTGCCCGCCCTCGCCGGTGAACTGCTCCAGCACGACATCGAGCAGGAACCCGGCGAACTCCAGCCAGGCGCCCTCACCCGTGACAGCGGCGAGTGCGAGGAACCCCTCGGCCACATCCCCGTAGTCCTCCAGCACCCCGGCGTTGTCTCCCGCGCGCCCGTCCCTGGAGGTACGCGTGAGCCGGGCGACCTCGCCCAGGTGGACCCGGACCAGCAGATCGGCGGCCTCGGTGGCGCGCTCGACCAGGTCGGGCCGGTCGAAGTAGGCGCCGGTCTCGGCCAGCGCGGCGATGGCGAGCCCGTTCCAGGCGGCGACCACCTTGTCGTCCCGCCCCGGCCGCGCCCGCTCCTCACGGGCCGCCAGAAGCCGCGCCCGCACGTCGGCGACGCGCGCGGCGTCCACGGGTCCGGCGTCCCCCGCCAGCCGGAGCACGGAAGCGCCCCCCTCGAAGGTGCCCTCCTCCGTCACACCGAAGTACGCGGCGGCGAAGGCCCCGTCCTCCTCGCCCAGCACCGCGCGCAGCTGCGCGGGAGTCCACACGTAGAAGGCGCCCTCGACGTTCTCTCCCTGCGGGCCCTCGCTGTCGGCGTCGAGCGCGGAGGCGAAACCGCCCTCGGCGGTCCGCAGCTCCCGCACCATGAAGTCGGCGGTCTCCAGGGCGATGCGGCGGGCCTCCTCGGACCCGGTGGTACGCCAGAGATGGGCGTAGACCCGGCAGAGCAGCGCGTTGTCGTACAGCATCTTCTCAAAGTGGGGAATCAAAGGTCCACCGACCCTCGGCGTGAGCACGTACCGGTGGAACCCGCCTCCCACCTGGTCGTACAGGCTCGAACGAGCCATCGCGCCGCACAGCCCCTCCGCCATCTCCAGCGCGGCCACGGAGCCGGCCCGCGCGTGGTGGCGCAGCAGGAACTCGATCACCATCGACGGCGGGAACTTGGTGTCTCCCTTGAACCACCCGCTCGCGGGATCGATGTCCCGGGTCAACTGGAGGAGCGCCAGGGCCTGAGTCTCCTCGGTGGGCGTCCCGGCATCCCTGGTACTCAGTTCCCGCGCGGCAAGGTCCCGAGTGATCTTCCCCGCGACTTCTCCCACCTCGTCCCGGCGGCTCGTCCAGGCGTTGTGCACGCCTTCGAGCACCTGACGGAAGGACGGCATGCCGTGGCGGGCCTCAGGCGGGAAGTAGGTGCCGAAGTAGAACGGCTCCCCGTCGGGGGTCATGAACACGGACATGGGCCAGCCGCCCTGCCCGGTGGCGGCTTGCACCGCCTCCATGTAGACGGCGTCCACGTCGGGCCGTTCCTCGCGGTCCACCTTCACGGACACAAAGTGCTCGTTCATGTACGCAGCGGTGTCGTCGTCCTCGAAGGACTCGTGCGCCATGACGTGACACCAGTGGCAGGCGCTGTAGCCGACGCTCAAGAACACGGGGACATCGCGCCGCCGGGCTTCTTCGAACGCGGCGGTCTCCCAGGGGCACCAGTCAACGGGGTTGTCCGCGTGCTGGAGAAGGTACGGGGACGTGGCCTGGGCAAGTCGATTGGACATACCCCCATCCTTGCGCACCCGCCGACGCCCGCCCATCCGCCACGGGGCAGCGTACGAACGGAGCCGGGCCGAACCGCCGAGCTGTCTTGCTCGCCGTCGCTCAGCGGGCCGGGGTCGGGTCAGCGCGGGTCACCCGCGCATGGTCGGTGTACCCGCGTCGGTAGAGGTCGTGGCCGGGATTCAGGCCGGTGTGCCTCAGCGCCCAGTCTTGGGCGGTCTCGGGATAACCCTGCGGCCCGGACGACTCGCCGCACCCGATGGCCGTGCAGAACAGTTCTGCCGTAATGCCGCCCTCAGGCGCGTGCTGGATCGTGTGGGCCACGTAGCGGTAGACGGCGCGCGTCATCAGCGCCGCCGGTACTTCTCGGCACACTTGGTGTGCCGGTAGACCACGGCGGGCGGTCCAGAGGCCGTTCCGCGATGCCCCGGCGGCAGATTTCAAGAGATCCGATCGGCTGGTCGCACTCGGGGCACGCCTCCCCGGTCGGGGCGAACGTCGCGTACTCGTCCCTGCGTGCGTCGGTATCGCTGGTGCTACTCGCCATCGCTGGTGTCCCCTCACGTGGTCCGATACCGACCACACCAGGAAGACCGGAACCCCAACTCACAGCCGATTGCACACGATTGCGAGCCACCTACGCGAGGGAGTCACGCGCCTTGGCCAGCAGCGCACGGGCCTTGTCGCCGTAAACGGCCATGTCGGCCAGCGTGGCGAACGTGTCGGCGTACGCCTTCACCTCACTCGGCTGAGTGATCGTGAGGTAGCCGGACACAAGCTCAACGCTCACTTGCGCCTTGTCGTAGATCCAGAACCCTTCAACGGGCATACGTGCCCGCTCAAGCCGCGCTGGGACCACGCCCAAGGTCACGTTGGGCAACTCGCCTTCAGCGAGGGAACGCAGGCGCGCTAGCTGTTCTGCTTGGGTATCGGCGTCGCCGTAGCCGTTCCTCAACACAGACTCCTCCACCAGGAACGCGAACCGGCGTTGCCCCTCGATGAGCACCCGCTGTCGTTCCATGCGGACGGCCACAGCGTCGGCCACGTCATCGACTGGCACGCGGCGTCGCTGGACGGCACGCGAGACAGCTTCGGTGTAGCTGTACGTCTGAATCAGGCCGGGCACGAGCCAGGAGGAGTAGGCCCGAAACCAACGGGTGCGCTCGAACAGTGGCCGCACGGATTCTTGCGCCCGTCGCAGGCCGGCGCGCTCCATCCGACGCCAGGACACCCACATGCCCTCAACGGCCCGTAGAGAGGCAATCAGGTCCTCTGTCTGGTCCTGAGCGCCGCAGGCTGCGCACCACGCGCGAAAGTCGTCCTCGCTGGGCTGCGTCTTGGCTGTTGAGATCCTAGACACCTTGGACGGGTGCCAGCCGCACAACGCGGCCAAGTCTTTGCCGTCAAGCCCGGCATCCTTGACCAACTCTCGTAGGCGGTCAGCAAGGAGTTGCCCGGCTTGCTGGACGCTAGATGATGCTGATTGGGGCATGACTCACTGGACCGGCTTGTACTCCCCGTGGGGCGTTGCACGCTCCCACACCATCTCGAAGGCAGACGCGACAAGTTGAGCGACTTCCGGTTCTGTCCGCCACTCCCGGTCAACGACTTCCCCGACGCCAGAGAAGTACGTGAACAACACCGCCTCGCCATCGAACATCCAGAGGTCAGTGCCCGGCAAGGGAATGTCAGCGGCCCGACGCCGAGGGAGCCAGCGAACCAGCTCACCCGCCGCGACATTGGCGAACGTCATGTCGTGCTCATACCTGATGTAGTCCGTGACCGGCTCCGAGACGATCCGGGCCCGCCGCATGACGACCCCGCGCGCTGTCGTCTCCTGCACTAGGTCACGCCAGGTACCCCACCAGTCCGGCAGCTTGGCCGGGTCGCTGTTGTACCTGTGGCCATCACGCCAGCGGGCAAACTCCGGATCGTCCGGGGTGTAGCTGTCGCGCATCTCCAGGTGTACGGCCGAGTGCCGGGCCTTGGAGAGCCCTTCACGTACGGGGTACTTCACCGTTGCCGTCCTCCGGTCGCGGGATGTACTTCAGCATCACGGCGGGGAGACGAATGATCGCCTCGTGATCCGGCACGTCCGTGCTGTGACCGGGGATGGAGCCGATCTCCTGGCACGCCTTCACCTCATCCTCGGTGGCCCTGTAGGACTGGATCAGCAAGTCTCCCGTGTCCTCATCGAACCAAATGGTCGGCGAGTCGTCCACGGGCGTGTTCGGGATGATCCCGAGGAACCTGAGCTTCATGCCCGTCCTCTCCCTGCGTCGATCCGATTGCCGCCGATTGCTTGACTCTCAGCCGCCAGCGGGAGCCCGTCAAGACCGCCTGTTCGGACAACATGAAAGCCCCCGGCGACCACCCAGTACGGCCAGCCATCGGGGGCTTCGGTGGTCCTTCGCCGGGCTTGTCGACCCGTTAACGGGTCTCTTTCTCGGTGGCCCAAACAGGGTCTTGCCCAGCAGCCGCAAGGGTCGGCCGTCTAAAAAGGGAGCCACACGCAGGGCGCGTTTTCCGAGCCGGGGCCGGGATTGCCGGCGGGCACGCGTGGAAACTTCCGGGCCGCTCTCCCCTACCCGGGCGGGACCGCCGGGCACCGCAGGCAGTCGATGACCCATGCGTGGGCAGCGCGTGAGCGGCGGGAAGCGCGAGCGGTGACGAAGTGATGAAGTGACCCTGAATCCGGGTTACCCCTATAGATAGTGTTTTTGGTTCTATGTATGGAACAGAACTAAACGTCATTCCGTCACTTCGTCACCTGGCCCGATGCCCGGCCTTGCGCTTCGAACTCACTTCTTGGTGGTTGCGTCCTTCTTCGACAGCCAGTCGAACTCAAGCCGTTCCAAGATCGGGGTGTGATCCCCCTGCCGCGCAGCGGGTTTGACCGTGATGGCCTTTTTTCCAAGGGCGCACTTCAGGAGCATCCGCTTGTCCGCCATATCCGCCGCCTCCCACGCCTCACGCAGGGTGGCAACCTGGGTGAGCGGCGATAGGTCTGCCTCCGCGTCCAACGCGTCGAGGGTCGCGGTGGTGCTCTCGATGACGGCGCGCTGCCCTTCGCTCAGTTCCTCGAAGCGCTCTTCGTCCATCTTCCCGTACACATAGAAGTCGTCTTCGAGCTTCTTCACACGACGCTGGGCCGCCTCAAGCGCCTTCTGAGCCTCGTCCTTCTTCGCCTGCGTTTCGGGGTCCGCGAAGGCGAGCCACCGGCGGGCTATCTCGATGACCACCGGGTCCCCCGGCTCAAGGGCTGTGATGTGGTGGATCCACGCCTGTCCAACCGCGTGGTCGATGCGGTCGGCGAGGGTCACCACTCCCTCGCAGATCGACTTGCCCCGCGTCTGCCGGACCTCGCACCGGTAGCGTCCGCCACGGTGGCTCATCGAGCCGCCACACGGTTCGAGGTCGCCCGTGCCCTTCTTGTCCCGCAGCCGCCCGCATCGGTAGCTCCCCGTCCCCAGGTACTTCGCCTCCGGCTTCCCCTTGGCCCACCGTTCGTCGGTCCGTTCTGCGATAAGGGCCTTGATTTTGAACCACTCGCCCGGCGTCACAACCCCCTTGCCGCACATGACGACTTCACCCTTCTCGTTGCGCAGGGGCTCGCCGTATCCCTCCCAACTGTCCAAGGGGTTGCCGTACTCGTCCGTCTTGCGCCGCCGGACCGGGACCATGCCCGCGAAGAGCGGGGACTGAGCGAGCTTGCTCACCGCCGTGGGCGACCAGGTGGCACCGCTCCGGGTGCGGTACCCCTCCTCATTGAGCTGGTGGGCCGTGTCCTTGGTCGTCTTCTTGTCGAGCAAGAGATCCACCAGCCTGCGAGCTGTGCCGTACTCGTCGGGATGGGGTTCGACCTTGCCGCTTCCAGGGGCGCTGTAGAGGCCGAACGGTGGCCTGCCCGTTCCTCTTCGGCCTTCCGCCTTGTGCGAGTCATGGCCGATCTTCACGCGCTTCGCTGTGTCCTTCGCTTCCTCCCTGGCGCGTTCGCTCAGGATCGCGAAGACCATGCGGCCACCCTGTGATGAGTCCAGCCCTTCGGACACGGAGACGAGGCGAGATTGCCGGCGGTCGAACTCGTCGAGCATGCGGCCCACCGCCCCCATGCCGCGCCGGTCGAAGCGGTCCGTCTTCCACACACCGAGCGTCTTGGACTTGCCGTCCATGATCGCTTGTGTGGCCTTCTCAAACTCCCTGCGCCGCACGTAGGTCTTGGAGGCCGAGAGTTGTTCAACCCAGACGTGCCGGATCTGAAGCCCGTTTGCCTCCGCCCAGCGCACCACGTCTCGCAGGTGCCCCCGCAGCGTGGCCAGGTCTTCCTTTTTGTTGCTTCGTCGCAGGTAGGCATCCATGAGTCCGGACGGCTCGGCCGTCGCGGGCTTGTCCAGTCCCAGGGCTTCCAGTTCCTCAGGGCTGAGCCCCAGCCCGACCAGCGTCGCGTGATCCTCGCGCACCACAACCCCCTCTGTTCTCAGGGGAAATGGTACGGAAGCAATGGACCCTAGACAGCTACTTTCTCGAAGTGCGGGACCACCCACTCCCGGTCCACGGAGTACCGCGCGAACCCGCCGCCGAGCTGGTCGTAGATCCCGCCCCGGGCCATCGCCGAACAGGTGTCGGCGGCCATCTGAAGGGCCCCCTCGGCCCCCGTACGGGCGTAGTGCCGCAGCAGGAACTCCACCACCATGGACGGCGGGAACTTGGGCGCGCCCCCGAACCCCCCGTACTGCCCGTCGTACTCCCGCGTCAGCCCGAGCAGCGCCTGCGCCACCTCCGACTCCCCCGGCACCCCGTCCCCGCCGTGCGCCAGCGACCGCCCCGCCAGATCCGCGACGATCCGCCCGGCCACCTCGGCCACCTCCTCCCGCCGGTCGGCCCAGGCGGCGCTCACCCCTTCGAGCACCTGCCGGAAGGAGGGCGAGCCGTGCCGCGGCTCGGGTGGGAAGTAGGTCCCGAAGTAGAAGGGTTCGGCATCCGGGGTGAGGAACACGGTCATCGGCCACCCGCCCTGCCCGGTGGCCGCCTGCACGGCCTCCATGTAAACGGCATCGACGTCGGGCCGCTCCTCCCGGTCCACCTTGACGGAGACGAAGCGCTCGTTGAGGTAGGCGGCGGTGTCGTCGTCCTCGAAGGACTCGTGCGCCATGACGTGGCACCAGTGGCAGCTGGCATACCCGACGCTGAGCAGCACGGGCACATCCCGCTTCCTGGCCTCCTCGAACGCCTCGGGCGACCAGGGCCACCAGTCGACGGGGTTGTCGGCGTGCTGGAGGAGGTACGGGGAGGTGGTCTGCGTAAGTCGGTTGGCCATGGGCCCAATCCTCGCGCACCCGTCCCCACGACACCCGCGCGCCACGGGACGGAAGGCGAACGGTCAGGGGGACGTGGGTTCACGCCTGCCGGGCCGGTGGATCGATCGTACCGGTGCCTGGCGGTGGGGAGAAACGTGCACCGTGTCGCCGTGCACATGGCGCGGGTGGACAGAGTCCGGGGGCTCTGGTGGGGTGAGGGAGTTCTGAGAACACGGAAGGGCGATCCTCAGTAGCCGACTTCCCTGCCTGCGGCGGCGCTTGCTGTCCTCTAGCTCGATTGTCGAGGCTGAATCAATGACAACGGCCCTCTTGAGCGTGGCCATCATGACTCATCCGGCCCGTTCCGCGATGGCGGGGAGTCTGGCCGGGTTACTCGGCGGCGACGTCAGGGTGGTCACGGATCCGGAGCCCGGTGGGACGCCCAATCCGCTGCGTACGAGCGTCGAGGCGTGGGCGGCCTTCGGTGAGGGTGCGACTCATCACATGGTGTTGCAGGACGATGTCGTGCCGTCGGGCGAGCTGTTGTCCGTCGCGCGTGACGCAGCCGCGCGGTTTCCCCGTTCGGCCGTGGCGTTCTACACGAACTGGGACGGCCCCGACGGCGCGGCGGTCCGCGTGGGGGCGCTGGCCGGTGCCGGGTGGGTGTCGGCGATCGACGACATCTACACCCCCACTCTCGCCCTCATGCTGCCCGTGGATCACGCGGCCCGTTTCTCCGAAGAGGCGCGTCCCCTCGTGTCGACGCGCCGCGAGGACGACGCGGTGATGCTGGACTACCTGGAGCGTCATCGTGTTCCCGTCCTTCTGTCCGTACCCAATCTGATCGAGCATCAGGGAACGGAGAGCATCGCCGGGAACGCCGGTGAGCGGTGGCGGTCGGCTTGCGTGTACCGCGGTGCCGATCGGCCGCGTAACGAGGTGCTCGGCGCGTTGACCGCCGTACCGCACTATCGCGACGGCGCGGCCTATGTCCTTCGGTACGAGGGGGAATCCGCGGGCCGCCGCGTCTGGCGACGGACGCCCTGGCGCCAGGCGGCGGACGCGTTCGGGGTGGACGTCGGGCGGGTCGACTCCGCTTGGGACGAGTGGTCCGGCAGCGATCCCGCGGCGCGGGCCGTCTGCGAGCTCATCGGCCGGCCCGAGACGCGTGAACTGTGGGCCATGGCCTGTCTGCTCGGTATCGCGAGCGAGCGGGTGCGTCCCCGTGAACGGGCCGCGGACGATCGCCTCCGCTCGACAGCGCTGAGCACGCTCGGAGTCGGCGGTCTCATTCCGGTCGTCACATGGCGTGAGCTGAACGGAGCCCGGCCCCTGATGCACCGCCTGGCCATGGCCGGGGCGGAGTACGGTGCGGCTTCCGCGCTCGGGGGTGCCGCGTGTCGGCGTTGATCAGGGCGGAGGGGCTGACCAAGTACTACCGGCGCCCGCGTCGCCACGAAGGGGCGTTCGGCGGGCTGCGGACCCTGGTCACCCGGCAGTACGACGAGGTGCGGGCCGTCGACGGCGTGGACTTCACCGTGTCGGCCGGCGAACTCGTCGGCTATCTCGGCCCGAACGGCGCGGGAAAGAGCACGACCATCAAGATGATGACCGGGGTCCTCGTCCCGACCGGCGGTCTCATCGAGGTGCACGGCACCGCCCCCTGGCGGAACCGGGAGAAGAACGCGATGCACATCGGCGTCGTGTTCGGGCAGCGCAGCCAGCTCTGGTGGGACCTGCCCCTCGTGGACTCCTTCACCCTGCTGGGAAAGATGTACCGCATGTCCGATGCGGGCTATCGCCGCAGGCTCGACGAGTTCGTCGACCTGCTCGACCTGGGTCCGATCCTCGACCGGCCGGTCCGCCAGCTGAGCCTGGGCCAGCGCATGCGGGGCGACCTGGCCGCGGCCATGCTCCACGAGCCGTCCGTCCTCTACCTGGACGAGCCGACCCTCGGTCTGGACGCCGTGGCGCGGGACAGGATGCGCGACTTCATCGCGGAGATGAACCGGGAGAGCGGCACCACCATCGTGCTCACCACGCACGACCTCGTCGACGTCGAGGCCCTGTGCGAGCGGGTCGTCTTCATCGACCAGGGGCGGGTCCTGTACGACGGGAGCGTCGCGGCCCTGAAGGCCGCGTACGCGCCCCACCGCACGCTGGTCGTGCAGCTCGCCTCCGGACTGACGGCGGGCCGGGCCGCCGAGCTGCTCGGTCCCGACGTCCCGGGCGAGGTGACCGTGGAGGAGGGATCGACGCTGCGGATACGTTTCGAAGCGCACCGGATCTCGGCCCAGGAGGTCATCTCCGCGGTGACGAGCCGCTATCCCGTGACCGACCTCTCGATCGTGGAGCCCGAGCTCGAGGACGTCATGCGGACCCTGTACGGCAACCGCGGGATCACCGTATGAGCGTCAGCCGGACCACCCGCCTCGACGGTCCCCTCCGCAACCTCCCCGCCTACCTGCAGATCATCCGCGGCCGGCTGCGCATAGCCCTGACCTACCGTCAGAACGCGCTCTTCATGCTGCTCGTCGTCATCGTCCAGATCTTCATCCTCCGCAAGGTGTGGACCGCGTTGTACGGCGACGCGGGAGTGGTGAAGGGAGTCGCGCTGGCCGATGTCCTCGTCTACCTGACGATCGCCAACCTCCAGAACTGGGCGATGCAGGACTCGGCCGTCGGCTCCTACCTCTACTCACTGGTACGGGAAGGACGCATCGCCTTCGACATCCTGCGGCCCGCCGGCTTCGTCCAGCAGATGCTCGCCCATCTGGTGGGGGGAACCCTGTCGATGGTGCTGTTCGCGACGGCGGCGCTGCCGCTCGTCGCGCTCGTCGGCACGCTCGGGCCACCCGCCTCCCTCGCGGCCTTCGGGTACTGGCTGCCCAGCCTCCTCGTCGCGTTCGCCATCTCCATGCTGCTCAACCTCATCGTCAGCCTGGGCGCCTTCTGGACGACCGAGCTCGGGGCGTTCAGCATGCTCTACACCCTCGTCAGCCAGTTCCTGGCGGGAGTGCTCGTGCCGCTGTACTTCTTCCCGGACTGGCTGCGGACGGTGGCCGAACTCCTCCCCTTCCAGGCGATGACGTTCACCCCCGTGGCGATCTACGGAGGTCAACTGGCCGGCGGCGAAGCGGTCCGGGCGATCGGCGTGCAGCTGCTCTGGGTCGCCCTGCTGGCAGGCGCCGTACGGCTGATCTGGTCGCGGGCACTCCACCGTGTCGTGGTGCAGGGAGGGTGACGGCCGTGGGAAGCATGCGCATGACGTTCCTGCTCTACCGGGCGGCGGTGCGGGGCGAGACGCAGTACCGGCTGAACTTCGTGATGCTGCTCGCGCTGGGGCTCGTCTACCAGGGCAGCGGCATCGCCTTCGTCTGGACCGTGCTCCGCACCTTCGACAGCATCGCCGGCTGGACCTTCGGAGAGCTGGCGTTCCTCTACTCACTGCGGCTGATGGCGCACGCCGTCTGGGTCGTCCCCTTCAACCAGGTCGCGATCATGGACACCACGATCCGCGAGGGACGGTTCGACCGCTATCTGGTGCGGCCGCTGAACCCGTTCCTCCAGATCATCACCAGCCGGTTCCGGATGAACGTGATCGGCGACGTGATGGCTGCGGTCATCCTGTTCGCCATCGCCGTGAGCCTGGTCGACATCGACTTCTCGCCGCTGAGCGTCGCGTACCTCGTGTTCGCGGTCATCGGGGGCGCGCTGGCCGAGGGAGCGGCCGCGGTCCTCGTCTCGTCGCTGAGCTTCCGCTCCGTGCAGACCTGGGCGGCCAGCCAGCTCGTCGACAACATCTACTTGATGTTCGGTTCCTATCCGACGCACGTCTTCGGCGGTGCGTTGACGTGGGGCCTCACCTGGGTGATGCCCGTGGCCGTCGTCGCCTACATCCCGTCGAGCGTCCTGCTGGACAAGACCGACGCCCTCCACCTCTCGGCCCCCGTGGCCGTCGCCGCGCCCCTGATCGGCCTGCTGTGGTTCGCCGCCGCCCTCGCGTGGTGGCAGAGGCGGATGCGCGGCTACCAGAGCGTCGGGGCGTGAGCCGTGGACAGGGCCGGAGGCTCCGGACACGTCCGGCCCGGATGCCCCCGCGGCATCTGCTCCCGGAACTCGCGAATGGTCATCCGCCCCGGCGGGGCCGCCCCCGTCAGGTCGCGGCGGCATCCACGCCGCGGTGGACCAGGCGCAGACTCCGACTGCCGTCCGGCTCCACGAACGCGATCAGGCTCGGGTCGTGCCGGCTCTCGTGGCCGGGGAGGGCCTCGCCCTCGCTCCACTCGCCGTCCTGGTGGACGGCGTGGTGCAGCGAGTCGCCGTCCAAGGACGGGTAGACGGCGTGCAGCCTGCCGTCGTACGAGGCGAGGGACGCGCCGCGGCGGCTCGTGAGGCCGTCGAGGGCGACGGCCCCGCTCCACGTGTCGCCGTCGTAGGTGGCGTGCCACAGGCGCTGGTCGTACTCCTGGCGGTAGAGCAGGTTGAGCAGGCCGTCGTGCTCGGTCAGGGCGTAGTTCCCCGGCGGGCGCATGCCGGCCGCCTCCGCCGCCTCTTGGCGCTCGGCGTTCACCACTGCGAGGGGTTCGCTGCCGCGCCCGTGCCGGACCGGCGTCCACGCGCCGTCCCCGGCGAGTGTCGCGTGCTGGACGGTCGCGCCCTCCGGGCCCTCGGGGCCCGTACCGGTTCCGCTGACGGCGAAGACCAGGTGGAGCCGGCCCTGGTAGACGGCCAGGCCCGGCCAGCGGCCCGGTCCGGTCCCGCGGGACTCCTCGTGCCTCCACGCCGTCTGCCAGGGGCCGCCCGCCGGGCGGCGGGTCGTCGCGAGGCCGCCGCGGCCGTCGTCCCAGAAGCGGTGGTACACGGCGTACACACTGCCCTCGTACGCGGCGAGGGCGGGGGAATGGAAGGCGAGGTTGCCGTTGCCGAGGTCGGCGTCAGGGGTCCACCGGCGGGGACCCGGCCGGCCCCGGTCGTCCGCCGACGTGTGGGAGGTCCAGCGCAGCGGGTTGTTCTCCGCCACTCCGTGACGGGCTCCCCGGTGGACGCAGACCAGGTCGTCGCCGTTCTGGGCGAGAGCCGGTGCGGCCGCGCTCAGGTGGTCGAGGAGGATTCCGGCCTCGCTCCAGCCTTCGGCGGTGCTGTACGTGGAGAGCCAGAGGTGCTGTTCGTGCTCATGGGCGATCGCGGCAGGCATGCAGACTCCTCATGTGGACGTGTCGGTTCCCCGACCCTCAAGCCTGTCGGCGAGCTCCTGCCACGCCGCCGCGCACCTGCGGGCGACGTCGGCCACCGCGTTGGCGGAGTGCGGGGGGATCGTTTCGATCACCCTCTCCCACGTGTCGGAGGTGAGGGCGTGCAGGCTCAGGCTGCGCAGCAGGAACCGTCCCGTCTCCGTCGACCTCAGCGAGGGGTCGCGTTTGAGCTTGAGCCAGCTCGGTCCGCGGGTGTCGAGGGGAATCGACGACACGGCCGTCGCGAGGGAGCGCAAGGAGGACCTGTTCCCGGTGTCGGCCTCCATGAGTGAACCGACCTTCTCGGCGGTCGGCTTGAGGAGAGGGGTCCGTCCTTCGCGCAGGCTGTTCCGCACCCTCCTCGCGGTGTTCGGCGACACGCCCGCGGCCCGTGCGATCTCGCGCAGCGAGGCGTCCGGGCGGTCGGCGATGACCTGGCTCGCCCGGAGGCGCCCGTAGTTGACGTCCATCGGGTGGGACCGACCGTCCTTTCCCACCCTGCGCCGCTGCTTCTCGGATCCTCCTGATTTCTGAACGCGCAGTTTAGCGACCGTCTTGTCAGAGAGTCTGGTGATCTCGGAAATGGCTCGGTTCGACCATTCCGGATGGATGCAGAGTATGCGGAGGGCAGCATTTCTCCGGTCCGCGAGTTGCAAAGGAAGGCCGTGCGTGGTGTTGAGCTTCACCGCCAGCAGGTAGGCCTGGTCGTCACTGCCCCTGAAAAAGCGGGCCCGAATTTTCCGCTCCCCTTTGAGGATGGCCGCCTGTACTCGGTGGAGGCCGTCGATCACCTTCATCGACTCGTAGTGCACGAGAATGGGAGGGAGAGCGGCGTCGGTTTCCGTGAGGGTGTGGACGTGGGATGCGCAGATTCCTTGCGAACGGGGCGATTCAGCGAGGATCAACTCGGTGACCGGAACTTCCACCACTGGTAGATCTTCATCGGGTGAAAACTGCCTCAGTACGGCTTCGACATCATGCTGGGTCAGCTCAATTTCAGGCGTACTCATGAAACGACTCCCCCACTGGTGCGTCCATCGATGATCGTGCGTCATGCACCGAGATGAGGTCAATGGGGAGTCGGCCTGGAACACCATATTCCACTTTTCGAATATTGCAGCTTAGTTGTTTAAAGATCGCGCAAAAGCGCGCATGTTGACGTGTTTAGGTCGGGCGTGGCCGATGTGCCGATTGGGCGGTTCCACCCACACCGGAGCGCACCAGCCGCCCTCTGTCTCCGTGGTCCTGGGTATCACCTGGGGTGGTTCGCCGAAGCGTGGACGTGCCCCTTCACGCGTTCACCGAATTCACCCGGGAAAGGTAGTTTCGGCCCAATCTCACGGAAGCTTCACACCGTGTCGCGAGCGGTTGTGCAATCGCGGAAATCCGCATCTGCACAGGGCGAGCCGGTGCGGCGGATGCCCTCGCGGCCCCGAGTGTCCAACTGTCGGCATGCACGGAGAGCGGCTCTGCTCCCGTGGTGCCGGCGGACCTTGCGATGGCGCCACGGGGCGTGCTCAGATGGGGAACACGCCGAGTGCGGACCACATCGCCACCGCCGACCGTTCTCCTCGACGGGAAATACCGAGGGGAATTCCGTGGCGAAGAATATGACGGAACGACAGGGCGGCAGCGAGGGCGATGCGCGCCCCTTTCTCGCGGCGGTTCCGTGCACCGCCTCCAAGGTGCTCGCCGAGACACGACGCCACCTTCCCCTTGCCGGTTCGCGCCATCTGTTCACGCTCGAATGTGAAACGCTGAAATGAGAGGGCATCGGAGTGGAATCCACAACGAAGTCGCCGACAGCGACGATCGAGATACAGCCACACGAAGCCGAAGAGCTGTGGCAGGCCATCGGCACGCTCGTGGGCAGCAGGGACCTCGAGACCCTCACCCCCGATGAATTCGTCGACCTGGCGCTCGAAGCGAACGCGTTCCTGCCGGCCTCCGTACGCCGCCACGTCACCGCCTACCGGCGCTACGCCCCGGACGGGGACGTCATCCTCCTGCGCGGCCTCCTGCCGGACAGCGCCGAGCTTCCCGAGACTGCGGTGGCGCCGTACGCACCACCGCCGCCCGGCCCGGCACAGCGCGCCTCACTGCTGCTCACCGCGGTGACAGTCATGCTCGGCGAGCCCTTCAACTACGCGAGCCTGTACAAGGGGCGCATCGTCCAGAACATGGTGCCGGTGCAGAAGATGGAGTTCACCCAGACCAGCCAGAGCAGCACCGGCATGCTCGACTGGCACTGCGAGGACAGCTTCCGCGAGGACCGCTGCGACTACGCGGGCCTCCTCTGCCTCCGGGGCGACACCTCCGCGGCGTCCAAGTACGCCCGCGTGAAGGACGTCGACCTCCCCGCCGAGCAGATCGCGATCCTCCGGCAGCCGCGCTATCACGTGCGGCCGGACCCCGCCCACGTACTGCCCGACGACATGCCGAAACGCCCCCTCCCGATCCTGACGGGCTCGGAGGCGTCGCCGGAGATCGCCTACGACACCCACCACCTCGAAGTGGTCGACGAGGCCGACGCCGAGGCGGCGGCGGCCCTGCGGGACCTGGGCGTGGCGCTGGACAAGGCCGCCGTCTCCCACGTGATGGAGCGGGGCGACCTCCTGATCTTCGACAACAAGCGGGTCGTCCACGCCCGTACGCCGTTCACCGCACGCTTCGACGGAAAGGACCGCTGGCTGATGCGCACGATGATCTGCGGCAGCGCGCTGACGTTCCGCCGCTGGGGCACCCGCATTCCGGAGTAGCAGAGCCAGAGGAACCGTAGAGGACAGAGGAGGACCCACACACATGACCGTGGTACCGGATACGAAGTCCGCAGCAGACCTTGGCACCGACAGTGCGCCGCGACCGGAGTTCGGGGCGAAGGCGGTGAACTCCTGGGACGAGTTCAGCCCGCTGCGGGAGATCGTCGTCGGCGACGCGACAGGCGCGGGCGTTCCGTCGCAGACCGACGTGTCGGCCTGGCTCAACGACTACCCCGAGCTCACCCCGTCCGAGCGGGAGCAGGTCGGCGGCCAGTTCCCGAAGCGTGTCATCGAGGAGACGAACGAGGACCTCGCCGACCTCGTGACGACCCTGCGCGAGATGGGCGTGGTGGTGCACCAGCCGCCCGCGTCCGATCACGAGCAGGAGTTCGGCGGCCCCGGCTGGAAGACCAAGGGCCGCCACTCCTACTGCCCCCGGGACCTCGCCCTGGTCATCGGTTCGACGATCATCGAGGCGCCGAGCCCGTCACGCGGCCGGTACTTCGAGCTGTCCAACATGAGGGACCTCTTCCAGGACTACCTGCGGCGCGGCGCCCACTGGCTCGGCGCCCCCCGGCCACAGCTGCGGGACGAGCTGTTCCCCACCGACGAAAACGGCAACCCCACCCTGGGCGAGGCGGAGCCGGCCTTCGAGGCGGCCAACGTCCTGCGGCTCGGCCGCGACGTCTTCTACCAGGTCTCCCGCAGCGGCAACGAGATGGGCCTCCGCTGGCTGGAGTCGATCCTGGAGCTGCTGGGCGACATCCGCGTCCACCCGTTGCGCGGCCTCTACCAGGGCACACACATCGACAGCACGATCACCTTCCTGCGGCCGGGCCTCGTGCTGCTCAACCCCGAGCGCGTCACCGAGGACACCATCCCGGAGCCGCTGAAGGGGTGGGACGTGATCTGGTGCCCGCCGATCAACGAGCCGGTGGCGCCCCTCCTCCCGCGGACGCTGAGCACCCCCTGGGTGGGGATGAACCTGCTCATGGTCAGCCCCGAGCTGGCCGTCGTCGACGGCAACCAGACCGAGCTGATCCGCGAGATGGAGAAGAAGGGCATCACGGTCGCGCCGCGGCGACTGCGCCACTCGCGCGTGCTCGGCGGCGGATTCCACTGCGTCACGTTGGACACCGTCCGCGAGGGCGGCCCCGAGCGCTACCTGGACTGACCGGCGCGGAGTCGCCCCTGGGGGCGGAGTTCTCCGGTGATGTCCCCTGCCCGGGGCGGCGGCGTCGCGGCGGCACGGCCCCGGGCAGGGGCGGCGGCGCTCTCGGGTGCGGTCCCTCTGAAAGAAGCAGGGCAAGCGGAAACAGGAGTAAGAGGAGCAAGTGGATTCAATGACTGTGGGATTCCCGAACCGGCGGCCCCTGCTGAGCCTGGCGGACCTCAGCCCGGAAGAGATCACGGAGATCGGCGAGCTCGCGTTCCGCTACGGACAGGATCCGGAACCCTTCGCGGGCCGCCTGGCCGGGACGAAGGTAGGCCTGGTGTTCACCGCGCCGTCGACCAGGACCCGGACGTCGTTCTGGAGCGCGGCCCGCACCCTGGGCTGCGACGTCCTGCACCTCGCCGAGGCCGACCTCCAGATCTCCACGGGGGAGACCTGGAGCGACACGGGCGCGATGCTCGGCCACTACCTCGACGTCATCGTCGCCCGCACGAACGGCCCGCAGCGCCACCTGGCCGAGCTGGCGGAGCACGTACCGGCGACGATCGACGCCCTCACCTACGAGCAGCACCCCACCCAGGCGATCGCGGACCTCTGCGCGCTGCGGGACCACTTCGGCGACGTCACCGGTCTGCGCCTGGCCTACCTGGGCGAGGTGAACAACACGGCTCGGGCGCTGGCGCTGCTCGTCTGCAAGCTGCCCTTCCGCGGCCTCGACGTCTACAGCCCGGCCGGCTCGGGGTTCTCCGCCGAGGAGATCGCGTCGCTGAACGCCATCCGGGGCGAGGATGTCGTCCGCCAGCACCATGCGGTGCCCGACACGCCGGACGCGGTCGACGCGGTGTACACGACGCGCTGGCAGTCGATGAGCGCGGCTCGCCACGATCAGGCCTGGCTGGCGCGTTTCGAGGGGTTCGACGTCACCAAGGACCTGATGCGGCGCTTCAGCGGATCAACCGACGCCGTGTTCATGCACGACCTGCCCGCGGTCCGCGAACAGGAGGTGACATCCGACGTCCTGGACGGGGTCAGCGTGACCTCGCTCGTGCAGCGGCAGGCCCACCACAAGGCGTCCGCCGCCGCGGCGGCGCTGCTATGGACGTCGGGTGTGCCGTCGTGACCAGCACCGAGCGGCTCGACTCCGAGGTGCGCAGCTACAGCCGACGGTGGCCGGTGGTCTTCGACCGGGCCGCGGGAAGCCGGCTCCACGGGGTGGACGGCAGGTCCTACCTGGACTTCTTCGCCGGGGCCGGCACGCTCAACTACGGCCACAACACCCCCGTACTCAAGCGCGCACTCCTCGACTACGTCGAGAACGACGGGGTCACGCACGCCCTCGACATGTGGACGGTGGCCCGAGAAGGCCTGCTGGAGGCGCTGGAGGAGAGGATCCTCGCCCCACGAGGGCTGGCGTACAAGGTCGTCTTTCCCGGTCCCGCCGGAGCGAACGCGGTGGAGGCGGCGCTCAAGCTGGCGCGGAAGGCCACCGGACGGAAGTGGGTCGCCCACTTCGGCGGCGCCTTCCACGGCATGACCCTGGGCGCTCTCTCGGTGAACGGCGATCCGGCGATCCGCCGCAGCGCCGGGACGCCCCTCGTGGACCGCGTCCAACTGCCCTACGACGACGGGGCCGACGTCGCGGACGTCGAGGCCCTGCTGGCGGCCACCGAGGGCGGTCTCACCGGCACGGCCGCCGTCATCGTGGAGACCGTGCAGGGGGAGGGCGGGATCAACGTCGCCCGCCTCACGTGGCTGCGGAAGCTCGCCGCCGTCTGCCGAAGCCACGGCATCCTCCTCATCGTCGACGACATCCAGATGGGCTGCGGCCGCGTCGGGGCCTTCTTCAGCTTCGAGGACGCCGGGATCGAACCGGACATCGTCTGCCTGTCGAAGAGCATCAGCGGTTACGGGCTGCCGATGGCGCTCACGCTGATCCGGCCCGAGCTGGACGTGTGGCGGCCGGCGGAGCACAACGGAACCTTCCGCGGCTTCAGCCTGGCCTTCGTGACCGCGGCCGAGGCGATGCGCCACTACTGGAGCGACGACGAGCTGGAGAGGTCCACCAGGGACAAGGGAGAACACGCTCTCGGAGGCCTTCGGCAGATCGTGGCCTCCTACCCCGGGGAGGGCCTGGCGGCCCGCGGGCGCGGCCTCGCCCTGGGTCTGGCCACCGCCGACGGCGCCACGGCCGACCGGATCAGCGCGGCTGCGTTCGAACGCGGACTCCTGCTGGAGACGTGCGGCCCGGACGGCAGGGTCGTGAAGCTCCTGCCGCCGCTCACCGTCTCCCGCGGCGACCTCGACCTCGCGCTGGACATCCTCGACGCCTCCGTGAAGTCGGCCCTCGTCACGCACGTCTGAGGCCACCGCGACGCCTGGAGCCGTGGGTGACACCGCAGGCACATCGAACTCAATGGGAGAAGGACCATGACGCAGTACGAGGGACGTGTAGTGGTCACGGGCGGCGGCGGCTTCGTGGGCTCGCACCTGTGCGAGCGACTCCTGCGCGAAGGCTTCGCGGTCGTGTGCATCGACGACTTCAGTACGGGCTCGGTGCGCAACGTCGAGCCGCTGGACCGCCACTCCGGCTTCCATCTGCTGGAGGCCGACGTGTCGACCGGCTTCGACATCAGGGGTGCGGTCGACGCGGTGCTTCACCTCGCCTCCCCCGCCTCCCCCGTGGACTACCTGAGGCGTCCGCTGGAGACGATGCGGGCGGGGTCCACCGGGACCCAGCACGCCCTGGACCTGGCCTGCCACAAGGGCGCGCGCTTCCTGCTCGCGTCCACCAGCGAGGTCTACGGCGACCCCCAGGTCCACCCCCAGCCGGAGAGCTACTGGGGCCACGTGAACCCGGTGGGCCCGCGCGCCGTCTACGACGAGGCCAAGCGGTTCAGCGAGGCGCTGACCGTCGCCCATCGGGACGCACGCCGCCTGGACGCCCGGATCGTGCGGATCTTCAACACCTTCGGGCCGCGCATGCGCGCCGACGACGGCCGGATGATCCCCAACTTCATTCGCCAGGCCATCGCCGGAGAACCGCTGACGGTGGCCGGGGACGGCAGCCAGACCCGCTCGTTGTGCTACGTGAGCGACACCGTGGACGGCATCCTCCGGCTCCTGTGGGCACCGGGCGAACAGGGGCCGGTGAACATCGGCGGGACGCACGAGATGACCGTCCTCGCGACCGCCGAGATGATCCGCGACCTCGTCGGCTCGTCCTCGTCCATCGAGTTCGTCGCCCGCCCCCAGGACGACCCGGGCCTGCGGCGGCCGGACATCAGCCGGGCCGAACGGTCCCTCGGCTGGCGGCCGGAGGTGAGCGTCGAAGCCGGGATCAAGAGAACCATCGACTGGTTCCTGGAGAACAGCGTCCTCCTCGGCTCCTGACCTGTCCGTACGGTTCCCCGTGCCTCGTCGCGCTCGGCAGTACGGGGAACCGTACGGGTCAGGGGCGTGGCGGACGTCGCCGGAACGTCAGCCCAGGGCGGCCATCAGTCCGGTGACGTAGGTGTCCAGACGCCGTTCCAGGACGCTCGTCGTGAGATCGGTCCGCCCCGCGGCCTGGTAGGCCTGCGCCCACAGGTCGACCTCCTCGGAGCACGACAGCGCGTCCCGCACCAGCCAGTACAGGCGCTCGCCCGGCTTCGTCGCCAGCGTCCCGCCCGCCTCCTCGTACGCCTCGGCGAACCGCAGCCCCCACGACGGGTCGTGGAGGAGCGCGAGGTTGGTGGAGCAGTGGGCGACGTCGAGGTCCGCCGGACCCCAGGAAGGCTGTGACCAGTCGACGACGCCGATGATCCGGGCCTCGTCCGGACGGGACGGCGGCACGTCGAACAGGACGTTGCCCGGCTGGAAGTCGCGGTGCAGGAAACGGCCTTCGTATGACGGGGCGGGATCGCGGATCACGTCGATCGCCGCGGACCAGGCGACCTCCTGGCCGCCCTTCGGCACGACGACCGACTCCGGCGTCGTCAACGTCGTGAACGTTCGGGGTCGCTCGACGGGCTGGAGCGCGTGGATGCCGACGAGTTGACGGGCCAGCAGGGGAGCGCGGGTCTCGACGCCCTCGTCGTCGAGGACGGAGCGGCCCTCCAGGTACGTCATCAGCAGCGACGGGTACTCGCAGTGCGCGGCCGTCGGGTCGACCGCGACCAGATCCGGCGCGAGCACCCCGGTCCCGCCGAGGAGTTCCAAGGCGCCGGCCTCCCTGGTCAGCCACTCCTCGGCATTCCCCAGGTAGAACGCGTCGACGAAACTGCGCAGCACGAGGTGCCGGGTGACGGCGTCCTCGGTACCGATGGTCAGCTTGCGCATTTCCGCGGTCATACCGCCGTGCAACGTCGTGGCTTTGACGACCCGTTCGCCGCTGCCCAGATGTCGGTTCACCCAGGCGAGAGTCTTCGGCCGCAGATTCATGTCGTCATGAAAAGTATTCACGGGGTCATGTGAACACGCGGGCGCCAGACGGCGCAAGTGTGTCCAGCTGGCCTCAACTCACTTACGCAAAAGGCGACTTCGTTGCACAGGTGGCGAGGTCGACCCTCTGTTATGGTTCCGTCGAAAAGACGAGGCCGACCGAAGAATTGCAACCCGCATCAGGGTGGACGGAGCTCTTCATGACTCGTTGGGACAATGTCTATATCGCGGCGACGGCAGTAGACCTGCCGCCCGTCGTCCCGGTATCCGAGGCTGTGGCGGACGGCAGTTATCCGGAAAAACTCGCGCGGCGCACACGACAGCGCACCGTCGCGGTCGCTCCGGCGGACGAGCCCCCGGCGGCTTTCGCCGCCCGCGCGGGGAAAGCGGCCCTGGCGGAGTCGGGGTACACCTTCGACGACGTCGGGCTGCTCGTCCACACGTCGGTCCTGGACCCGTCTCCCCGGATGTCGAATGCCGTGATGTGGCTCGAGCGGGAGCTCGGACCGGGCGGCTTCCGGGACGTGGCGCAGCTGATGAACGGCTGCGACGGGGTGGTGAACGGCATGCGCTGGGCCGCCGCCCGTCTCACCTGCGAGGGTGAACACGGCGCCGCTCTGGTCACCGCCGCCGAGAGCTGGCAGCCGAAAGAGGTGATCGACCGGTGGACCGTCGACCCGGACACCCCGTTCGGAGACGGCGGAGCGGCGCTGGTCATGTCCAGGGACCACGGAATCGCCCGCCTTCTCGCGGCGGTCAGCCACACGCAGCCGCATCTCGAAGGGGTGCACCGAGGCCCCCGCGTGTTCGGCCAGGGCGTCAGCCTTCCGGTGGTCCTCTCGCAGCGTTCCCGCGCCTTCTACGAGACGTCCGACATCTCTCGCGAAGAAGCCTGGAAGATGCGCGGAGACGGAATCGGCGCCGTCATCGACAAAGTGCTGGCCGATGCCGGCATCGCACGCGAACAAGTGGCCCGTGTGGTGCTGCCTTTCAGGGGACACCAGGTCCTCGAAGAAGAGTATTTCCCCTATCTCGGAGGCCTCGAACCCGCGCGCTCCAGCGAGGAACGGGGACGCGAGATCGGGCATCTGGGCGGGGCGGATCCCATCGCCGCCCTCCACTACGCGATCGCGTCGGGCGAACTCTCCCCGGGGGACCACGCCGTCGTCTTCAGCGAGGGCGTGGGAATCGTGCAGTCCGCCGTACTCGTCGAGGTCGTCTGAATGACCACGCCATTCGGATACGGGAACGTCCGCGTCGCCACGGCCACACGGACCGGCACCGCCGCCCCCAGCGGAGACGCGGTCGCCGTCCACGTCCAGACCGACGGCACCACCGCCGCGGCCGTGGTCGACGGCATCGGCCACAGCAACCGCGTCGCGTCCGTGGCGGAGCTGCTCGCCACCGTCATGGCACGGGTCGCTGCGCGCCGGGGGAGCCTCGCCGGCCTGCTCACCGGCACCGAACTGGTGGCCGACAAGGGCGCAGGCAACGAACCGGAGCCGGACGCCGTCGCGGTGGTCGCTACGGCGTCGTGTTCGACATCCGGGTCGACGTCCGCGTCGGCCGAAGAGGAGCGGATCCGCGTCGCGTGGGTCGGCGACTGCCGCGCCTACGCCCTGGAGGGCGGACGGCTGCGGCCGCTGACCGCCGACCACAACCTCGCGGAGCACCTGGCCCTGTGCGGGTACACCGGCGAGATCCCACGCCAGGCCGCCAAGTGGGTCCGCACGACCGTGCGGAGCGCCGCCGTCGCCACCGTGTCGGAGGCCTGGACCCGGTCCCCGCTGGTGGTGCTGATGTCGGACGGGGTCCACGACCAGGTGCCGCACGGCGCGATGGAGGCGCTGGCCCTCCGGTACGAGGACGATCCGCAGTCCCTGTCGGAGGCCCTGGTGGCCGCCGCCGCGACCGGCGCGGACGGGGTCAGGGACGACGCCACCACCCTCGTGATCCGCCGCGGCTGAGGCGGTCGCGGGCACGGCAGCGCGCCGGTACGGCACCGCGGCGGCAGAACATCTCACCCGTGACCAGCGAGTCACGGGGCAATCCTCAGGGAGGGTACGTGTCGAGCAACGAGGGCATCATCGTGCTGACCACCAGGGAGAAGGAATGGTGGCTGAGCCTGCAGGAGATCATCCCGGCCATCGAACGCGTCTGGGACCTCATCGGCCGGTCCGAGCGGCAGACCGTCAGCACGTTCTGCGTGCCGCTGCCGCCCGCCATGGAAGAGCGCCTCCGCGCCCGTGCCGCGCGGGTGGAGCGCGTCGTCCTCACCACCGTGACGCCTGGCACGGTCAAGGCCGCGCTCTCCCTGCGGGCGGAGGCGGAGGAGCCCGCGCCGATGACCCTCTACGTCCACGGGGACGGCCCCGAAGGGTTCGAGGCCTTCGGGGCCCTCGTGGACGCGCTCACCGAGCGGGACACCTTCGTCGTGACGTGCGAGGCGGAGGCAGCGACGGTCCGGGCGTGTCTCCCGAACGCCCGGATCGAGCAGATCCCCTTCCCGCTGGTCGACCTGTTCAAGGTGAACAGCCGGAAGCGGCGGCCGGAGGGCGAGGTCACGCGGCTGGCATACGTCGGGCGCGTCTCGGAGCAGAAGAACCTGCACACATTGCTGTTCGCCCTGTGGCTCATGCGGGACTCCGCCGCCGGGGCGCCGCCGGTGACCCTGGACGTGTACGGCGGCGAGGACAACCTGGGCAGCCCCAACATGGGGCTCAAGAACTCCGACTACGGCACGTTCCTGCGGGAACTCGCCGAGACCCTGGGCCTGGCGGACGTGGTCACCTGGCACGGACCCCAGCCCCGCGACTGGGTCTTCTACGACGTCCACCAGGAGCCGCACGTCCTGGTGTCGCCCACGGTGCACTCCGACGAGAACTTCGGCTCGTCCGTCCTCGCGTCGCTGGTCAACGG
This sequence comes from Streptomyces sp. NPDC043746, assembly GCF_056436485.1. Classification (NCBI taxonomy): domain Bacteria; kingdom Bacillati; phylum Actinomycetota; class Actinomycetes; order Kitasatosporales; family Streptomycetaceae; genus Streptomyces; species Streptomyces sp. NPDC043746. Next base: position 166,293 of record NZ_JBWKCM010000010.1, on the reverse strand, counting down.
CCATCAGGTGGTGACGACGTCCTGGGGCGGCCACCGAGGCTTCCAGGAGTGGTTCCCCGAGCAGCTGACGCTGGTCCCCGTCCACAGGTCCGCGCTGGGCCCGGTCGTGCACCCCGCCGCCCTGGCCGAAGCCCTCACGGCCGCAGTGCGCAGATCGACGACCGTCGTGGACGAAGCCGCCCTCGACCGGGGCCGGGCGGCCTTCTCCGAGCGCGCGGTGGCGGAACGCACCCTGGACATGCTCGGCCGGCCCGACCGCGCTCCCGTGCCGCTGGAGAAGTCACCGGTCCAAGCGGACATCGACGAGCGCAGGGTTCGGTTCGGCGGCGCCCGCAAGATCTACGCCGACTACGCGGACCCGATCGCGCGAATCTTCTTCGAGGCCTACGGCATGGACGAGCCGCTCAGCTTCGACGCGGGGGCCGACTACGCCCTGGCTCCCTGGGTCAGCTGCTCCGACGGCTTCGTCCGAGTCGCCGACCCGCACCGCGGACACCGGAGCTTCCCGGTCGCCGCCGACGCGTCCACGCCGTGCGACGTCCTGATGGTCCCGTCCCTGAAGACGCGCCCCCTGCCGGAGGACCTCGTGAGGGAACTGGTGGACCTCGGCTACGCGTTCTCGATACGGGCCCTCAGCCGTTGAGCGGATCGACGGCGAGCAGCCTCATGGTGATGAGGCGTCGAGGAGCGGTCGCACACGGGGCTTTCGTCGAGGTCGAGGTCGTACGGACTCCATGGCCATCGCCAGGGACAGGAGCGGCCGGCACAGGGACAGCACCGCCGTGACGGCGGACTCGGCCGGGCGCGCACCGTACCGCGTCCGAGCCGGCAGGCATCATCGGCGTGCTGGAGGAGGTACGGGGAGGTCTCCCCCACGAGTCGATTCGGCATCCCCCAACCCATGCCCCGCCCGCGTCACCCCACCCCGCCGGTCAGGAACGGCGTGCCGCGGTCAGGTGGGAGGGCGTCCGCGGCCGGCGGGCTCTCTGGTGGGTTGCCGGATCGGCAGGATGCTCAGCAGCCCGCAACCGTAGGACTTGCCTCTTCCGATTCCCTCCCGCATGGCTCGCCGCAGGGCGGACACGTCGTGGATCTCCGCCTCCCCGTCGAACTGTGCGAGGTGAGATCGGAGGCCCGCACGTGCACGGAGTCGGCTGACGAGCGGATGCCGGGGGGCACGAGCCCGGACTGGAGACGGAGCCCCGCCTGGTCGCACGCGACCTCCACCACTCCTCGGCGGCCTCCCCGTGCAAGGCCACCCGCTGGCCGGCCCGGCCGCCTCCCGCCGAGGGCACGGCCAGCTGTTTCGAAAGGTTGGCAGCGATCCGATAGCGCACCCGCATGCCCCCCGTGAGCATGTCGAGGTACGACTTCAGGTGCAGCACCCCGTCTCGGCGTAGCCCTCGGGCAGGCGTCCGATATCGGGCCGCACGTGACTCTGCACGAGGACCTGTACCGCGTCTCGCAAGGGCTCCGTCCGGTAGAGGGCACCCACGTCGCTGCGGGGGGTGTCGGAGAGGCGGTCTGGGAAGAGGGACATGACGCGGCGGTGCCTCAAGTGGGCGTCATTCAGGTCGTTCAACACCCCCTCTGCGCAGATCGGGGGTCAACCGGGTCAGCCAGAGGCTCATGCTGTTCCCACCTGTTCGGGCTTCGAGGTGGCCGCCGGCTGCCGTGGGAGCATCGGAGCGGTCAGAGGGACGTGACCGACACGTACCACCCGCGTTCCGTGCCGCCGCCGTGCCGAGAATGAGATCGGGTGATCGTGGCGCAACTCGGCTCCTACGAACATGGGCACGGTGTCGCGCACGGTCCGCAGGTGCGGCGGTGTACCTGCGTCCAGGCGCTCGGGTGCACGGCGCAGGCTGTGAAGCCATCCCGCCCCGGAACCACCGAGAACATCTCTGTGTCCATGCCCGCCGAGCTGGTCAGCGAGCTCCGCTCCCGAACCGGTCGACGCGGGCTGTCCAGCTACATCACCGAAGCTGTCAGGCACCAGCTCGCCATGGACGGACTCGCCGAGATCGTGGCATCCCACGAGAAGGAGCACGGCGCGCTCACGGAGCAGGAGATCGAAGCCGCACGTCGCGAGCTGTTCGGAGACGTGAAAGCCGAGGATGTCGAGCGGGGCGCCGCGTGAAGGAGCAGCCAGCCCGCTCACTGGTGCTGGACTCCGAGGCGCTCTCTCTGCTCCTGCGCAACGACCGCGGCATGGCGGCTCTCATCGAGGCATCCCGGCAGGCTGGAGTTCCCGTCCTCCTGTCCACCCTGACCATTGTTGAAGCCGTACAAGCGAAGACCGACCTTGCACGGTTGAAGTGGCTGCTCTCCCGGCTGCGGGTGGAACAGGTCAGTCAGGAGGATTCCCTCACCGCAGTGGCGCTGCTCCGGGACGCAGCCGGGCTGCATGGACACAAGTACGCAATCGACGCCCTCGTCGCCGCGCTCGCGCTCCGTGTCCCAGCCCCCGTGATCGTTCTGACTTCCGACCATGACGACTGGTCGAAGCTCTGTGGGAAGCGCGTGGTCATCAAAGAGGTGTGAGCACGCCCCAGCTACTGGGTTCGCGAGTTCACTGGCACCAGTGGCACGCCGAGGCCGACCGACAGCAGAACGGGCACATCGCGCCGTTTTGCTTCCTCGAACGCCTCGCGTCCCCACGGCCACCAGTCGACCGGATTGTCGGCGTGCTGAAGCAGGTAAGGCGAGGTCGTACCAGCCAAACCGCGCGTCGGGCGGGACCCGTCCGGCGATGACGGCGACGGCACCGACCGGCGGCTGCGGCAGGAACTGCTCCCAGAGCCAGCCCCTCCAGGCCCTGGCAGCGCTCGAAGGCGTCGACCAGGAGTACGGCTCCGGGCTCGCTGACCGCCTCCTTGGCCGCTTCGGTGAAGTCCTCCGGCGTGGGAGGGACGGTGCGACCGTCGACCTCGACGACCGGGCGGCCCGCCTGCCGTGCCTCCTGTGCGAAACACCGCAGCAGCGCGGACTTGCCGATGCCGCCCGGACCGTGCAGATAGTGCACCGGAGCGGCACCCGGCCGCTCGCTCAGGGCTGCCTGGAAGAGGTCCTGCTCGGCTTCCCGGCCGACGAACAGTCGTTCGCGCGCCGCGGTCAGTCGACCGGCGAACGAGCCTCGTCGTTCCCGACCCGTGGCCACCTCACTGTGCCTTTCGGGTGATCTGCGTGCGGTTGGTGCAGCGTACGCGTTCGACCCGTTGCACTCACTCGCGCAGATGGTGGGGGCACGGGCGCGAGGAGCCCGCCGTCGCCCGCCCGGTTCCCCGTCAGATGCCGGAAGGGGGCCGTGTCCTGCGCGATGAAGATGCTGCGCGACCGCGTCTTCGGGGCCGCCGCGGTCGGCGGCCGTCGTCCGCGGCCCGGAAAGAGGATCGCCGGGATCGGTCCACTGAGCCATTCCTCCTCCGAGGACCCCGTCGGACAGCGGCTCGGCGGGGCCGTCCGTCACCGGTCCGGCGCGGCCGAGCCGGTCGACGGCGGCTCCGCGATCCCGGCCGCGATCACCTGCGTCACCGCCGCCGCATGGGAGTTGAGGTAGAAGTGGCCGCCCGCGTACACCTTGAGTTCGAAGCCGCCGGCCGTGTGCTCGCCCCAGGCCTCCGCCTCGTCGAGCGTCACCCGGGGGTCGTCGTCGCCGGTGAGGGCGACGACGGGGCACTCCAGCAGCGGGCCCGGGACGTGGCGGTAGGTCTCCACCGCCTTGTAGTCGCTCCTGACGGCCGGGAGGACCATCCGCAGTATCTCCGGGTCGCCCAGGATCTGGGAGTCGGTCCCGCTGAGCTTCTTCAGCTCGCCGACGAGGCCGTTGTCGTCGAGCTGGTGCACGTTCCCCTGCCGCGGGCGTGACGGGGCGCGCCCGCCGGAGGCGAAGAGGCGCAGGGGCTTGACGCCCTGGCTCTCCAGCCGCCTGGCGACCTCGTACGCCACCATGGAGCCCATGCTGTGACCGAAGAGGGCCAGCGGCCCGGGGGTCAGCGGCAGCAGCTCCGCGACGACGCCGTCGGCCAGGCCACCGATGTCGCCGACACACGGTTCGCCGTGCCGGTCCTGCCTGCCCGGGTACTGGACCGACAGCACCTCGATCGAGCGTGGCAGCATACGGGAGAAGGGGAAGTAGAAGGTGGCCGAGCCTCCCGCGTGCGGGAAGCAGACCAGCCGGACGTCGGCATCCGGTGCCGGGTGGAATCGGCGCAGCCACGCTCCGTCGCGCCTGGTGGTACTGGTCATGGTTCCTGAACGTCCCCTCTGTCATGCGGCCTCGGGGAGGCGCGGTCGACACCACGGCGTCGGCGGTGGCGGATCTCGCGGGGCGGATGGTGCGCCCGGCCGCGCGAGCGCGGCGCGGGGCGGTCGCCCGTCCCAGCCGCCCACACCGGCGGAAGCCGATGACGCCTTGGCCTTTTCGCGCCCGGGCCCGCCCCTGCCCCCGGCTCTTCCCAGGCGCCCTCGGCGTGGGCGCCGACCCGCCCTGCGGGCGGTGAAGGCCGCAAATCGTGGACAAGCGTAGCGAGTTCGGGGCCCGTGGGCGACGATGTTGAGCGACCTGACGGGGACGTGAGTCGGTGGGCGGGCGGGGTATGGGTGGGCTGGGATGAGGGCGGTTGAGCCCGGGGAGCGGGTCGGGCGGTTCACGGTGCTCGCGGAGTTGGCGAGCGGGGGCATGGGTCGGGTGTACCTGGCGCGGTCGCCGGCGGGGCGTACGGTCGCCCTCAAGACGTTGCTCACGGACGGGGCGGACGACCGCAGGCGGTTCGTCCGTGAGGTCGAGTGCGCGCGCCGGGTGCGCGGGGTCTACACGGCGAGCGTCGTGGACGCCGACCCGGAGGCCCCCGTGCCGTGGATGGCCCAGGAGTACGTGCCCGCCCCCTCGCTGAAGGACCTGGTCGAGGAGTGCGGCACGCTGGGGGTGGACGCCCTGCACTGGGTGGGCGCCGGGATGGCGGAGGCGGTCGCCTCGCTGCATGCCGCGGGGCTCGTGCACCGGGATGTGAAGCCCTCGAACGTGCTCCTGCCCGTCGAGGGGCCCCGCCTGATCGACTTCGGCATCTCGCAGGCGCACGACCTCACCCGGACGCAGTCGGCGCTCGGCACCGTGGCCTACGCCTCGCCGGAGCAGGCCCGCGGGGAGCCCACGGGCGAGGCGTCGGACATGTTCTCCGTGGGAGCGACCCTGTTCTACCTGGCGGTGGGCCGACCGCCCTACCGGGACATCGAGCACATCTCCGCGATGGAACTGCTCGTGCGCGCGGCCACCGGGGACGTCGACACCTCCGGTCTCCCGGCAGCCCTGGACCCCCTGGTCCTGCCCTGCCTCGATCCCGATCCGCGCTCCCGCCCCACCCCGGCCGAGGTCATCGCCTACTGCGCCGACCACCTCGGCGCCAGCCCGGCGGCACGCGGCGGCGGGGCGCTGCTGGACGCCCGCTGGACCGACGCCATCGAACGGCACCGGGCCGAGCGCACCGAAGCCCTGCGCCACGCGATTTGCCGCGTCGACGCCTCCGCGGAGCTTCCGGCCGCGCCGGAGAGCGCCGGAGAGGACGAGCCGACCCGGCCCGTCGGCTCCCCGCCCGCCACGGCGCGCCTCCCGGGTCCGCCGGAGAGCCGTGCGGCGTCGGGCGGTCCGCGCCGGTGGGCCCTCGCCGCGTCGGCCGTGGCCGCACTGCTGGTGGCGGGCGCGCTGATCTGGCAGCCGTGGAGCCGTGCCGACGCGACGGCGGGCGCCCCGGACACGCCGGTGCGGTTCCTGGAAGTGGAGAGGGAGCAGCCCGGGGCCTGCCCCGCCCCGGGTGAGACCGACGACCCGCTCACCTCGCCGCGTCCCGTGCCCACGGGGAGGGGTTTCACCTCGGACGACCGTGAGCTGTGTGTCGTCGTCTCCACCGCGACCGGCCTGACGGTGGACAGGTTCAAGCAGGTGACCGCCTTCGAGGACGAGGCGCTGGCGGGGTGGTCGGTGCGGGTGGTGTTCCAGGACGCGGACGCCGCGAAGTTCGCCGAGCTGACCGGCACGGTCTCCGGCCGGACTCCGCCCGCCAACACCCTGGCCGTCGTCCAGGGCGAGAACCGCCTCCTGGCCAAGGTCGCCGTCCTGGACCGTCTGGCGGGCGGCAACGCGGTCATCGCGACCCGGCTCGGCCGCAACGAGGCCCGGTTCCTCGCCCATGTGCTGGGGGCGCGGTAGGGCACGCCCGTTCGGCCGGAACCTCCGCGCGCCCCGCCTTCGGCCGACAGCCTCCGTGCGCCCGCGTCCGGCCGGACACCCGGTCCCACCTCGCCTCGACGGGGCCGGCCCGCCCCTGCGGGCGGCCGGTGTGGGCGCGGGAGCGGGTGACCCGACAGCAGGGGGCCCACGGTGAGGGTGAGCGCCGCCGCCAGGACGCGAACGACTGGGTCCGGGGCCGCTCCGGCACGTGACCGGCCACTTCGGCCCCGCCCCGGCCCGTCCGGCGTTCGAGGGCGGAAGCCCGCGCCCGGGGGCCCCGGCCCTACTTCTCGGCGGAACTCCCGGAGGTCCCGTGCTCGGCGGCGACGGCCGCCCCCGGCTCCGGGGCCTCCTCGAAGTTCACCCGCCCCATGTGCCGGCTCATCGACTTCATCAGCTGCCACACGCCGACGGCGAGGACCGCGAAGACGAGGAAGCCGAGGACACCGGGGGTGACCTTGTTCTTGTCCAGCTCGGCGGCGAGCGGGACGACGTGTGTCAGTGCCTGGGTCGCGTACATATCAGGCATTGTCGCGGATGCCCGCGAAGAGGTCGCTCTCGGGGAGGGAGGTATCGACCAGAGACTTCGCCAGCTCGTACTCCTCGGTCGGCCAGACCTCTCGCTGGATCTCCATCGGAACGCGGAACCAGCCGCCCTCCGGGTCGATCTGCGTGGCGTGCGCGATCAGCGCCTTGTCACGGATCTCGAAGAACTCGTCGCAGGGGACGTGCGTGGTCAGCGTGCGCTCGACCCGCTCGAACTCCTTCCACCGCTCCAGCCACTCCCCGTACGGCGACTCCAGGCCGCGTGCGAGCAGCGCCTCGTGCAGCGCGACGGTGCGCGGCCGGTTGAAGCCCTGGTTGTAGTAGAGCTTCCGCGGCGTCCAGACCGGGCCGAACTCGTCCTCCGGAAAGGCCTCCGCGTCGGCCGCACCGTCGAACGCGATCATCGAGATCGTGTGCGTCATGATGTGGTCGGGGTGCGGGTAGCCGCCGTTCTCGTCGTACGTGGTGATGACCTGCGGCCGGAACGCCCGGATCTTCGCCACCAGCCGCCCGGCCGCCAGCTGCGGGTCCTCCAGGGCGAAGCAGCCCTCGGGCAGCGGCGGCAGCGGGTCGCCCTCGGGGAGCCCGGAGTCGACGAAGCCCAGCCACTCCTGCTGGACGCCCAGGATCTCCCGGGCCTCGTCCATCTCCCTCTTGCGCACCTCGTGGATGTTCTTCTCGATGTACGCGTCGCCCTGGAGCTTGGGGTTGAGGATGGAGCCGCGCTCGCCGCCCGTGCAGGTCACGACCAGCACGTCCACCCCCTCGGACACGTACTTGGCCATGGTGGCCGCGCCCTTGCTCGACTCGTCGTCGGGGTGGGCGTGAACGGCCATCAGTCGCAGCTGCTCAGTCAAAGCTCGATCCTCGGTTGTCATTGATCCTGCTGTGGTCGTGTCGGGGCGCGGTCGGATGACGAACGGGCGACTTCTATAGTGACCGAACGAGGAGGGGGAAAATTCCTCGTTTTTCTTTGCCCGGAGGGAACGATCATGACGGCGGCGCGCGAGGCCACGCCCCAGGGGCGCTACGGCAGGACGGACGAGCAGCGGACCGACCGTACGCTGAAGATCGTCGGTTCGGTGCTGGGCGTGGGGCTGCTCGCCCTGATCGCGTGGATCGGTCACGGCTACGTCGTCGGCAAGGGCATCAGCGCCGAGCTGATCAAGTTCGAGATCGTCTCCGACGTCCGCGCCGACGCCCATCTGGAAGTGCGCAAGAACAGCGGGACCGTCGGCTTCTGCACCGTACGGGCGCTGAGCAAGGACGGCAGCGAGGTCGGCCGCAAGGAGACCCGCTTCGAGGCGGGATCCGACCGGATCGACGAGCTGGTGGTGATGCGGACCCGCGCCCGGGCCACCGCGGTCGAGCTGACCGGCTGCACGGCCGACGACTCCCCCGCCGGCTGACCCTCCCGTCCGCCTCCGCACCCCCTCTGACCTGCTCCTTCCAGCAGGAAACCCGGTCCACCCGGACGTGTGACGGTTTACCTTCTCCCTCTTTTCCTGGGGAATTGTTAGGCTCGTGGTTTCGCCCACCCGAGGAAGCACATGCTTCCGGGTAGGGCGATCGTTTGTATTCCCAGCACCGACGAGGAGCACCTGTGACTCAGACCAGCGAAAACGTCACCTGGCTCACGCAGGAGGCGTACAACCAGCTCAAGGCCGAGCTGGAGTACCTGTCTGGTCCCGCGCGCACGGAGATCGCCGTCAAGATCGCGGCGGCCCGTGAGGAGGGTGACCTCCGGGAGAACGGCGGGTACCACGCGGCCAAGGAGGAGCAGGGCAAGATGGAGCTGCGCGTACGCCAGCTCACCCAGCTCCTGGAGCACGCCAAGGTCGGCGAGGCGCCGGCCGACGACGGCGTGGTCGAGCCCGGCATGGTCGTCACGATCGCCTTCGACGGCGACGAGGACGACACGACGACCTTCCTGCTCGCCTCCCGCGAGTACGCCAGCGGAGACATCGAGACGTACTCCCCGCAGTCCCCGCTGGGCATCGGCGTGAACGGCAAGCGGACGGGTGACGAAGCCCAGTACGAGCTGCCGAACGGCAAGACGGCCACGGTGAAGATCCTGGCCGCGAAGCCGTACACGGGCTGACACCCCGCCCGGCCCCACCGCGCCCCGGCACGAGCACGACACACCCGACGCGGGTGTCCGGCCCCTTCGGAAGGGCGGGACACCCGCGTCGGGTGTGTCCGGGGTGCGAACGGATCGGTCAGCGGCTGGACCGCCGGTACTTGCGGACCGCGAGGGTCCGGAAGACCACGATGATCAGCACCGACCAGAGCAGCGAGGCCCAGACGGGGTGCTGCATGGGCCAGGCGCTGGAGTCGACCACGCCGGGGTTGCCGAACAGCTCGCGACAGGCCTGGACGGTGGCGCTGAAGGGGTTCCAGTCGGCGACGTGGCGCAGCCAGGGCGTCATCTGGCTGGAGTCGACGAACGCGTTCGAGATGAATGTGACCGGGAACAGCCAGATGATCCCGCCCGAGGTCGCCGCCTCCGGGGTGCGGACCGACAGCCCGATCAGGGCGCCGATCCAGGTGAAGGCGTACCCCAGCAGGAGCAGCAGGCCGAAGGCGGCCAGTACCCGTCCGGCGTTGGTCGGCTCGGCGGAGCCGGGGCGCCAGCCGACGATCAGCGCGACGATCGCCAGGACAGAGAGGGTGATACAGGTCTGCGCGAGGTCCGCGACCGTCCGGCCGGTGAGCACCGCGCCGCGCGCCATGGGGAGGGACCGGAAGCGGTCGACGAGACCCTTCTGCATGTCGTCCGCGATGCCCGCCGCCGACCCCGCCGTGGCGAAGGTGACGGTCTGCGCGAAGATGCCGGCCATCAGGAAGTTCTTGTAGACGTTCGGGTCGGTCGTGCCGCCGATGCTCATCGAGCCGCCGAAGACGTACGTGAACAGCACGACGAACATGATCGGCTGGATGATCCCGAAAAGCACCATCTCGGGAATTCGGGACATACGGATCAGATTCCGCTTGGCGATGACCAGCGAGTCCCTGACCGACTGCACCACTCCTCCGGCCGGCCGGGGTGCCAGGACGGGCGCGTCCTTGATGGTGACGCTCACGGGGTCTTCTCCTTGTCCGTTTTCTCGCCGGGCCCGCCGGTCCCGCCGTTCTCGTCCTCGTGGACCTCGGCCGCGTGGCCGGTCAGCGAGAGGAAGACGTCGTCCAGGGTCGGGCGGCGCAGGGCGATGTCGTCGATCTCGACGCCCCGGCCGTCCAGGTCGCGGATGATCTCGGCGAGCAGCTTGGCCCCGCCGCTCACCGGGACGGTCAGCTTGCGGGAGAGCTGGACGACGGTGACCTCGCCCTTGCCGAGGGAGGCCAGCGCGGCGCGGGCGGGCTCGATCTCGTCCGGGCGGTGCACGACGACCTCGACGCGCTCGCCGCCGGTACGGGCCTTCAGCTCGTCGGAGGTGCCGCGGGCGATGACCCTGCCGTGGTCGATGACGCAGATGTCGTTGGCGAGGCGGTCGGCCTCCTCCAGGTACTGCGTGGTCAGCAGCAGCGTCGTCCCCCCGGCCACCAGGTCCTCGATGACGTCCCACAGCTGCTGCCGGTTGCGCGGGTCGAGGCCGGTCGTCGGCTCGTCCATGAACATCACGGGCGGCGAGACGACCAGGGCGGCGGCCAGGTCGAGGCGGCGGCGCATACCGCCGGAGTACGTCTTGGCCGTACGGTCGGCGGCCTCCGCGAGGTTGAACCGCTCCAGCAGCTCTCCCGCCCGGGCCTTCGCGGCGCGGGAGCTCATCTGGTAGAGCTGGCCGACCATCTGGAGGTTCTCGCGGCCGGTCAGATACTCGTCGACGGCGGCGAACTGGCCGGAGAGCCCGATCGAGCGGCGCACCTCGTTGGGCTTCTTCAGCACGTCGATCCCGGCCACGGACGCGGAGCCGCTGTCGGGGCGGAGCAGGGTGGTGAGGACGCGTACGGCGGTGGTCTTGCCCGCGCCGTTGGGTCCGAGCAGCCCGAGGACGGTGCCCTCGGGCACATCGAGGTCGACTCCGTCCAGGGCTCGTACGTCACCGAAGGTCTTGACCAGACCTTCGGCGTGGATGGCACCTGGCATGGAGGGGCTCCCCGTCGCTCGCTCGCGGGTACGTGTGTCGGTACGCCGTCCGGCACCTCGTCCGGTACGTCGTTCGGTGAGCGATCCTAGGATTCGCGGAGCCTCACCGCGCGGTGAATAACGCGTTTCGGCCATTCGGCGGGAGCCGGACGGTCAGCCGATGACCCGGTACCCCTCCGCACGCAGCGCCGCCTCGACCTCTTCGCAGTGGCGGGGGCCCTTGGTCTCCAGGTGGAGGTCGACCTCCACCTCGGTGAGGCCGAGGCGCGGATCGGTGCGCACATGGCTGATATCGAGCACATTGGCGTCGGCCACCGTCAGCGCGGCCAGCAGCGTGGCCAGCGCCCCCGGCCGGTCGGTGAGCCGCAGCCGCAGGCTCAGGTAGCGGCCGGCGGCGGACATCCCGTGGCGCAGAACGCGCTGCAGCAGCAGCGGGTCCACGTTGCCGCCGGAGAGCACCGCCACCACCGGTCCCCTGAAGGCCTTCGGGTCGCTCAGCAGCGCCGCCACCGGGCTCGCCCCGGCGGGCTCCACCACCAGCTTGGCCCGCTCCAGGCAGAGCAGCAGCGCGCTGGAGAGCTCGTCCTCCGTGACCGTGCGGACCTCGTCGACCAGCTCCTCGATCAACGCGAACGGGACGTCCCCCGGACGCCCCACCTTGATCCCGTCCGCCATCGTGACCGGATCGTCGAGCGAGACCGGGTGCCCGGCGGCGAGCGAGGGAGGGTAGGCGGCGGCGCCCTCGGCCTGGACACCGACGATCCGGATGTCCGGGCGCAGCGCCTTCACCGCGACGGCGATCCCGGCCGCGAGCCCGCCGCCACCGATGCCGACGACGATGGTACGGACCTCCGGGCACTGCTCCAGGATCTCCAGCCCCACCGTGCCCTGGCCCGCGATGATGTCGGGGTGGTCGAAGGGGTGGATGAAGACCGCGCCGGTCCGGGCCGCGTACTCCTGGGCGGCGGCCAGCGTCTCGTCGACGACCTGTCCGTGCAGCCTCACCTCGGCCCCGTACTCCTGCGTGGCGGCGACCTTGGGGAGCGGTGCCCCGACGGGCATGAAGACGGTGGAGCGGACGCCGAGGAGCGAGGAGGCGAGCGCGACGCCCTGGGCGTGGTTCCCGGCGCTGGCGGCGACGACCCCCGCGGCCCGCTCCACCGGGGTGAGGCCGGAGATCCGCACGTACGCGCCGCGCAGTTTGAAGGAGCCGGTGCGCTGGAGGTTCTCGCACTTGAGGTGGACGGGGGCGCCGACCAGCTCGGTCAGATGGCGGCTGCCCTCCAGAGCGGTCGCTCTGGCCACCCCCGCCAGCATTTTCTGCGCGCCCCGGACGTCGTCGAGGATCAGGGCCGGGTGTCGGGCGGTCGCGCGGAACATCATGGTCGCAAGTCTGGCAGCTCGGAGCGGTCCCGGCAGACTCGTCTCAGGCGGCCTGCGGTGGTGTCCGCGGGTTTGTGCGGCACTGGTACGCGTTGCCCCGGGGCCGCGTACTCTGTCCCCCACTCCATCCGACACCGTATGAAGAGAGCCCCCGGCCATGCCCCCTCAGGACATGACGACTGCTGCGTCTCCTTCCGGGGGCACCGCCCCCGAACACCCGGGTCCCGACCGCCTGCTGGACTCCCTCCAGCACCAGGTGGCGGTCTTCGCCCGCCGTGCCGAGCAGACCCGCCTCGGCGGTGTCGGCCAGGTCCGCAACTCCATGGACCGGGCGGCCTACCTGCTGCTCAACCGCCTGGACAAGGAAGGCCCGATGGGCGTCAAGGCGCTGGCGGCCGGGATGGGGATCGACTCCTCGACGGTGACCCGGCAGGTGGCCCCGCTCGTCGACACCGGCCTGGTCAAGCGCACGTCGCACCCGGAGGACGGCCGGGCGGTCGTGCTCCAGCTCTCCCCGCGCGGCCAGGCCCGCCTGGAGGAGGTGCGCGCCTCGCGGCGCGAGCTGATGTCCCAGGTGACCGACGGCTGGACGCAGGAGGAGCGGGACACCTTCTGCACGCTGCTCACCCGGTTCAACGGATCGCTGGCGGCCCGGCAGGCCGCGCACCAGCCGCAGCAGAACGACTGAGACCGGGCGGTACGTAGGTGAATGGGCCCGGGGTCGCGGACCTCCGGCCCTGTCCGGCCTCTTGACCCCGAAGCCGCCCCGGGCTCGGATGAGGTCCATGCGAGAGCGGCAGACCCACCGGGACCGGCTCCGCGCCCAGGAGTTCGAGGCCTTCGTGGCGGGCGCGGGCGGTCGGCTGCTGCACACCGCGACGCTGCTCACCGGCGAGCCGATCGCACCGGCGGGCACGGGGGCCCGGGCCGAGCGGCTGCTCTGCGCGGCGCTGGCCCGGACGTACGCGGAGTGGGACCGGCTGCGCGGCGAGGACCCGTACGACCGCACCCGCCAGGAGCTGGCGGTCCGCTTCGCCCGCGAGTCCTGGCGCCACCGCCGCCCGCTCGGCGGCGTACTGGACCGGCTCGCGCCGCTGGAACGGCTGGTGCTGGTGCTGCGCCTGCACGAGGAGGTCGGCGAGGACCGGACGGCGGCGCTGCTGGGCCTGCCGGCCGATCGGGTGCGGGTGGTCTGCGACCGGTCGGTCGCGACGCTGAGGTCGGCGGGCGGACCACGGGGCGACGGCGGGACGACGGGGCGGGACCAGCGCGGGGACCGCGGAGCGGCCCCCGGGGTGGCGCCGTGATTCCGGGCGCGGGCCGGGACCGGAAGGTGGACGAGGTCCGGCGGATGCTGGAGGGGCCCCACCCTCGCGTTCCGGTCGATCTGGCCGAGCGGGCCCGGCGGCGGGGTGCCCGCCTGCTGCGGCTGCGGCGCGGGGTCCGGCGTACGGCCTGGTGGCTGGCGGGGGCGGGGTTCGCCGCGTTCCTCGTCTGGGCGGGGATCGAACAGCCGTGGCTGCCGGAGCCGGCGGAGGTGACGCCGCCCCTGGAGGGGTGGTGAAGCTCTTGGGGCTCCGGGGAAACCGGCCTACCCTGGAGGAGCCGGTCGTCGTACGAGCCGAGGAGGCCGTCATGACACGGAAGATCGCCGACTGTCGCAAGTACCCGAGCGAGATGGACTGCTCTCTGGCCATCTCCGGTGAGGAGGACGAGGTCGTCCGCGCCGCGAGCGAGCACGCCGTGTCCGTCCACGGTCACCAGGACAGCCCCGAACTGCGGAGTCAGATCCGGGACATGCTGGAGGACGAGAAGGTCAGCGTGTGACCGTGCGGGCGCCCGCCGACCGGCGGGCGCCCGGGTGCGCCTGGCCGGTCAGCCCAGGGCCTGCGTGAGGTCGGCGACCAGGTCGTCGCCGTTCTCGATGCCGACGGAGATGCGGACCAGGTCGGCCGGGACCTCCAGGAGGGAGCCCGCCACGGAGGCGTGCGTCATCCGGCCGGGGTGCTCGATCAGCGACTCCACACCCCCGAGGGACTCACCGAGCGTGAACAGCTTCGCCCGGTTGCAGACCTCGACCGCCGCGTCCTCGCCGCCCGCGACGCGGAAGGAGACCATGCCGCCGAAGGCCTTCATCTGCTTGGCGGCGACATCGTGGCCGGGGTGCTCGGGCAGGCCCGGGTAGAGGACCTGGGTGACCTTGGGGTGGCGGGTCAGCAGCTCGGCGACCTTGGTGGCGTTCTCCGTGTGGCGGTCCATGCGGACGGCGAGGGTCTTGATGCCGCGCAGCACGAGCCAGGCGTCGAAGGGCCCGGAGACCGCGCCCATGGCGTTCTGGTGGAAGGCCAGCTCGTCGGCCAGCTCCGGGTCGCCGACGACGAGCGCGCCGCCGACGACGTCGGAGTGGCCGCCCATGTACTTGGTGGTGGAGTGGACGACGACGTCCGCGCCGAGCGCCAGCGGCTGCTGGAGGTAGGGCGAGGCGAAGGTGTTGTCGACGACGAGGCGGGCCCCGGCGTCGTGCGCGACCTGGGCGACGGCGGCGATGTCGGTGATGCCGAGCAGCGGGTTGGAGGGGGTCTCCACCCAGACCGCCTTGGTGCGCGGGGTGACGGCCGCCCGGACCGCCGCCACGTCCGAGGTGTCCGCGACCGAGAACTCCACGCCCCAGCGCGCGGCGACCTTGGCGAAGAGCCGGAAGGTGCCGCCGTAGGCGTCGTTGGGGATGACCACGTGGTCACCGGGGGTCAGCAGCGTACGCAGGAGGCAGTCCTCGGCGGCGAGGCCGGAGGCGAAGGCGAGGCCCCGACGGCCGCCTTCCAGGGCCGCCAGGTTCTCCTCCAGGGCCGTACGGGTCGGGTTGGCGCTGCGGCTGTACTCGTAGCCGCCGCGCAGTCCGCCCACGCCGTCCTGCTTGTACGTGGACACCTGGTAGATGGGCGGCACCACGGCGCCGGTGAGGGGGTCGGCGGTGTTGCCCGCGTGGATCGCGAGAGTCTCGAAGCTGTGCTGGTCGCTCATGGCCCCGAGCGTAGTTCGTCGCAAGGTCCCTTACCGGCCACTCGCCGCTCCGGGGACAATGGGTCCATGGAGATTCTGTTGTTCCTGCTCGCGATGTGCATGCTCGCCGCGATCGTCGGCCCCTGGGTCATGCGCCGGCGGGGCGGTATCCGCCAGGTCGAACCGGGCTCGCCCGACGCGGCGGACCCCGACACGTACGGCTTCGCACGCCAGGAGGAGCTGGACGTCCGGATGCCGGGCCCGGACCGGGACCTCCTGGACGTCCTCGACGTCGTGCAGGCCACCCAGGACTGGCGGGCCGCCTCCCAGCTCCTCGCCGGTACGCCGAAGGAGGGCGAGGAGCGCTGGCAGCGGGTGCAGGCCTTCGCGGGCGCGGCCTCGCTGGAGCTGGCGCAGCAGCCGGGGAAAGGCGGCTCGTGGCTGCGCGCCTGGCGGGCCGAGGCCCCGAAGGACGCGGGCGGGGCGGCGGTGCACGCGGAGTTCCTGGTGCAGCAGGCGTGGCGCTCCTCGTCCGTGGGGAGCGACGACTTCCGGATCATCCTGGAGGAGGCCCGTACGGTCTGCGGCGAGGCGGCCCTCCTCGCCCCCGGCGACCCGGTGCCGTACATCGTGGAACTGGCGGTGGCCCGCGGCCTGAACTACACCCCCGAGCAGTTCGACCGGCTCTGGGCGAAGATCATCGACCGGGCCCCGGCGCACATGGGCGCGCACATCGCGGCGCTGCACTTCCACTGCGAGAAGTGGCACGGCTCGCGCCAGGACGCCGACGCGTTCGCCACTGCCGCCGCCGCCCGCGCCCCGCAGGGTTCGCTGCTGGCCGCGCTGCCGCTCTTCGCGGTGTACGAGCACCTGCCGGAGGTCAACCTGGTGCAGGGCTTCTACCGCAGCCAGGTGGTGACCAAGGCGGTGGAGGGCGCGATGTACGCCGTCCACTCGGCCCGCCCCGACGACCCGATGCTCGCCCACGTCCGCCACCTGCTGGTCCTCTTCCTGGTCCACATGGAGCGCTGGTCGGAGGCGATGCACCAGCTGGTCCGCGTCGACGGCCACGTGGGCGCGCTGCCCTGGACGGCGGAGACGGACCCGGCCGCGCAGTACACGGTCTACCGGGCGCTGGCGGTGGCGGGCTACGAGGCGAACGGCGGCTCCCCGGCGACGCTGCCGCACTGAGGCGTCGCGGCCCCCGCCCGGGCCCCAGGGCTTCACGGCCGCTGAGCCGCACTCCGCCTGCGGCCCCGCCCGGAATCCGGGCGGGGGCCACTTTGTTGTACGAAGCGAACCCGACCGACCCCGGAGGAGCCCCCGCATGTTCCTGAACAGCCGCACCCCCCAGCTCCCCACCCCGGAGCAGGCCCTGCGCGGCCGCCCCGTCCCCGAATTCGCCGTCCCCTCCCGCCACACGGTCCTCGGCAACCCGCTGGTGGGCCCGTACCCGGAGGGCCTGGAGGTGGCGGACTTCGCGCTCGGCTGCTTCTGGGGCGCGGAGCGGAAGTTCTGGCAGACGGAGGGCGTCTGGACCACGCTGGTCGGCTACCAGGGCGGGTACACGGAGAACCCCACGTACGAGGAGGCCTGCTCGGGCCTGACCGGCCACACGGAGGCGGTCCGGGTCGTCTTCGACCCGGCGGTCGTCTCGTACGGGGAGCTGCTGAAGCTGTTCTGGGAGTCCCACAACCCCACCCAGGGCTTCCGCCAGGGCAACGACGTGGGCACCCAGTACCGCTCCGCGATCTACACCCACTCCCCCGCCCAGGCGGCGGCGGCGGACGCCTCCCGCGAGGCGTACCAGAAGGTCCTGACGGCGGCCGGCCACAAGGAGATCACCACGGAGATCCTCCCGGCGCAGGGCCGCCCGTTCTGGCCTGCTGAGGCGTACCACCAGCAGTACCTGGACAAGAACCCGGACGGCTACTGCGGCATCGGCGGGACGGGCGTGGCCTGCCCGATCGGCGTCGCCGAGGCTCCTGGGGAGTGAACGACGCCCCTCTCCCCGACCCGGCGCACGAGCGGCTGACCCGGCTCTGGCATGCCCACAGGCCTGCCGGGCCGATGCTGCCGTGGGAGCTGAAAACGGTCTACGGGGACCGCTGGGTGCGCTTCCACAGCCTGCCGGAGTCGAAACGCTACGCGGAGGATGAGGCCGAGTACGCGGTCCTCCTCAACCGGTACAACACGGTCCTCGACGACCTCTTCTCGGACGGCGAGGCGTACGTGGTGACCACCGACTGGGCCGACCCGTCCGAGCCCACGGACTGGTCGGCCCACGCGCCGCCCTCCACCCGGAGGGCACGCTGTGGACCACCCTGGACGACACCGACGACCCGGATCAGGCCTTCCACACCCGCTGGTACTTCTACGCCGACCGCCGCCCCTGGCAGCACGGCTGCCTGGACCCGCTCCTCCGCGCCGTCGCTGACGACACGCTGCCCGGCATCTTCGTGACGGACACCGAGCTCACACGTATCCACCATCCGTACGACGGCGGCGCGGACGTTATCCTCCCCACCCCCGAGGAAAGAGACCGCCTGCGCAACCGCCACTCCGCCTGGCTGTCCACGCACCCCTCGGGCTACTGATCAGGACGGGGCGTAGCCGTAGACCCGCTTCCCGTCCAGATGGAGTTCGTACGGGCCCCAGCAGTCTGCGGCGAGCGTGGCCACTCGGGCGCCACAGGGACAGGCACGGTTGAGTCCGCTATCTCCGGACGGTCCGCAGCATCCGCTGCTGTTTTCCCAGTCCGGCAGAGGCTGGATGTCGGGCGCATCCCCGGGGTGGATCACGATGTTGTTGCGCGGCCCGGCAGAGATCACTGCCACCCCTTCGACACTCCTCCAGGGGCCACGCGGCTGCGCAGGCCCGCCCTCTTCCTGGTCCGGATGCGGCACGTACGGGGCACCCCATGGATCGGTCTCGATGGCGTAGTGCCCCTGCGGCACCGTGGCCGGCGCCCGCCGACTCTCCTTGTCCCGTTCTTCGTCGTCGGGTGCTGAGGGAACGGCGGGCAGTGGCGTCAGGTCTGGCGTAAGACTGCCGCCACACTTGGCACACAGGAAGAGGGTCATGCTGCCGTTGTACTCGCCGAGTACGTGCCAACGCATCCTCGATTCCAACCGAGACGGCTGCTTTCCTGTTCTGGAAAGGATCAGCGCTTGACCCCACGGCAACCGGCTCGGGAGCATCGAACGCGACAGGCGTACGCCGACATGCGGGGGCAGGGATGCTGCGGAAGCTGTCCGGTGACCCGGAGTGCAGGAACGGAACGTGCCCGACGCTGTGGGGCACCGAGGACGCCAAGGACTACGTGGTCCAGGGGTACGTCATCACCGACCCCGAGCGGCTGGCGCAGCTCGATCTGCCAGAGGGCGAGACCGCCGTCGTGGTCCCGGCCGCAGTGCTGGAGGAGTACTTCCGTGCTCAACGGTGAGGAGTTCGGCCGTCTCTTCGAGACCTTCGAGCGGAGCGCCTTCAGGCTGGAGACTCTCTCCGTCTACAGCGTGGAGGAGGAGCGCGAGGAGTTCGAACGCTTCCTGGGCGGCGGCGACATGGGACCTGGCTGGGACGACAACCCGTGGGTACGGTCGATGACCGACAAGGGCAAGGAGGTCTCGCGTGTCCATGTGCTCAGGTCCCCGCTGACCGACTACCTGCGGTACGAACTGGCCGCCTACCCGGGCAACATCACGGCTGGCGAGACCATCGGCATCATCGACCAGGCTGACCAGGAAGTGGCCGACCTGCCCGATCACGACTTCTGGTTGTTCGATGACCAGGACGTGTACCGGATGCACTACACGCCCGAAGGTGCGTTCATCGGCGCCGACCTGCTTCCTGCCCACTGCCTTGCCGAGTATCAGGACTACCGAGACCGCGCCTTGGCCGCAGCGGTGCCGTTCGCGGACTACTGGGAGCGGCACCGCTGACCGCCGACTCGATCGGGAAAGCCCTGCGGGCGCTGCGCGACGCATCCGGACTCACGGGTGACGCGGTGGCCCGCAGGGCTTCCATGTCTGCCGGGAAGCTCTCGAAGATCGAGACGGGCAAGGTACGACCGACCGT
The DNA here is from genome assembly GCF_056436485.1 of Streptomyces sp. NPDC043746. Taxonomy (NCBI): domain Bacteria; kingdom Bacillati; phylum Actinomycetota; class Actinomycetes; order Kitasatosporales; family Streptomycetaceae; genus Streptomyces; species Streptomyces sp. NPDC043746. The sequence goes on along the minus strand of NZ_JBWKCM010000010.1, from coordinate 146,974 downwards.
CCAGGACGTGGACCTGGTCCTCACCGCTATAGGCGTGAGCCAGGAAGTCAAGGAAGAGTTCCTGTCGGCAGCCCGCGCCGAAGCCACCGAGGCCACCGCCTGGCGCCTGCTGCGCCGCATGGGCCCGTGGAAGCACCAGAAGACCATCCGCGCCATCGAGGCCGGCACCACCACGCTCAGGCTCTTCCAGGGACAGCTCGTCCCCGGACTCCTCCAGACACCCGAGTACGCCTCCGCCGTCTTCTCCCTGCCTCCGGCCCTGCCGGAGGAGACCAGGACCAAGACCGTGGCGGCCCGCCTCGAACGGCAATCGGTCCTGTACGAGCCGGGCAGGTCCTTCCGCTTCCTGATCTGTGAGCACGTCCTCCGGTGGCGCGTCAGTGAGCCCGTGGTCATGGCGCTCCAGCTCGACCGGCTCGTATCCGTGTCCCGTCTGCCTAACGTCTCGCTGGGCGTCGTCCCGTCCGACCGCCGGATGCCCGACTTCCCCATGACCTGCTTCAGCCTGCACGACGACCGGCTCGTCATCGTGGAAACGTTCCACTCCGAGGTCACCACCCGCGACCCGAAGGACGTCCAGCTCTACCTCGACACCTTCGAACGGTTCGCCGCCGTGGCCGTCTACGGCGACGCCATGAGAGCCCTGGTCGAGGGCATCCGGGACGGATTCTTGCCCCAACAGGAAAGGTCCTAGAACGAGCTGCTCACCGGGTGAAGCATCAGCGGTGCCGACACCCCCGAGGGAGGGAATCCCAGTGAGCAGCCCCAGCACCACGATGGACCCGCCGGTTCACCTGTCCCTTCCTCGCACACCTCCTGCGCCTGCGCCGGGTTGCGGCGTCTGCGCCGCCCTCGCGGAACAGCGCACAGCGGCGTACGGCGCCGGGGACCTGTCCGCCGTCTCGGACTGCAACGTCGAGCTGACCGCGCACCCAAAGAAGCACCCCGGGGCGCGGTAGTGGACATGCAGACCTGGAGAGACGGACGTACAGCGGCTCTGAACGCCTCCGGTGCCATGCGCGAGGTGCTCGCTTCCCTGGGCCTACCGGAGAGCGCCTACGCGGCGATACGGCCGCAGGTGACCCCCGAGGCCAGCCGCTCGTGCACCTGGGCTCGATCCCCGCTGCTCACGTCGAGCAGATCGCAGAGGCGCTGCGAGGCACCCGGACACACCGCGAGCGGGACAGCGGTGCCCTTCCCATCTGAATCAAGGAGGACCAGATGACCGACCTGTACGGACTCGACATCTCCGGAGCTCACTTCAGCAAGGCGTGTGGAGGCAACACCCACCCGGACGGCGAGGCGTGCGTGACCCTCGCGAAGATCGGGCCGGACGCATGGGCGATGGGCGACAGCAAGCGCCCGGACGTCGAGCCGCTGCGCTTCACTACGGCGGAGCTGGACGCGGCGGGGATCGACCCTGCGCGCTTCGACCTCTCCGCCTGATCCATAGCACCACTGAACTGACGGCCCTGCCCTCACGCCGACGGGTGGGGCCGTCGTCATCTCTGGGAACGGAGCGGCAGTGCACCACCACGGCTATGCATGGCTCGGGGAGAAGAAGACGTTCGACAAGGGGAGCAGCCGCAGACCGGCCGGACAGGCCCCGACGGCGACCAGCGAGAAGGAGGTGCACGACCGGCACCGAGAAGCCGTTGCCGTCTTTCCGACTACCGACGTGCCCCCGATCCAGACGGCGCACTGGCTCATGAAACCGCCCTCTGTGATCCGAGGGACATGGCAGGAACCCAAGGAAGCCGGCGAATGGCTGGGGCTCCAACTCGCCGAGTTCGCACCCCGGTTCGCTTCTGAGGAGGATCGGGAAGTGACCAGGCTGGTTCTCCTGGTGAGGGGTGCGGTCGAGCGGCTGACGTGGGGAGGAGACGTATCCCTTGGCCACTACCTGAGTGGCACTGCCTTCCACTCTGTCGCCCTCGTGACGTGCTCCCCGAACCGTGCTGCTCCCGACCTGCCCTGTCCGGCGGGCCAGTGCGTGACAGAGACCCCCGACGAATGCCGGGGGTCTGGGTGAACGCCTGTGCGCCCGTCTCGGGCGCTCTCCTGTGTCGTGAGGTCTCAGCCTGCCGTGCCGGTAAGCGCCCGGTAGACGGTCGCCTGACCTGCACCCAGCGCCTTGGCGATGGCGCCGTAGCTCTCGCCTTCTTCCTTCAGCGCTTGCGCCTGCTTGACCATCTTGGAGTCCATGGCCTTGGGTCGGCCCCCGACCTTGCCTTGTGCCTTGGCTGCGGCGAGTCCGGCTATCGTCCGGCCCTTGGTCAGCGCCCGCTCGAACTCCGCCATGGACGCGATGATCTGGAAGAACAGGCGTCCGTCTGCGGACGTCATGTCCACGGAAGACAGGGCGCCGGTCAAGACCTTGAAGCCCACACCCTTGGCGCGCAACCCGTCAACGATCGTCACCAGGTCGATGAGGGAACGGCCGAGCCGGTCGAGCTTCCACACGCACAGCGTGTCCCCCTCGCGGAGGTAGTCGAGTACGGCTGTCAGCTCGGGCCGGTCGGTGTTCTTCCCGCTGGCCTTGTCCTCGAAGATGCGGGCGCAGCCCGCCTCTGTCAGCGCGTCGCGCTGTAGCTGGGCCTCCTGATCCTCGGTGCTGATACGTGCGTACCCAATGAGGTGACCCGTAGGAGTGATGATCTTCGGCATGAGCCGGACTGCTCCATAACTCGTTCCGAAACGGCAAGCGTTCCAGAACATCGGAAGCGTGAGTTTCCACGGGGGTCGAGCTGAGCGGCCCGTTCGAGACGAACTGGGGCGTCTCCTGCCCGACGGGCCTGGCCCCCGCTCCCACGGACGGCTGACGGCCCACCCGTCGGACTCCCGAGGACCGGCACCACCGCGCCCCGGCGCCCCCGCTGGAGGAAAATCCGGATGCCGGGGGCGGTGCGTGCCGTTTAGGGTGCCCGGATGGCAGCCCTCAGGAAGATCCAGGTCACGTTCGACTGCGCCGAGCCCGAGCGCCTCGCCCGCTTCTGGTGCGAGGTGCTGGGGTATGTCCCCCCGGAGCCGCCGGAGGGGTTCGGGACGTGGGCCGCGTACAACGACTCGCTGCCGCCGGCGGAGCGGGACGCCTGGTTCGCCTGTACCGACCCGTCGGGGGTGGGGCCGCGGCTGTTCTTCCAGCGTGTGCCGGAGGGCAAGACCGCCAAGAACCGGGTGCACCTCGACGTACGGGCCGGGACCGGGCTCGTGGGCGCCGAGCGGCTCGCCACGCTGGAGGCCGAGCGCGACCGGTTGGTGGCGCTCGGGGCGGTGTGCGAGCGCGTGATGGTGGCCGACGAGGAGAACGAGTCGTGCATCGTGATGCAGGACATCGAAGGCAACGAGTTCTGCCTCGACTGAGGCGTCGGGCCGTCGGCGCGGGGCCCCGAGGCCCCTGCGCCGACGGCCGGTGTGGCGCTACGGTGCCCAGGGGCCGAGCATGTCCTTCATCGCGTCCGTCAGGGCGAGTTGCAGCAGCGGGCCGTAGGTGACCCTCCTGACGCCGAGGCGGCGGAAGCGTTCGAGGTCGTGCTTGACGGGGTGGGCCGTGGAGTTGACGGGAACGGAGACCGCCGCCGTCACCGCCCTGAGCAGTTCGTCGTCGTCCTGGATGCGCACCGGGTAGACGCTGTCCGCGCCCGCCTGCTCCATGGCCCGCAGCCGCTCGATCGCCTCGTCGAGGACGCCGGCGGCGTCCTGGGCGTGCACGAAGAGGTCCGTGCGTCCGTTGATCCAGACCGGAACGCCCGCGGCGTCGGCCGCCGCGCGCAGGTCCGCGACGAAGCTCGCGTGCTCCTGCGTGGTGCGCACCCGTCCGCCCTCCGAGTGGACGGTGTCCTCGATGTTGAGGCCGACACCCCCGATCTCGGTGAGCCCGGCGATGAGGTCCGCGGGCTTCTGCCCGTATCCGGCCTCCAGGTCCACGGAGACCGGGATGTCGACCGCCGCGATGATCGGCCTGACGGCGGCGAGCACCTCATCGAAGGTCTGCCCCTCCCGGTCCTCCGCTCCCCGGGAGTCGGCGAGCGGGTGGCTGCCGACCGTCAGCGCGGGGAACCCGGCGGCGGCCGCCGTCCGGGCGGACCAGGCGTCCCAGACGGTGGGAAGCACGAGCGGCTGGTGGTCGGCGTGCAGTTGCCGGAAGCGTTGAGCGCGCTCAACTGTGGTTGCAGAGTCCATGTCGAGGACGGTACCTCCGGATCGGCCCTGACACCCGCTCAGGCCGCCAGCCGGACAGGGCCCATCGCTCCCGGCCCCACCCCGGGGCCCGCCGGGCGACCCGGGTGGCCGGTGCTTCGGGAGCGGGCGGCGGAGAGTCTGATCAGCTCGCCCTGGGCCAGGGCCAGGAGGTCGGCCAGGGTCAGGCCGAGAGCCCGGGCGGCGGCGGCCAGCACCTCCGAGGAGGCCTCCTTGCGGCCGCGCTCCACCTCGGAGAGGTAGGGCATCGAGATCCGTGCGGCGGCGGCCACGTCCTTCAACGTCCGCCCCTGGGAACGCCGTTCCCTGCGCAGCACGTCACCGACGAGGTCGCGCCAGAGCGGCTCCGGGGACGGCGTGGGGCCCGGCGGGGCCGGGAGCGGGCGCAGGGGGACGACGTGGGCACGGGGCTGGTTCGTCTGCGTCTTCGTCGCTCGGGTCGTCACCGCTCCAGCCTAGGAGTACGGGACCGGAAGGGCACGGAGCGGACGTTGCGCTCCCGGCGGATCTGCCGAGGGCGAAGGGGCGTTGACGAACAGTCGGCGGACCGGAGGGGCGTCGGCCCGGCGGGAGTTCCCGCCGGGTCGGCACCTCCGTACGTACGGGGACACCGGCCCGCACGTGGGGTCAGGCCTGCGTCCGTACGCTCAGATCAGCCCCTGAGCCAGCATCGCGTCCGCCACCAGCTCGAAGCCCGCGATGTTGGCGCCCACCACGTAGTTGCCGGGGCTGCCGTACCGCTCGGCGGTCGTGTAGCAGGAGTCGTGGATGTGGCGCATGATCTCCGCGAGGCGCTCCTCCGTGTGGGCGAAGGTCCAGGAGTCCCGGGAGGCGTTCTGCTGCATCTCCAGGGCGCTCGTCGCGACCCCGCCCGCGTTGGCCGCCTTTCCGGGGGCGAAGGCGACGCCCGCGCTCTGGAGGACCTGGACCGCCTCCGGTGTGGTGGGCATGTTGGCGCCCTCCGCGACCGCCTTGACCCCGTTGCGTACGAGTTCCAGCGCGTCCGCCTCGTGCAGCTCGTTCTGGGTGGCGCAGGGCAGGGCGACGTCCACGGGGACCGACCACACTCCCGTGCCGGCGACGAACCGGGCGTGGGCGCCGCGCCGTTCGGCGTACTCGGAGACCCGGCCGCGGCCCGCCTCCTTGATCTCCTTGAGGAGGGCGAGGTCGATGCCCTTCTCGTCGACGACATAGCCGCTGGAGTCCGAGCAGGTGATGACGGTCGCGCCGAGCTGCTGGGCCTTCTCGACGGCGTAGATGGCCACGTTGCCGGAGCCGGAGACCGCCACGGTCTGGCCCTCCAGCGACTCGCCCCGGCTGCGCAGCATCTCGGCGGTGAACAGGACCGTGCCGTAGCCGGTGGCCTCCGTGCGGGCCTGGGCGCCGCCCCAGCCGAGGCCCTTGCCGGTGAGGACGCCGGACTCGTAGCGGTTGGTGATCCGCTTGTACTGGCCGAAGAGGTAGCCGATCTCCCGGCCGCCGACGCCGATGTCACCGGCGGGCACGTCGGTGTACTCGCCCAGGTGGCGGTGGAGTTCGGTCATGAAGGACTGGCAGAACCGCATGATCTCGGCGTCCGAGCGGCCCTTCGGGTCGAAGTCCGCCCCGCCCTTGCCGCCGCCGATGGGCATGCCGGTGAGGGCGTTCTTGAAGATCTGCTCGAAGCCGAGGAACTTCACGATGCCGAGGTTGACGGAGGGGTGGAAGCGCAGGCCGCCCTTGTACGGGCCGAGCGAGCTGGAGAACTCGACCCGGAAGCCCCGGTTGACGTGGATGTCGCCGGAGTCGTCGGCCCACGGCACCCGGAAGATCAGCTGGCGCTCGGGCTCGCATATCCGCTCGATGATGCGGGCGTCCACGAACTCGGGGCGCTGGGTCAGCACGGGTCCGAGCGTCTCCAGGACCTCGCGGACCGCCTGGTGGAACTCCTTCTCGCCCTGGTTGCGCCGCAGGATCTCGGCGTAGAGCGGCTCGATGACACGGTCCGCGGCATCGTGCGAGCGGGCGGAGTCGGTGGCGTCGGGGATGACCGGCATCTGATCAAGACCTTCCGTGGTCGGCTCGTGCGCGTCGGCACCCCCGCACCGGAGGGGCACTCCCGTCCCGGGGGGCGCCTTTGATCCGCCCGGCTGCCCTGGCGGCCGGTGGGTGGGACCGTCGTACGCCCCGATTGTCCCGCGTCATCCGATGATCTTGAACGGCCATCCACATAGTGGCCGTCACGCACGCCTCCGGGGCGGGGCCCCGCCCCTGACAGCCCCGCCCTTCCGCCGAGGCCCCCCTCACAGCCCTTCCTCCGAGAACGGGCGTCGCTCCACCGGAGCCAGGCCCGGCCCCCCCAAAGGTGCAGCGGGAACTCCGCCACCGCCGCCGCACCACTCGCGCACCTGTTCCCGCGAAGGTGAAGGGGCAGTGAAATCGAAGAGAGCGTGGGGGTTACCCGTCAGGAACCACGACACCTCGTCCGACGATCAGCCATGATGCTCCCCATGACGAAGCCGCGGGGGCGTCGGAGAGCGCAACCTCCTTATCAGTCAAGGTTGTTGTACGGAATCGGCCGCATCGCCGCGCCTCCCGCGCCCCTACGTCCCGACCCCTACGGCGCCCCCGGGCGGCAGCCCCGTATCCCGAGAGGCACGGGGGAGACACGCCGCTATCTGGCGGTCGGGCTCGACTGCTACCTGTGCCTGCTGGTCGTCGGTCTGCTGCTGCACTCGTGCCTGAACGCGGCGGACGCGGGGGTGGGGCGGACTGCCGCGGTGCTCCTCGCCCAGCTGACCGTGCTGTCCTTCGCCAACCAGGTGCTGCTCACGATGGCCGTACGGGCGAGCGCCGGAAAGCTGATCATGGGTGTACGGGTGATCCGGCTGCCCGACGCGGGGCGGCCGGAGTTCCGCCGCCTGGTGGTGCGCTGGCTGTACGGGCTGTTCTGGCTGCCTCTCCAGCCCTGGCGCCACCTCCGCCGGGCGACCGCCGAGCCCCCGCCCCATAAGCGCCTGGGCGGCTGTCCCCGGGCCGCCGCCGCGCACCCGGACCTGGCGGGCGTGCGCCAGGTGCACCGCGGCGACCTGCGGTCCTACCGGGAGGCGGTGGCGCGGCGCCGTGGCTCCACCGGAGGGCCGTCCCGGTCGCAGGGACCGAACCGCCCACCATCATCAGCAGGGGCGTCATCCCTGGGCGCGTCATGGTGCCGCAGGCCGGCGCCGTTGGGTCGGACCGCACCGCCGGCCGAGGGCCGGGGGCAGCGGGCCGAAAGCTGAGGGCGTCTCCTCGATCCGCCACCGGGCCGCGGCAGGGGCGCCTGCCGCCCTCCGCGCCTCCCCCGCCGCTGCTACCCCGCCGCCCGGTCCCGCGCCGCCCGCATCGCCGCCGCCGTGGCCGACGCGTCGTACTCCGGGCCGACGCCCGGCACGATCACCATGTCGCCGTCGAAGTGCCGGGTGCGCAGGGGCAGGATCTCCTGATAGGCCGGGGAGGCGTACCAGGCACGGATCTCCTCGACACCGGGAAAGGCCACCAGCACCAGCGCCCCCGGCCACTTCCCCTCCACCACCTCCACCTCGGCCCCGTGGACCAGGAAGCGGCCTCCGTAGGGCTCCATGGTGGCCTGGATGCGCTCGATGTAGCTCAGCACCTCGTCGTGGACGGGGCCGTCGGCGGGGCGCAGGTGGGCAAGGGCGTACGCGGTCATGGTGCGGTCCTCTCGATGTCGGCGTCGGGGGGGCGTCGGACGGTGGCCCCGCCACGTCTCCGGGTTACGTCTTCGATGCTGCCGGGCGGGGCGGCGGGCGTCGATTACCTCGGAGGTCATGGCCGACGGCAGCGGCTACGCCGAAGGCGGCGGCCCCCGGGACGTTCCGAGGTGCCGCCGCCTTCGACGCGGGGAGAGGGGAGTCAGGGGATCAGACGGCGGAGCCGGCCTTCCACTGGGCCCAGTCCATGTTCCAGCCGTTGAGACCGTTGTCCGGCTTGATGGTCCTGTCCGGGGAGTTCTTCACGATGACCACGTCGCCGATGAGCGAGTTGTTGTAGAACCACGCGCCCGGGGCGTTGGGGTCGTTCGCGCCCTTCACGTCGGCGAGACCCACGCAGCCGTGGCTGGTGTTGGCGGTGCCGAAGATGCCCTTGCCCCAGTAGTTGCCGTGGATGAAGGTGCCCGAGGTGGACAGGCGCATCGCGTGCGGCACGTCCTTGATGTCGTACTCGCCCTTGCCGGTGTCATCGGTGAAGCCGACGGTGGCGCCGTTCATCCGGGTCTCCTTGTACTTCTCGGAGATCACCATCTGACCGTTGTACGTGGGGGTCTCGGGCGAGCCGGCGGAGATCGGGATGGTCTTGACCGTCTTGCCGTCGCGGGTGACCGTCATCATCTTGGACTTGGCGTCGACGGTCGAGACCTGGTTGCGGCCGACCTTGAACGTAACCGTCTTCTGCTGCACGCCGTACACGCCGTCGGCGCCCTCGACGCCGTCCAGTGCCAGCTTCAGGGTGACGGTGGAACCGCCCTGCCAGTAGCTCTCCGGGCGCAGGTCCAGGCGCTGGTTGTTGAACCAGTGCCCGACGACCTCCTGGCCGCTGCTGGAGGTCACGGTGATACCGGCCTGGACGGCCTTGCGGTCCGTGATCGGCTTGTTGAAGTTGATCGAGACGGGCATCCCGACGCCGACCGTGGAGCCGTCCTCGGGGGTGAAGTTCCCGATGAAGCTGTTGTCGGGCGAGACGGTGGTGAAGGAGCTGTTCTCGTAGGCCTGGCGGCCCTTCGCGTCCTCGGCCGTCGCCTTGATCTTGTACGTGGTGGAGCGCTGCAGCGGTCCGGCGGGCTTCCAGCTGGAGCCGTCGGCCGCCAGGGTGCCCTCGACCGGCTTGCCCTCCGCCGTGGTCATGGCGACCTCGGTCAGCTTGCCCTTGGTGACGGAGATCCGTGCCGCGTTGTTGATGCTGGCGTTGGTGGCGCCGTTCTTCGGCTCGATGGCTATCTGGGCTTCGGAGGCCTCCTCGGCCGCGGCCTTGTCCACCTCCTGCGCCTGCGACGACTCCGAGCTGCCGGCGCCCGTCTTCTTGTCTCCGCCGTCGTCGGTACAGGCCGAAAGCACCAGCACGCCGCCGAGCAGTGCGGACACGGCCGCGAGGCCCCTGCGCCGCTTGCTGTCCGTCATCACACGCTTCTCCATCGTTGCCGATTCCCCAAGATCCCCGGACGGGGCCGCCAGGCGGCGATTCCCCGTCAGTGTGTGAAGAACACCTGGAACGGACGCTCCGTTCCGCATCCACCAGGGATGTGGGGAACACCACTCATCGACGCGGCCGTGCCGACGGTGGTTCCCGCCACCGGGCCCGGACACGCGCCGCCGCACAGCGCGGCCCCGGTCCGCGGTCCAGCGGGGCCGGGGCCGACGTCTTCACACGTCAGGCCCGCTGTGCGAGGTCACCGTCCTCGCCGTCATTCCTCCCATTGTGCGCGACCGTGTCGCCATACCCCTCCTCGTCGTCCCCGGTGCCGGTGGGGAAGGGACCGTCCTCGTCGTCGTCCCAGTCCTCCGCGTCGGGGTCGTACTCGACGCTCTCGCTGCTCCACGAGGCCTGGGCGAGCTCGACCCCGGGCACCTCGCCGACCAGGTCGAACGGGTCGATCAGCGAAGCGAGTGCCTCTGCTCCGTCTGCCCGGACCGCGGCCTCGGCATGCATCCGCTCCTCGGCACTGTCGCTCTCGGTGATACCCGCCACGGGTTCCCCGTATTCGGCGGCGATGGATTCCAGAGCCGTGCCGGTGAGGGCGTCGAGATCGGTGATCTCCAGCACCATCTCCACGCGAACGCGAACAAATCCGGATGTCTCTTCTGTGGTCATGGTGCGGAGCGTAGGGGTCGGCCAGGCGGCGACTTTCCTCCGACCCGCCGCTCTGCTTAGCATCGGCCCACGGGGCTAACTCATGGTTGTCACAAGGGGATCGAAACTGTGTCCGTCACTCGCCGCACACTCCTGACCGCCACCGCCTCGGGAACGCTGCTGACCGCGCTCTGGTTCGTCCCGTCCGCCAACGCGACCGTCGAGCCCGCCGCCCGGCCGGCCGCTCGGGGCGCCGCTCCGGCCGCCGGCGAGGACACCGCTGCCGCAGGCCCCCAGCTCGCGGAGACCGGCCCGGGCGTCGACACCACCCCGTATCTGATCGGCGGCACGGCGCTGCTCGGCATCGGGGCGGGGTTCGTCGCCTACTCCGTGCGCCGCGGCGGTACGCGTCCGGTGATCTGAACCCGTACGCGTACCTGAACCCGTGAACGCGTACACGTACCGTTACGGAGAAGAGGGCTGCCGCACCCCCCGATGCGGCAGCCCTCTCGCGTTCCGGAATCGGACCGGACCGGAACCGGCGTCACGTGACGCGGCGCGACTCAGGCCAGCGGCCCCGTGACCGGCTCCACCGCGGCCACCAGGCGCCCTTCCCGCACGAACGCGTCCGCGGCGGCCAGGTCCGGCGCCAGGAAGCGGTCCGGGCCCGGCCCCTCGGCACCGGCGGCCCGCAGCGCTGCCACGGCGGCCTGCGAGGCGGGGGCGGGGACGAGTCCCTCGGCGGCGCGCAGTTCGACGGCGCGGGTGGCCGCGTACAGCTCGACGGCGACGATCCGGGTCAGGTTGTCCACGGCGGTACGGAGCTTGCGCGCGGCCGACCATCCCATGGAGACGTGGTCCTCCTGCATCGCGGAGGACGGGATGGAGTCGGCGGAGGCGGGGACCGCGAGCCGCTTCATCTCGCTGACCAGGGCGGCCTGGGTGTACTGGGCGATCATCAGGCCGGAGTCGACCCCGGCGTCGTCCGCGAGGAACGGCGGCAGCCCGTGCGAGCGGTTCTTGTCGAGCAGCCGGTCGGTGCGGCGTTCGCAGATCGAGCCGAGGTCGGCGGCGACGATCGCGAGGAAGTCCAGGACGTACGCGACGGGCGCCCCGTGGAAGTTGCCGTTGGACTCGACCCGGCCGTCGGGCAGGACCACCGGGTTGTCGACCGAGGAGGCCAGCTCGCGGCCCGCCACCACGGCCGCGTAGTCGAGGGTGTCGCGTCCGGCGCCGTTGACCTGGGGGGCGCAGCGCACCGAGTAGGCGTCCTGGACCCGGGGCGCGTCGTCCTGGTGATGGCCCGTCAAGCCCGAACCGGCCAGCACCCGCAGCATGTTGTCCGCGCTGGCGCCCTGACCGGGGTGCGGGCGGATGGCGTGCAGTTCGGGGGCGAGGACCTTCTCCGTGCCGAGCAGCGCCTCCAGGGAGAGGGCGGCGGTGATGTCGGCGGAGGTGTAGAGGTTCTTCAGGTCGGCGAGGGCCATGACCAGCATGCCGAGCATGCCGTCGGTGCCGTTGAGGAGGGCCAGGCCCTCCTTCTCGGCCAGCTCCACCGGCGCGATGCCGTGCGCGGCGAGCAGTTCACCGGCCGGGCGGACCGTGCCGTCGGGGCCCTCCGCCTCGCCCTCGCCCATGAGGGTGAGCGCGCAGTGCGAGAGGGGCGCGAGGTCGCCGGAGCAGCCGAGCGAGCCGTACTCGTGGACGACGGGCGTGATGCCCGCGTTGAGCACGTCCGCCATGGTCTGGGCGACCTCGGGGCGTACGCCGGTGTGACCGGAGGCGACCGTCTTGAGCCGGAGGAACATCAGCGCGCGGACGACCTCGCGCTCGACGCGGGGGCCCATGCCCGCCGCATGCGAGCGGACGATGTTGCGCTGGAGCTGGGCGCGCAGTTCGGTGCTGATGTGGCGGCTGGCGAGTGCACCGAAGCCGGTGGAGACGCCGTAGACGGGCTCGGGCTTGGCGGCGAGCGCGTCCACGATGAGGCGGGAGGCGGCGAGTGCGTCCACGGCGGCGGTGGAGAGCTCGACCCGGGCGCCGTGGCGGGCCACGGCGACGACGTCATCGGCGGTGGTTCCGGACGTCCCCACCACGACAGTGTGCATATCCATATTCAGCAGCGTACGGATTGAAACCCGCTATGTCACTAGTCGTCGCACAGAGGGCCCCTTACCTCCCCGCCCGCCGCCGGGACGCCGTTCGGTCCCGGCGGGTGCGGCGGGCGGGGCGGGTCGGGGCGCCTTCCGCCGCCTCAGCGACAGGCGGCCACGTTGTCCGCCGTGCCGGGCCGGGCAGCGGCGCGCACCTCGGCGAAGTTGCCCGCGAAGGCGTCGTACACGGACGGAGTGGTGATGCGGAGCATCGCCTCGTCGTTGTCGCGCAGGGCCGGGCCGCTCCAGTTGTGACTGCCGGTGAAGACCAGCTTCTGGCGGACGCCGGCGTACATACCGTCGATCATCAGGTTCTTGGAGTGGACGATCCGGTTCGGCGTATCGGGGTTCGCGTCATGGTCGTGCTGGTAGCAGCGGGTGGTGAGCCGGGTCTGGCCGTGGAGGGCGTTCCATGTGCCGGTGTCCGTCTCGCTGTAGACGATGTCGACGGTGCAGCCGGCCGCGGCCAGGGAGCGCAGCTTGTCCGCGACGGCCTGGCGGGTGATCTTCAGCATCGCGACCCGGACGGCGGTGCGGTGGGTGCCGTTCGCGTCGCTCCAGGTGCACCCGACGTTGTCCAGCGTGTTGACGACCGTGTCGGTGTCGGCGGTGCTGCCCGCCCGGGGGAAGAAGTACACCTTGTAGGCGCCCGCGTTCGCGTGGGTGTAGCTCCAGTCGCCGCGGTTCTGCTTGGCCAGCTTGGCGAAGTAGGCCGTGTACGCGGTGTACAGCTCGGCGTTGCCCGCCACGCCTACCGCGCTGTTCCAGTAGCGGGAGTAGTTCGACGGCGTGAGGTTGGACGTGGTCTGGAAAACCACCTGCCGGGCGGCCCCGCCTCCGAGGCTGCTGAAGAGCAGGAACTTGTTGTGGTTGATGCCCGTACCGGTGGAGCCGAGGCAGGACGTGCCGCTGCGGCACAGCGTGACGTACGAGGCGCGGCTGATGTCGGTGCCCAGAGCGGACTTGAGGACGTTGTACGCGGCGGGGTGGTCGAGCGACGTGCTGTTCAGCACGACGCGCACGTTGACGCCCCGGGCCGTGTGCGCCGCGGCGAGGTCGTCGGCGATGGCGGTGTCCCAGAAGTGGTACATCGCCATCTGGACGGTGGAACCCGCGTCGGCGGCGGCGATGAGCGCACGCACCCGGTCCTTGATGGAGTTCTGCTGGGCCGGGTCGGCCGACGTGGGGTCGTTGAAGAGCGGGCCCATGGGCGGCACGGGGACCGCGGCGGCCATGGCGGACCCGTCGGCCGGAGAGGCGACGGCGGACTGCTGGCCTCCCGCCGCCCCCAGGGCTCCGGCCGCTGTCAGCAGGGCCAGACCGGCGGCGAAGAGGCGTCGGCGTACTCCTGAGAACAAGGTTCCCCCCTGTGATGTCCGCGCACTGACGTGTGCCGGTGCGCACGTATGGAAAGCACAGGATTCTGCCAGCTCGTCAGGTGTCGTCCCGTACCGCATGCCGGGAGCTGCATGCGGTACGGAACGACAGAATTCAGGGGCGGTTGCCGCGCAGCCTGCGGCGGTCGTGGGCCGACTTCGGCGGGGAGTCCGCGAGCCGGACGACCTCGCCGTCCCGCCCCGCCACCACCGGCCGCAGCGAGCGGGCGGCCTTGGCGCGGTACTGCGCGGCGTCCGCCAGCCGGAACAGTCGGCGGGCCGAGCGCACCGGCCCGATCGGGTCGCCGGTCGACGCGACCCCGCAGGCCACCCCGTTGCCCAGCTCGATCACCGCCGCCCGGTCGCACAGCTCGGTGGCCACGCCCACCACCTCGTCCGCCGGGGGCCCGTCCGCCACCAGGCAGAACTCGTCCCCGCCGAGCCGGGCCGCCAGCGCGTCCGGCAGCATCGCGCCGCAGCGGGAGAGCACTGAGCCGAAACGTTCCAGCAGGCGGTCACCGACCGCGTGCCCATGGGTGTCGTTCACCGCCTTGAGGCCGTTGAGATCGCAGACGACGAGGCTGACCACAACCCCCGCCGTGCGGTGCGCCTCGATCGCCTCGTCGAGCCGGATATCGACGGCCCGGCGGTTGGCGAGGCCGGTCAGCGGGTCGGTGAAGGCCAGCTTGCGGACCTCCTCCAGGCGTTCGGTCTGGGCGATCCCGGAGGCCACGACGGCGGCGAGCACGGTCGCGAAGTCGGCGTCGTCCCGGTCGAAGACCGGCTTCCCGGCCTGCCGCGCCACATACAGCTCACCCCAGGCCCGCCCGTGCAGCACGATCGGGGCGACCACGCAGCAGCCCCGGCCGCGCCGGCGCAGCGCCGCCACCCGCTGGTGGCAGTACGGCCGCGCGCCGCGCGCCGGGCCGCCCGCGCCGGGCAGGCCGTCGGCGGTCTCCACCCAGGCGTCGGGCTCCCCGCCCCCGGCCCACCGCTCGTGCAGGAACTCGGTGATCTCCGGGAACTCGTGGACCGGGTAGGCCTCCTCCTCGGGGAACTCCTCCTCCCCCTCGGCCCGCTGCCCCGCGTTGACCAGGACCCGCAGCCTGCCCCGGTCCCGCTCCCACACGGAGAGGGCGGCGAAGCTGCCGCCCAGCGCCTCGCAGGCCCCCCGTGCGGCCGCCCGCCACGACTCGCGCGGCGTGTAGGCCGCGGCCATCGCCTGCGCCAGCGAAACCACGGCCCGCAGCCGGGCATCCTTTTCAACCATTCACCTAGTTTAGGTAGTTTTGTTCCTTTTTGATCAATTTGATGCGCAACTAATCTCCGGCGTCACGCGGCGGGCCGCCCGGGGCGTGCGGAAGCGGTCACTCACCCGGCCACCGCGGGCTCCGCTTCTCGTTGAAGGCGGCCACACCTTCCGCCCGGTCGCCGGAGAAGGCCACCGACCGCCAGGCCGCGTCCTCCACCTCCAGGCCCGCCCGCAGGTCCAGCCCGTGCCCCAGCCGCAGCGCCTTCTTGGCCGCCCGCAGCCCGACCGGCGAATTGGCGGCCATCCGGGCCCCCAGGGCGAGGGCCTCCTCCCGGTCCCGCCCCGCCGCCACCAGCTCGTCCACCAGCCCCAGCTCCCGCGCCTCGGCCGCCTCCACCCGCCGCGCGGTGAACACCAGCTCGGCGGCGCGGGCCGCCCCCACCCGACGCGGCAGCAACTGTGTACCGCCGCCGCCCGGGATGACGCCCACGGACACCTCGGGCAGCCCGACCACCGCGGTGGCGTCGGCCACGATCACATCGCAGGCGAGGGCGAGTTCGAAGCCGCCGCCGAGAGCGAAGCCGTGCACGGCGGCGATCGTGGGCATCGGCAGCTCCAGGACGCCGGTGTAGGCGGCCCGGGCGGTGGGCCGCTGACGCACCAGCTCGGCGTCGGTGAAGGAGTTCCGCTCCTTGAGGTCGGCGCCCACGCAGAAGGCCCGCTCATGGCTGGAGGTGAGCACGGTGACCCGCGCGTCCCGGTCCGCGCCGAGCGCCTCGCAGGCGGCGGCGAGGGAGCGAGCCATGTCGGTGGAGACGGCGTTCATGGCCTTCGGCCGGTCGAGCACCAGCTCGGCCACATGCTCCCGGCCCTCGTGACGCCGTACGACGACGAACTCCCCGAACCGCTGCTCGGACGTGACGGTCATGACTGCACCCCTGTCGGTCGACTGCCGGTGGACGTCACCCGCGCGCACCGGGAAGTCCGGTCGGCGCCGGTTAACGAGCGTTACCGACACGGATCCTAGACAGGGCCCACGGGAAACCGACAGGGACTGCCGGGTACGGAGACGTGGGAGATCCCGTGCGGGGGCGCAAGGAATCCGGGTCCCGGGACGGAGAGGACCCGGCGCGGAGACGCGAGGAATCCGGGTGCGGGATCGCAGAAGGCCGGGTGCGGGGGCGCGAGGAATCCGGGTGCCGAGACGGAGAAGGTGGAGCAGGGCTGACGGACTCAGGACCCCGTCTTCCCCCGTCGGGCCAGCAGCCACGGCTCCACGACCCCGAGCCCGCGGACCGGCCGCTGCCACATCGGCTGGAGACCGAAGCGGTACGTGGGCAGCGGCGGCTCCTCCACCACCTCGCGGCCTTCCTTCTCGGCCAGCCGGGCCCGCTCGGCGGCGGCCGCGGCCTCCTCGGCGGCCTGGGCCTCCGACTCGGGGGCCTCCCCGTGGCGGACCAGCTCCTTGGCGAACGCCCCGTCGACCAGGACGGCGTCCTTCGGAGCTATGGAGGTGAGCCGGCTGGCCAGGTTCACCGTGGTGCCGAAGACATCGCCCATCCGCGTGGTGACCGTGCCGAAGGCGATGCCGACGCGCAGGGCGGGCATCGTCTCGTCCTGGGACATCGCCTCGATCAGCCGGAGCGCTATCTCGGCGGCGGTGCCCGCGTCGTCGGCGGCGAAGAGGACCTCGTCACCGAGGGTCTTGATCAGCCGGCCGCCGTGCGCGGCGACCAGGTCGGCGGCGGTGGTCTCGAAGGACTCGACCAGCTCGCCCAGCTCCTCCTCCTCCAGCCGCCGGGTCAGCCGGGTGAAACCGACGAGGTCCGCGAAGCCGACGGCCAGGCGCCGGTCGACCATCTCGTCGTCGTCCGCCGCCTGCACGACCCGCCCGGTCGCGGCGGCCAGCTGGCGCCGCCACACGTAGACGAGGAACTCCTGGAGCTCCGGCAGCAACAGCTCGACCAGCGGATACGTGACTTCCGTACGGGTCATTCCCGGCTCGGGCGGCTCGGTGAGCCCCTCCAGGAACGAGTCGATCTGCCACTCGGCCAGCCGGGCGGTGGTCTGCCCGGTCGAACGGGCGACCTGGATCGCCATCGGCTCACTCAGCAGCCCGGCCTCCACCAGACCGGCCAGTCGGCGCAGCGCCAGCACGTCGGCCTCGGTGAGCGCCTTGGCCTGGCCGATGTCCGCGAAGCCCATGGCCCGCCAGAAGCGGGAGGCCAGGTCCATGGAGACCCCGGCGGTGCGGGCGGCCTGGAAGGGGGTGTAGCGGCGGTCCGCCCCGAGGATCAGGGCTTCGAGGCGGATCGCGAGAGGGTCGTCGGTCGGTTCGGCCGTGTGGTCGACCTCGTGATGCGGGGTGGCATGGACCGAGGAGTCCGGCGGGGGCTCCTCACCCGCGCCGGACGTGGTGTCGCCGACGGTCACCAGCCGCCTCCTGCCCGTTCCCTGCGCACTGCCTGCCGATCTGTCGTCGATCTGTCGCCGATCGCCTCGACAACGATCTGTCGCCGGATCGCCTCAACAATACGGCAGATGTGCCCTAGCTCACGTCCCAGGTTGCCCGATACGGGTGCGTCGCGCGTGACATCTGCCGGATAGGCGCTATGCGCCCCTTCTCCGGACCGCACGCGCCGATGACCGGACAAGGGCCCTCATGTCAGGCCGCCCTCCGTGCCCCGCAGATGCACGATGTCGCCCGCCGAGACCGGCTGCTGGAGTCCGTCCCCGGTGGAGAGCACCAGCCGCCCGTCGCCGTCGATGGCGACGGCATCCCCGACCAGGAAGTCCCCGCCCGGCAGCTCGGCCCGCACGGCCCGGTCCAGCGTCGCGCACCCGGCCGCGTACGCCGCCTGGAGCCCGCTGGCCGCCGCGTCGCCGTCGGCCGCCCTCCACTCCCCGTACCAGTGCTCCAGCGACCGCAGCACGGCCCGCAGCAGCGTCTCCCGGTCGGTGGAGACGGCCCCGGCGAGGGCCAGCGAACCGGCGGTGGGGGCGGGCAGTTCGTCCGCGCGGAGCGAGACGTTGACGCCGAGGCCGACGACGATGCCGTTCCCGGCGAACTCCCCGAGGATGCCGCCCGCCTTGCGCTCGACGCTCTCCACGTTCACCAGAAGGTCGTTGGGCCACTTGAGTGCCGTGTCGACGCCCGCCGCCTTGGCGAGGCCGGTGGCGGCGGCCACCCCGGCGAGCAGCGGCACCCACCCCCACCGCTCCACGGGCACGGCGTCGCCGGGCTCCAGGTAGACCGAGAAGAACAGCCCGGAGCGGGGCGGCGCGGTCCAGCTCCGCTCCAGTCGGCCGCGCCCGGCGGTCTGCTCCTCGGCGACCAGGACCGCGCCCTCGGGCAGACCGCCGGAGCGGGCGCGCTCCGCGAGGTCGGAGTTGGTCGAGCCGGTGGTCTCCACGACCTCCAGCTCGCTCCAGAGGCCGTCCGGCCGCAGCAGCCCGCGGCGCAGGGCGGTCACGTTCAGGGGCGGCCGGTCCAGGTCCGACCAGCGGTTGTGTGGCGCATCCGGTGGTGTCATGCAAGCCACCCTAGGTGTGGCAAAGGACGCACTGCCTTTCCGGAGAGGCGCCGATACCCTACGAGTCAGTAGCCGGAGAGTTACGTATCAGAGTTGCGCGACCACAGGTTACGAGCCAGTAGCCACAGAGCCGGACAGGCGACCGGTCCGTCCCCCCGTGACCGCCACCGATCGCCGTCCCCGTGATCAGGCAGGGAGCCGCCCCCCGATGTCCGAGCCGCAGAGCGACATCCACACCACCGCGGGCAAGCTCGCGGACCTGAGGCGCCGCATTGACGAAGCGACGCACGCGGGTTCGGCCCGCGCGGTCGAGAAGCAGCACGGCAAAGGCAAGCTGACCGCCCGTGAGCGGGTCGAGCTGCTGCTCGACGAGGGCTCCTTCGTGGAGCTCGACGAGTTCGCCCGGCACCGCTCCACCAACTTCGGCATCGAGAAGAACCGCCCGTACGGCGACGGTGTCGTCACCGGGTACGGCACGGTCGACGGCCGCCCGGTCTGCGTGTACTCGCAGGACTTCACCATCTTCGGCGGGTCGCTGGGCGAGGTCTACGGCGAGAAGATCGTCAAGGTCATGGACTTCGCGCTGAAGACCGGCTGCCCCATCATCGGCATCAACGACGGCGGCGGCGCGCGCATCCAGGAGGGTGTCGTCGCGCTCGGCCTCTTCGCGGAGATCTTCCGCCGCAATGTGCACGCCTCCGGGGTGATCCCGCAGATCTCGCTGATCGTCGGCCCGTGCGCGGGCGGTGCGGTCTACTCCCCCGCGATCACCGACTTCACGGTGATGGTCGACCAGACCTCGCACATGTTCATCACCGGCCCCGACGTCATCAAGACGGTCACCGGTGAGGACGTCGGCTTCGAGGAGCTGGGCGGAGCCCGCACGCACAACACCACCTCCGGGGTGGCGCACCACATGGCGGGCGACGAGAAGGACGCCATCGAGTACGTCAAGTCCCTGCTCTCCTACCTCCCTTCGAACAACCTCTCCGAGGCGCCGGCCTTCCCGGAGGAGGCGGACCTCACGATCACCGACGAGGACCGGGAGCTGGACACGCTCATCCCGGACTCCGCGAACCAGCCGTACGACATGCACACCGCGATCGAGCACGTGCTGGACGACGCCGAGTTCCTGGAGACCCAGGCGCTGTTCGCGCCGAACATCATCACCGGCTTCGGGCGCGTCGAGGGCCACCCCGTCGGGATCGTCGCCAACCAGCCGATGCAGTTCGCCGGTTGCCTGGACATCAACGCCAGCGAGAAGGCGGCCCGCTTCGTCCGCACCTGCGACGCGTTCAACGTCCCCGTCATCACCTTCGTGGACGTGCCGGGCTTCCTGCCGGGCGTGGACCAGGAGTACGGCGGCATCATCCGGCGCGGCGCCAAGCTGATCTACGCCTACGCGGAGGCCACGGTCCCGCTGATCACCGTGATCACCCGCAAGGCGTTCGGCGGGGCGTACGACGTGATGGGCTCCAAGCACCTGGGCGCCGACCTCAACCTCGCCTGGCCGACCGCGCAGGTCGCCGTCATGGGCGCCCAGGGCGCGGTGAACATCCTGCACCGCCGCACCATCGCGGCCGCCGAGGACCCGGACGCGAAGCGCGCCGAGCTGATGGCGGACTACGAGGACACGCTGCTCAACCCGTACGTGGCGGCCGAGCGCGGCTACGTCGACGCCGTGGTCATGCCGTCGGAGACCCGGGCCCACATCGTGAAGGGGCTGCGTCAGCTCCGTACGAAGCGGGAGTCCCTGCCCCCGAAGAAGCACGGCAACATCCCGCTGTAGCCGCCCGCCCTCCCACAGAGAGGTCTGCCCATGATCAGGGTCGTACGGGGCAACCCGACCCCCGAGGAACTGGCCGCCGCCCTCGCGGTGGTCCAGGCCCGCGCCGCGGCGGGCGCCGCCGTGTCGTCCGGTGCGCCGAACCCGCCCGAGCAGTGGTCCGACCCGGGCCGCATCGCCCGCACCGGCCGCCTCCGGCCGGGCCCCCGGGCCTGGGCCCGGACGTACTGGCCGGCCTGAACCGGACGGTGGGCGCCGGTGCTCTTGAGTACCCGTACTCAGGCGTGTCGGCGCCCCACGCAGCAGGATCGGAACCATGCTGTGGTCCGACCCCGAGAACAAGCCGCCGAAGGATCTGCGCGACGCCCAGGACATGATGCGCCGCGCGGGCTTCGTGCTCGCGCTGGCGATGCTGGTGGCGATGTTCGTGCTCGGCTCCCGTTGAGACCGGCGGGGAAGGGCTCCCGCCGAGACCGCCGAGACCGCCGGGCGGATCGGGGGTACGGGACAGGGGCGAGGGCAGGGGCAGGGGCGCGGCCCCCTGGGCACCGGACCCCGACGACGGGCGCCGGACCTCTTCTACGATGGCCGGTATGACTGATCAGCGCCGCCTCGTGCTCGCCTCCGCCTCCCCCGCCCGCCTCGGCCTGCTCCGCCAGGCGGGTTTCGCCCCGGAGGTGATCGTCAGCGGGGTCGACGAGGACGCCCTGAGCGCCCCGACCCCCGGTGAACTGGCCCTGGTCCTCGCCCGGGCCAAGGCGGCGGCCGTCGCGGAGCGGCCGGAGGCGACCGGGGCCCTGGTCATCGGCTGCGACTCGGTCCTGGAGCTGGACGGCGAGGCGCTGGGCAAGCCGGCCGACGCCGAGGAGGCCACCGCCCGCTGGAAGGCGATGCGCGGCCGGTCCGGCATCCTGCGGACGGGCCACAGCGTGATCGACACCGCCTCGGGGCGTACGGCCTCGGCGACGGCGTCCACCGTCGTACGGTTCGGGGAGCCGAGCGACACGGAGGTCGCCGCGTACGTGGCGTCCGGCGAACCGCTGCACGTGGCGGGGGCGTTCACGCTGGACGGCCGCTCGGCGCCGTTCGTCGACTCCATCGAGGGCGACCACGGGAACGTGATCGGCCTCTCGCTGCCGCTGCTGCGCCGCCTGCTGGGCGAACTGGGCATCTCGGTAACGGAGTTGTGGGCCTGAGAACGCCCCTGCACGCAGGTTCCCGCCGGCCCCGGCGGCTCAGGCGGCGGCCGGGGCGGCCGGGGCGGCCTTCCCGTCACCCGTACGGTCATCGCCGCCGGGATCGGGGCCGTACGCCAGAAGAGTGAGGACGAGCAGGGCCAGCACCACCATCATGAAGGCGAAGGCGCCCCACCCCGCCAGCCCCACGGTCACCGCGCCGAGCACCCCGTGGACCACCGCGCAGCCGATCAGCGCGATCCGCCCGAACCGCCCCGGCGCCCGGTCCCGGACCCCGGCCAGCAGCGGGATCAGCCCGCACCCGACGAGCAGCAGTGCCGAGGCCCCGCCCAGCGCCCAGGTCCCGGTGGTCATGGCCTTCGGGTCCATCCCCGCCAGGGACATGTTCTGGTTCTCGGTGACCGTGGCGAGGACGGCGTTGACGGCGAAGATGCCCACGGCCTCCCCGAACAGGACGAACGCGGTCACGATCGCCACCGCTCTGCTCAGCACGGCGCCTCCCCTGATTGCCTGCCCTGCCACCAGCCCTGTTACCTGCGGTATGCGCGTGTCGGGGACCTTACTCACCGGTATCCCCTCGGACAAGGGGTCGGACCGGGCCGTACGCCGGGCAAAGAATCCCTCGGGCGTTCGTAGGGACCCCACAAAGAAACGCCGTAAGGCGTTGACCCCACAGACAGAGACCTGCACCACACCGGGTGGCTACTGTGCGGTGGTACAACCCGGCGTACCGTGGTGCCACAAGGGATTTCACTGCTGGGCCAAGCCTCGGATCACACTCCGTGTGGGCAAGCTCACCATTGGGGACGGGTCGTAGCGCCGTGTCGGTAGTCCCTAAACTCAGCTTGTTTCCAGGAGGGAGTCATCGTGCGCAAGGTGCTCATCGCCAACCGTGGCGAAATCGCTGTCCGCGTTGCTCGGGCGTGCCGGGATGCGGGGATCGCGAGCGTGGCGGTCTACGCCGATCCGGACCGGGACGCGTTGCACGTCCGGGCCGCCGACGAGGCGTTCGCATTGGGCGGTGACACCCCGGCCGCCAGCTATCTGGACATGGCCAAGGTGCTCCAGGCCGCCGCGGACTCCGGCGCGGACGCCATCCACCCCGGGTACGGGTTCCTGTCGGAGAACGCCGAGTTCGCCCAGGCCGTGCTGGATGCCGGGCTGACGTGGATCGGCCCGCCGCCGCAGGCCATCCGGGACCTGGGTGACAAGGTCGCCGCCCGCCATATCGCGCAGCGCGCCGGTGCCCCGCTGGTGGCCGGCACCCCGGACCCCGTCTCGGGTTCGGCGGAGGTCGTGGCGTTCGCCGAGGAGCACGGGCTGCCCATCGCGATCAAGGCCGCCTTCGGCGGTGGCGGGCGCGGGCTGAAGGTGGCCCGCACGCTGGAGGAGATCCCCGAGCTGTACGACTCCGCCGTGCGCGAGGCCGTGGCCGCGTTCGGGCGGGGCGAGTGCTTCGTGGAGCGGTACCTGGACAAGCCCCGCCATGTGGAGACGCAGTGCCTGGCCGACACCCACGGCAACGTGGTCGTCGTCTCGACCCGTGACTGCTCGCTCCAGCGCCGCCACCAGAAGCTGGTCGAGGAGGCTCCGGCCCCCTTCCTGTCCCCGGCGCAGAACGAGGAGCTGTACGCGGCGTCCAAGGCGATCCTGAAGGAGGCCGGGTACGTCGGCGCCGGCACGGTGGAGTTCCTGGTCGGCCTGGACGGCACGATCTCCTTCCTGGAGGTCAACACCCGTCTCCAGGTCGAGCACCCCGTCACCGAAGAGGTCACCGGCATCGACCTCGTACGCGAGATGTTCCGCATCGCCGACGGCGAGGAGCTGGGCTACGGCGACCCGGCCGTGCGCGGGCACTCCTTCGAGTTCCGGATCAACGGTGAGGACCCGGGCCGCAACTTCCTGCCCGCCCCCGGCACCGTGACGACGTTCGCGCCGCCGACGGGCCCCGGGGTCCGCCTGGACGCGGGCGTCGAGTCCGGCTCCGTGATCGGCCCCGCCTGGGACTCCCTCCTGGCCAAGCTGATCGTCACCGGCGCCACCCGGCAGCAGGCGCTCCAGCGGGCCGCGCGTGCGCTGGCGGAGTTCCAGGTGGAGGGCATGGCCACCGCCATCCCCTTCCACCGGGCCGTCGTCACCGACCCGGCCTTCACCGCGGACCCGTTCACCGTCCACACCCGGTGGATCGAGACGGAGTTCGTCAACGAGATCAAGCCGTTCGCGGCGCCCGCCGGTGCGGACGAGGAGGACGAGGCCGGTCGCGAGACCGTCGTCGTCGAGGTCGGCGGCAAGCGCCTGGAGGTCTCGCTGCCCTCCTCGCTGGGCATGTCCCTGGCCCGTACGGGCCTCGCGGCCGGTGCCAAGCCGAAGCGCCGCGCGGCGAAGAAGGCCGGTTCCGCGGCCTCCGGCGACTCCCTCGCCTCCCCGATGCAGGGCACGATCGTCAAGGTCGCCGTCGAGGAGGGCCAGGAGGTCAAGGAGGGCGACCTCGTCGTCGTCCTGGAGGCCATGAAGATGGAGCAGCCGCTGAACGCTCACCGCTCCGGCACGATCAAGGGGCTCACCGCCGAGGTGGGTGGTTCCGTCTCCTCCGGCGCCCTGATCTGCGAGATCAAGGACTGACGGCTCGGAAGTCCGTACGGGAACCGTACAGAGGGGCCCGCCCGGCGTCGCCAGGACGCGGGGCGGGCCCTTCCGCGTGTCCCCGCACCCGTCCCGCGTACACGTTCCGGACCGTTCCTCACCCCTGCGCGGTCGGTGGCATCCTGGACCCACGAGAGGTGCTCGGACGGAGGGAGGGCGGGAGCCATGGGAGGGCCGATCTCGACTCAGACGGGCGCGGCACGGGCGCCGGAGCGGCCGATGCGCGCGGACGCCCGCCGCAACCACGCGCGGCTGCTCGGCGTGGCCCGTACGTCCTTCGCCGAGCACGGCACCGACGCGTCCCTGGAGGACATCGCCCGCCGGGCGGGCGTGGGCATCGGCACCCTCTACCGCCACTTCCCCAACCGCCACGCCCTGATGAACGCGGTCTTCCAGGACGCCCTGTGCTCCCTCCTGGACCGTTCCCGGGAACTGGCGGGCGCGGAGGCCCCGTGCGGGGCGCTGGTGGAGTGGCTGGGCGCGATCGTCACCCACGCGGGTGAGTACCGCGGCCTGGCCCGCGCGCTCATGTCGGCCTCGCAGGACGAGAGTTCGGCTCTCGCCCAGTGCCATCTGCCGTTGCGCGAGGCGGGGGCGGGGCTGCTGCTGCGGGCGCAGGAGAGCGGGGCGGTGCGGGCGGACGTCTCGATCGACGACCTGCTCCAACTGACGAACGCGATCGCCCTGGCCGCCGAACAGTCCCCTCACGATCCGGAGTTGGCGGGCCGGTTGCTGCGGTTGACGTTGCGGGGGTTGAAGTAGGGGGCGGGGCTCCGCTCCCGGCCCCGTTGATCGGACGGGGAGCGGGGCCCGGTGGGCAGCACCCCCCCGACCCGGGCCTACCTCCGCCGCAGGTCCGCCACCCGGGCCCGTTCGCCCGTCGACGGCGGTTGGTCGGAGGAGAGGGCGGACGCGCTCCGCAGCTGCGGCCCGAGGCCCCCGGCCCGGCCGGTCGTCCGGCGCTGGCCCGGCAGTGGCATGTCGCGGCGGGGGCGGCGCTCCCCGGACGGGCCGACGGACGTGTCCGCGTCGGGGCCCGCCACCGTGACCTCCACGCCCTGGTCCGCCAGGGCCTGGAGTTCGGCGGCGGCGCGCTCGTCGTGGAGCGGGGGTTCGTCCGTGACGAGGCGGGTGATCAGCTCCGTGGGCACCGTCTGGAACATGGTGTCGGCGCCGAGCTTCGTGTGGTCGGCCAGGACGACCACCTCCGCGGCGGCCTGCACCAGGGCCCGGTCGACGCTGGCCGAGAGCATGTTGGAGGTGGAGAGACCGCGCTCCGCCGTGAGACCGCTCCCGGAGAGGAAGGCCCGGGATACCCGCAGCCCCTGGAGGGACTGCTCGGCCCCGCTGCCCACCAGCGCGTAGTTGCTCCCGCGCAGGGTCCCGCCGGTCATGACGACCTCCACCCGGTTGGCATGGGCCAGGGCCTGGGCGACCAGCAGCGAGTTGGTGACCACGGTCAGCCCGGGGACCCGGGCCAGCCGGCGGGCCAGCTCCTGCGTGGTCGTACCGGCGCCGACCACGATGGCCTCGCCCTCACCGACCAGAGAGGCGGCCAGGTCGGCGATGGCCGTCTTCTCCGCGGTGGAGAGATGGGATTTCTGCGGAAAGCCGGACTCCCGCGTGAATCCGCCCGGCAAGACCGCACCGCCGTGCCGGCGGTCGAGGAGTCCTTCTGCCTCCAGTGCCCGCACGTCCCGCCGTACGGTCACTTCGGAGGTCTGGACGACGCGGGCGAGCTCACGGAGCGATACCGCCCCGTTGGCGCGCACCATTTCGAGGATCAACTGACGACGTTCTGCAGCGAACACGAAACTGACAGTAACCTGGCCGTCGTTGAGTTTTCAGCAGTTTGCGCCGAATAACGGAAGTTGTTCATGCGGCGGTCACGGAAGTGGTATAGGGGCCTCCGTAGTTGTCCGGGGGCGATCGCGGAGCGGCCGTCGTACCCGCCCGGACTGCCGGGAGTTGCCGGGCGTTGCCGCGATTGCCCGGCCACCTCATGGGCTCCGCAGAGCCGCCACAAGGCCTCCGCGCCGGCCCGGTCGGCCCGCGCGAAGGCCCGTACAAAGGCCCCTACGAAGGCCTGTACGCGGTCTTGACCCGGCGTCAGCCCTCGTCCGTCAGCTTCCGGGTGTGCAGCTGCCGGGCCACTTCTGCGATCGATCCGGACAGCGACGGGTAGACGGTGAACGCGTTTGCGATCTGTTCCACGGTCAGGTTGTTGTCGACCGCGAGCGAGATCGGATGGATCAGCTCGCTGGCGCGCGGCGCTACGACACAGCCGCCGACCACGATCCCCGTGCCGGGACGGCAGAAGATCTTGACGAAGCCGTCGCGGATGCCCTGCATCTTGGCGCGCGGGTTGCGCAGCAGCGGCAGCTTGACCACCCGGGCGTCGATCCGGCCCGCGTCCACGTCGGCCTGGCTGTAGCCGACGGTGGCGATCTCCGGGTCGGTGAAGACGTTGGCGGAGACGGTCTTGAGGTTGAGCGGGGTCACCGCGTCACCGAGGAAGTGGTACATCGCGATCCGGCCCTGCATCGCGGCGACGGAGGCCAGCGCGAAGACCCCGGTGACGTCACCGGCCGCGTAGACGCCGGGGGCGCTGGTGCGCGAGACCCGGTCGGTCTGGATGTGGCCGGACTCCTTCAGCCGTACCCCGGCCTCCTCCAGGCCCATCCCCGCCGTGTTGGGGATCGCGCCGACCGCCATCAGGCAGTGCGATCCGGTGATGACCCGGCCGTCGGCGAGGGTCACCTCGACCCGGTCGCCGACGCGCTTGGCCGACTGGGCGCGGGAGCGGGCCATCACGTTCATGCCGCGGCGCCGGAAGACCTCCTCCAGCACGGCGGCGGCGTCCGGGTCCTCGCCCGGCAGCACCCGGTCGCGGGAGGAGACGAGGGTGACGCGGGAGCCGAGCGCCTGGTAGGCCCCGGCGAACTCGGCGCCGGTGACACCGGAGCCGACCACGATCAGCTCCTCGGGCAGCTCGTCGAGGTCGTAGACCTGGGTCCAGTTCAGGATGCGCTCGCCGTCGGGCTGCGCGTCCGGGATCTCGCGCGGGTGGCCGCCGGTCGCTATCAGGACCGCGTCGGCGGTGAGCCGTTCCTCGGTGCCGTCGGCGGCGGTGACGACGACCTCACGGGAGCCGTCGGCCGCCTGGAGCCCGTCGAGCCGGCCCCGGCCGCGCATCACCCGGGCGCCGGCCCGGGTGACGGAGGCGGTGATGTCGTGGGACTGGGCGAGCGCCAGGCGCTTGACCCGCCGGTTGACCTTGCCGAGGTCGACCCCGACCACCCTCGCCGCCTGTTCTCTGTGCGGGGTGTCGTCCGCGACGATGATTCCCAGCTCCTCGTAGGAGGAGTCGAAGGTGGTCATCACCTCGGCCGTGGCGATCAGGGTCTTCGAGGGCACGCAGTCGGTGAGTACCGAGGCTCCGCCGAGGCCGTCGCAGTCGACGACGGTCACCTCCGCGCCGAGCTGGGCGCCCACCAGAGCCGCCTCGTAGCCGCCGGGGCCGCCGCCGATGATCACGATCCGGGTCACGAAAAGTCCGCCTCGCGTGGGTGTCAACCCCACGGCCGCCTGCCGCCCCGGCCGGGGGTCCGGGGGATCGCCCCGGAGGAATGCAGTACGTACTTCATTGTCCCGCACGCGCCAAACAGATTCGCCCCGGGGCCCTCCATACGGGAGCCGGGGCCCCGCCCGTACGGAATCGGCCCCGCCCGAACGGCCCTCCGAGCCTCCGTCGGCCCGCCCTCGACCGGGGGCTTCGTCACAGGAACCGGCACTCCCGCGCCCCCCTCCCGTACCCTCGGTCCCATGTCGCTCTACGCCGCGTACGCCGGCAACCTCGACGCGCGGCTCATGACCCGCCGCGCCCCGCATTCCCCGATGCGCAGCACCGGCTGGCTCAACGGCTGGCGGCTGACCTTCGGCGGGGAGCAGATGGGCTGGGAGGGGGCGCTGGCCACCGTCGTGGAGGCACCGCGCTCCCAGGTCTTCGTCGCGCTGTACGACCTGGCGCCGATGGACGAGGACTCCATGGACCGCTGGGAGGGCGTCGGGCTCGACATCTACCGGCGCATGCGCGTGCGCGTGCACACCCTGGAGGGCGAGGAGCCGGCCTGGATGTACGTGCTGAACGGGTACGAGGGCGGCCTGCCCTCCGCCCGCTACCTGGGCGAGATCGCGGACGCGGCCGAGTCCGCGGGCGCCCCCCACGACTATGTGATGAACCTGCGCAAGCGCCCCTGCTGACCGGGACCGCCGGACGCGAGCCGGTCTCGGACAGGATCCGAGCAGGGCCCGGGGGCCGTCTTCGTGCGAAGCCACAAAGACTTCCGGCGAGTCTTTGCACCAGGATATCTACGCGCGTAGGCATTCAGCGGTTACGCTCTTCCGCGTGAACGCATCAGTTATTCCGGACAACATCCAGGGCGACCCGTACGCAGCCGCTGCCGGGGCCGCCGCCCGCCTGCGCGAGCTGACCGGCGCCGAGACCCATGACGTCGCCCTGGTCATGGGCTCCGGCTGGGCGCCCGCGGGCGAAGCACTCGGCACCCCGGAGGCCGAGTTCCCCGTCACCGCGCTCCCCGGCTTCCCGGCCCCCGCGGTCGAGGGCCACGGCGGCACGATCCGCTCGTACAAGATCGGCGGCAAGCGCGCGCTGGTCTTCCTCGGCCGCACGCACTACTACGAGGGCCGCGGCGTCGCCGCCGTCGCCCACGGAGTCCGTACGGCGGTGGCCGCGGGCTGCCGGACCGTCGTCCTGACCAACGGCTGCGGCGGCCTCCGCGAGGGTATGCGCCCCGGCCAGCCGGTGCTGATCAGCGACCACATCAACCTCACGGCGACCTCCCCGATCGTCGGCGCCAACTTCGTCGACCTGACCGACCTGTACTCGCCGCGCCTGCGCGCGCTGTGCAAGGAGATCGACAGCACCCTGGAAGAGGGTGTGTACGTCCAGTTCCCCGGCCCGCACTACGAGACCCCGGCCGAGATCAACATGGTCCGTGTCCTGGGCGGCGACCTGGTCGGCATGTCCACGGTCCTGGAGGCCATCGCGGCCCGCGAGGCGGGCGCCGAGGTGCTGGGCCTCTCCCTGGTCACCAACCTGGCGGCGGGCCTCTCCGGCGAGCCTCTGAACCACGAGGAGGTCCTCCAGGCGGGCCGCGACTCGGCGACGCGGATGGGCGCCCTGCTGGCCCGGGTGCTCGACCGCATCTAGGCGGTACGCCGCAGGGGACCGGGCCCGTCCGAAGTTCGAGGACCGGGCCCGCCCCGGCTCCCCCTCCGTCCCGGCTGCTCGTCCAGCCGGTCCGGCGTTCTGCTGCTCTTCCACCCCGCCCGGCTGCCCCTCCACCCCGCCCGAATCCCCTTTCCCCTTCCACCCCGTCCGGCCGCTCCTCCAGCCCCGTCCGGTGTCCGAGGACGGGGGTCCGGGGCGGAGCCCCGGTTTCGGGAAGGGGCGGGGTGGGGAACAGCCCGCGCAGCGCCCACCCGCGCCCACCCGCGCCCACCCGCGTACTCGCCCCCGCCCCACCCCTCTCCGCCCCACCACCCCCGCCCCACGACCACCGCAACCCCCGAAAGGCGGCCCCCGTGCAGCACGACCTCATCGCGCAGGCCAGGACCTGGCTGGCCGAGGACCCCGACCCCGAGACCCGTGACGAGCTGGGCGCCCTCATCGCGGCGGGCGACACCGACGAGCTCGCCGCCCGTTTCGCGGGTACCCTCCAGTTCGGCACGGCCGGGCTGCGCGGCGAGCTGGGGGCCGGTCCCATGAGGATGAACCGGTCCGTGGTGATCCGGGCGGCGGCGGGCCTCGCCGCGTACCTGAAGGCCCAGGGCCAGGACGGCGGCCTCGTCGTCATCGGCTACGACGCCCGCTACAAGTCCGCCGACTTCGCCCGCGACACCGCCGCCGTGATGACCGGCGCCGGACTCCGCGCCGCCGTGCTTCCCCGGCCGCTCCCCACCCCCGTACTCGCGTACGCCATAAGGCACCTGGGCGCCGTCGCCGGGGTCGAGGTCACCGCCAGCCACAACCCGCCCCGCGACAACGGCTACAAGGTCTATCTCGGCGACGGCTCGCAGATCGTGCCCCCGGCCGACGGCGAGATCGCGGCCGCCATCGCCGCGGTCGGCCCGCTGGCGGACGTCGTCCGCCCCGAGGACGGCTGGGAGACCCTCGGCGAAGAGGTCCTGGAGGCCTATCTCGCCCGTACGGACGCCGTCCTGGCCGCCGGCAGCCCTCGTACCGCACGTACCGTCCACACCGCCCTGCACGGCGTCGGCACCTCCGTGCTGACCGCCGCCTTCGCTCGGGCCGGGTTCCCCGCGCCGGTGCTCGTCACCGAGCAGGCCGAGCCCGACCCCGCCTTCCCCACCGTCGCCTTCCCCAACCCGGAAGAGCCCGGCGCGATGGACCTCGCCTTCGCCACCGCGCGCCGGGCGGCCCCGGACCTGATCATCGCCAACGACCCGGACGCCGACCGCTGTGCCGTCGCCGTGCCCGACACCTCCGTCGAGGGCGGCTGGCGGATGCTGCGCGGTGACGAGGTCGGGGCGCTGCTCGCCGCGCACCTGGTGGAGCGGGGTGTGAGCGGCGTGTTCGCGGAGTCGATCGTGTCGTCGTCGCTGCTCGGCCGGATCGCGGAGAAGGCGGGCCTCGGCTACGAGGAGACGCTGACGGGCTTCAAGTGGATCGCCCGGGTGGACGGACTGCGGTACGGGTACGAGGAGGCGCTGGGCTACTGCGTCGACCCCGAGGGCGTCCGCGACAAGGACGGCATCACCGCAGCGCTGCTCGTCGTCGAGCTGGCCTCCGTCCTGAAGGAGCAGGGCCGTACGCTGCTGGACCTGCTGGACGACCTGGCGCTGGCCCACGGCCTGCACGCCACCGACCAGCTCTCGGTGCGGGTGGAGGACCTGACGGTCATCGCGGACGCCATGGCCCGGCTCCGCGAACAGCCGCCGACCACCCTCGCCGGTCTCGCGGTCACCTCGGCCGAGGACCTGTCGCAGGGCACGGCCGCGCTGCCGCCCACGGACGGGCTGCGCTACCAGCTGGAAGGCGCCCGGGTGATCGTCCGCCCGAGCGGCACCGAGCCGAAGCTGAAGTGCTACCTGGAGGTCGTGGTCCCGGTCGCGGACGCCGCGTCACTGCCCGCCGCGCGGGCCCGGGGCGCTGAGCTGCTCGCCGGGATCAAGCGGGACCTGGCGGCGGCCGCGGGGATCTGAGCCGTACGGCCGTACGTACGGGACACGGGAGAGGACCGGCCCCGGCAGAAGTGCCGGGGGCCGGTCCTCTCCTGCGAGGTCCCGCAGAGTCCTGAAGAGTCCTACGGAGTGCGCGGGGCCTCTCAGCCCGTCGTCCACAGGACCACGAACAGCACGACCCCCGCCACCGCCGGCGCGATCACCTCGTACGCCCAGCGCACCGAGCCCGTCGTGGCACCGGCGTCCCCCTTCGGGTCGCCCGCCCGCTCGGCCATCTCCCGCAGCTCCATGATCGTCTGATCGGCCGCCGCGACAGGCGGGGCCGTGTGCCGGTGGGCGTCGGCGCCCGCGCCCGGCGAGAAGCGGCCGTAGGCGTCCTTGTGCGGCGCACGGGCCGCCGCGCGCGAGGCGCGCTTGCGGTCGCGCAGGGAGACGGGGATGGCCCACAGCTGGTACTTGGTACCGCCGACGGCGATCAGCTCGGAGGAGTACCCGGCCCGGACGTCGGCCACCTCGGTCCAGGGCAGCTGGATCGTCCGGAACGGGTTGCGGACACGGATCCGCTCGGCGTTCACGGAGACGACGGGCCGCAGGGTGAACGCCACGATCAGCGGCACGGCGGTGAGCAAAGCGGCGAGGGCCAGCCACGGCGCCTGCCCCTCGCCCCGGACCAGGGCGTCCCCGGCCATCACCCCGACCAGGGCGAGGAGCAGCACCCCGCAGACCAGCGCGGAGGTCGAGCGGTGGGTCCGGTCGGCGTACTGCGGCTCAGCGGGGGGCGTGGGGCTCGTCATGGGGCCGATTGTGCCTGACGGATCCGGAGGACGGGCCTTCGCCCTGCGCCCGCGCCTCCACCGGAGGCCGCCGGACCTGTGGCGGTACGCACGGTCGGGCCGTACCCCTGTACAGGCCGCTACGCGCGTAGATATGCTCCTCTGGTGACCATGCCCACCACTGCTCCCGCATTCGCCGACGCGACCGCGTCCGACAGTGCGCTGCGCCGCTTCCTGTTCGGGTTGCCCGGCGTCGACGCCGTCGGCCTCGAAGCGCGCGCCGCCGCCCTCGGAACCCGCTCGATCAAGACGACGGCCAAGGCGTACGCCATCGATCTCGCCATCTCGATGATCGACCTGACGACGCTGGA
Organism: Streptomyces sp. NPDC043746; assembly: GCF_056436485.1. Lineage (NCBI taxonomy): Bacteria > Bacillati > Actinomycetota > Actinomycetes > Kitasatosporales > Streptomycetaceae > Streptomyces > Streptomyces sp. NPDC043746. Next base: position 114,638 of record NZ_JBWKCM010000010.1, on the reverse strand, counting down.
AGGCGCGGACACCCCGGGCAAGGTCCGGGCTCTCGCCGCCAAGGCCGTCCATCCCGACCCGCTCGACCGCACCACCCCGCGCACCGCCGCGGTCTGCGTCTACCCCGACATGGTCGCCACCGCCGCCGCCTCGCTCGCCGGTTCCGGCGTGAAGGTGGCGTCCGTGGCGACCGCCTTCCCGGCCGGCCGGGCCGCGCTGGACGTCAAGCTGGCGGACGTCCGTGACGCCGTGGCGGCCGGGGCCGACGAGATCGACATGGTGATCGACCGGGGGGCCTTCCTCTCCGGCCGGTTCCTGAAGGTCTACGAGGAGATCGTGGCCGTCAAGGCCGAGTGCGGGACCGCCCGCCTCAAGGTGATCTTCGAGACCGGCGAGCTGTCCACGTACGACAACATCCGCCGCGCCTCCTGGCTCGGGATGCTGGCGGGCGCGGACTTCATCAAGACCTCGACCGGCAAGGTGGCCACCAACGCCACCCCGGCCAACACCCTCCTGATGCTGGAGGCGGTCCGGGACTTCCGGGCGCAGACCGGCGTGCAGATCGGTGTGAAGCCGGCCGGCGGCATCCGCACCACCAAGGACGCGATCAAGTTCCTGGTGCTGGTGAACGAGACGGCGGGCGAGGACTGGCTGGACAACCACTGGTTCCGGTTCGGCGCCTCCAGCCTCCTCAACGACCTGCTGATGCAGCGCCAGAAGCTCAGCACCGGCCGTTACTCCGGCCCCGATTACGTGACGGTGGACTGATAAGCCATGGCATCCGCATTCGAGTACGCACCGGCGCCGGAGTCCCGCTCCGTCGTCGACATCGCCCCGTCCTACGGGCTGTTCATCGACGGTGAGTTCACCGAGGCCGCCGACGGCAAGGTCTTCAAGACCGTCTCGCCGAGCACCGAGGAGGTGCTCTCCGAGGTCGCTCAGGCGGGCGCGGCGGACGTGGACCGGGCCGTGAAGGCAGCACGCAAGGCGTTCGAGAAGTGGTCGGCGCTGCCCGGCTCCGAGCGCGCCAAGTACCTGTTCCGCATCGCCCGGATCATCCAGGAGCGCAGCCGTGAGCTGGCCGTCCTGGAGACGCTGGACAACGGCAAGCCGATCAGGGAGACGCGCGACGCGGACCTCCCGCTGGTCGCCGCGCACTTCTTCTACTACGCGGGCTGGGCCGACAAGCTGGACCACGCGGGGTACGGGTCGAACCCGCGCCCGCTGGGCGTGGCCGGGCAGGTCATCCCGTGGAACTTCCCGATGCTGATGCTCGCGTGGAAGATCGCCCCGGCGCTGGCCACGGGGAACACGGTGGTGCTGAAGCCCGCCGAGACGACCCCGCTCAGCGCCCTGTTCTTCGCGGACATCTGCCGCCAGGCCGGGCTGCCGAAGGGTGTCGTCAACATCCTCACCGGTTACGGGGACGCGGGCGAGGCCCTCGTCACGCACCCGGACGTGAACAAGGTCGCCTTCACCGGTTCGACCGCCGTCGGCAAGGCCATCGCGCGGTCCGTCGCGGGCACGGAGAAGAAGGTCACCCTGGAGCTGGGCGGCAAGGGCGCCAACATCGTCTTCGACGACGCCCCGATCGACCAGGCCGTCGAGGGCATCGTCACCGGCATCTTCTTCAACCAGGGCCAGGTCTGCTGCGCGGGCTCCCGGCTGCTGGTCCAGGAGTCGGTCCAGGACGAGGTGCTGGACGCGCTGAAGCGCCGGCTCTCCACGCTGCGGCTGGGCGACCCGCTGGACAAGAACACCGACATCGGCGCGATCAACTCCGCCGCGCAGCTCGCCCGGATCACCGCCCTGGTGGAGACCGGTGAGGCGGAGGGCGCGACCCGCTGGAGCGCCCCCTGCGAACTGCCGTCCTCGGGCTACTGGTTCGCGCCGACCCTCTTCACCGACGTCACCCAGGCCCACACGGTCGCCCGTGACGAGATCTTCGGCCCGGTCCTCTCCGTGCTCTCGTTCCGCACCCCGGACGAGGCGGTCGCCAAGGCCAACAACAGCCAGTACGGCCTCTCGGCCGGCATCTGGACGGAGAAGGGCTCCCGCATCCTCGCGGTGGCGAACAAGCTCCGCGCGGGTGTCGTCTGGGCCAACACGTTCAACAAGTTCGACCCGACGTCGCCGTTCGGCGGCTACAAGGAGTCGGGCTACGGCCGCGAGGGCGGCCGCCACGGCCTGGAGGCGTACCTCGATGTCTGACCAGAACCGTCTTGGCGTCTTCAAGACCTACAAGCTGTACGTCGGGGGCAAGTTCCCCCGCTCCGAGAGCGGCCGGGTGTACGAGGTGACCGACTCCAAGGGCGCATGGCTGGCCAACGCGCCGCAGTCCTCCCGCAAGGACGCCCGGGACGCGGTCGTGGCCGCGCGGAAGGCGTTCGGCGGCTGGTCGGGCGCGACCGCGTACAACCGCGGCCAGGTCCTCTACCGCGTCGCGGAGATGCTGGAGGGCCGCAGGGAGCAGTTCGTCCGCGAGGTGGCCGCGTCCGAAGGCCTGTCGAAGTCCAAGGCGGCGGCCGTGGTCGACGCGGCGATCGACCGCTGGGTCTGGTACGCGGGCTGGACCGACAAGATCGGCCAGATCTCCGGCGGGGCCAACCCGGTCGCGGGCCCGTATCTCAACCTCTCCACCCCCGAGCCGACGGGCGTGGTAGCGGTCCTGGCGCCGCAGAAGTCGTCGCTCCTCGGCCTGGTCTCCGTGATCGCCCCGGTGATCGCGACCGGCAACACGGCGGTCGTCATCGCCTCGGCGGACGCCCCGCTGCCCGCGCTCTCGCTGGGCGAGGTGCTGGCCACCTCCGACGTTCCCGGCGGCGTGGTCAACATCCTGTCGGGCGCCACGGCGGAGCTGGCGGCTCCGCTCGCCGCCCACCAGGACGTCAACGCGATCGACCTCACCGGCGCCGGTGCCGAGCTGGCCAAGGAGTTGGAGATCGCGGCGGCGGACAACCTGAAGCGGGTCCTGCGCCCGCTCCCCGCCGAGGCCGACGACGCGAACGCGTCCACCGACTGGCTGGCCGTGCCCGGCACGCACCGGCTGACGGCGTTCCTGGAGACCAAGACGGTCTGGCACCCGACGGGTGCGCTGGGCGCCGCGGGTTCGTCGTACTGACGTAGCCACGGGCGCGTCGTCCTGACGCTCGCGCCCGGTCACGGAGGGGCCGCCCCCACACCGACAGCGTCCCACACGCTGGGGGGCGGCCCCTCCGTCCCGCGTCCTGCCGTACGCGACCGGCGTCAGCCCGTGACGAGCTGGGTGAGCGCCCCCACCACCGGCAGGTCACTGATCGCGCCGCCGCTGGTGAGGGGGTCGGTGAGCACGGCGGTCGACACCGGCTGGAAGTCGGCGACCTGGGTGCCCACCGCGTTGTCCAGCGGGTCCACGCCGGTCTTGGCCAGCGGGTGCAGCTGGAGCTCGGTGACCGGCCGGATGCTGTTGGTCAGCGAGGTCCCGAGCGCGCTGGTCACCGCGGGCCCGGCGCTCTCGGTGACCGCCTCCACGGCGGTGACGCCCTGCTCGGGGATCTCCGCGACCGGAGGCAGCTGGGGAAGGGCCTGGGCGGAGCCCGCACCCGCCCCCAGCGCCGCTCCCAGCGCGGTCACGGTCAGACCGGCGCGCAGCAGGGCGCGCCGTTCGGGCTTGCGTGCGTGAAGTGCCATGTTTCCACCTGATCGACCTGGTCGGGTAATCGTGCGTACGCGCAGAGTAGTTGAGGTGTGATGCTGGATACCAACAAGAGGCCCGGGTGGTCCCCTGCGCGGGTCAATGCCTCACACTTCTGTTCTGTGAGTCCCAGTTCCCCTCCGCCCCCGACCCGCGTCGTCCTGCTCGCGGGCCCCTCCGGCTCCGGCAAGTCCGTCCTGGCCGCCCGCACCGGTCTCCCGGTGCTGCGCCTGGACGACTTCTACAAGGAGTACGACGACCCGACGCTGCCCCGGGTCCCCGGCTCCACCGACATCGACTGGGACTCGGCCGGGTCCTGGGACGCGGACGCGGCGGTGGCGGCCATCGCGGAGCTGTGCCGCACGGGCCGGACGAACGTGCCGGTGTACGACATCGCCACCAGCTCCCGTACGGGCACCGAGGGCTTCCGCATCGAGCGCTCGCCGCTCTTCGTGGCCGAGGGCATCTTCGCGGCGGACATCGTGGCGCGCTGCCAGGAGCTGGGTCTGCTGGCGGACGCGCTCTGCCTGCGCGGCCGCCCCTCCACCACGTTCCGCCGCCGCCTGGTCCGGGACCTGCGCGAGGGCCGCAAGTCGGTGCCGTTCCTGCTGCGGCGCGGCTGGCGCCTGATGCGGGACGAGCGGCGCATCGTGGCCCGCCAGACGGCCCTGGGGGCGTACCCCTGCGCCAAGGACGAGGCGCTGGGCCGACTGGCGGCAGCGGCGGCGGGGCGGTGCCGGCGGGTGACGGTGCCGGAGTAGCCGCCTCAGCCGGCGGAGGAGGAGGCGGGGGCCGCGCAGCCGAAGGTCTTGGCTGCGGCCTTCATGAAGGGGGCGACGTACGCGTCCCGCTTCGGCAGGTCCTCGTGGCGCTTGCTCGCCTCCAGGTACTGCTGCCCCGACTCCACGGCCAGGTAGAGAGCGCCGCCGTCCGCGCAGGACAGGATGCGTCCGGGACCCCTGTCCACGATTTCGGCTTCCCGGCCGCCCGGCGCCGTGCCCTGGGTCGTTCCCGGGAACTTCCGCATGGCGGCGATGAGCAGCGGGTCGCGGGAGGCCGTGTACTTCATGAAGCCGTCCGCACGGACAAAACCGCTCGCTTCGTCGTCCAGGGTCAGCTTGCAGGACCACAGGTCGGCGGGGGCCTGCTGCCCCTCTTCGAGCACCTTCGTCCCTGCGGGCACCTGGCCTCGCACGGTCAGGCCGTCCAGGCCGCACACCTGTCCTTCGGAGACCGGGCGGGCGGCGTCGGAGCGGGGGGACACGAGCGCTCCGGGCTTCTCGGGCAGGTCACCGCACCGGGTCCGGGCCGCGATGGTCCGTACGGTGTCCGTGGCCAGGGCGGCGAAGGCGGTGCGGTCCGCGGCCGGTTCGGTGATGCTGAACTCGGCGACCACCGGCCGGTCGGTCCAGCACTTCTCGGGCAGCATGACCCACGCCTTGTACGCGTCGACCCCGCCGGTCACCTCGCCGCTGAAGAACGAGGCGCCCGGCGGATAGGGCTCGCTCTCGAACGCCATTGGATCGTAGCCCCGTACGCCCCAGAGCCGAACCGTCAGCCGGCTCTCGCCGGAACCGAGGACGACGGACGACTTCTCGATCCTGCACGTCGTGTCCGTCAGGTCGTCGTCCAGCCCGTCCCCTTCGGCATCCAGGCGCCCGGCCCCCGGAAGTACCGCGTCCGCCTGCTCCGCCGACACGAGCCCCCCGCAGAGCCGTTCCGCCGTCAGGATGTTGGTGTTGCGCCAGGCGTGCAGCAGCCCCGCGACCACCACGATCACGGCGGCCACGACCGCCCAGACCTTCCACGCCGGACGCGTACGGCCTGCTGCTCCTGCTGTGCTCACGTGCTCACTTCCTGGTCCGCAGGGCCGAATACGCCTCTTCACGGCCGGTGATGTAGCTCTGCTTGGCCTCGCCCTTGGCGTTCTCGGCAGCGTCGGAGCCCTTGGCGTCGCGGGTGTCGGACCAGCCGTCGATGAGGTTGTTGGTGCCCGCGATGCCGCCCGCCGTCTCGCGGCTGACGTCGGCGCGTGCGACGTTCTCCTTCTCGGTGATGACGTCCTTGGACCACTCGTAGGTGGCGGCGTCCACGGCACGCTGCGCGACATCGCCGAACGTGGGGATCGTGTTGGCCAGTGCCCCGACGCCGTGGTACGCGTACCGCGCCTGATCGTTGATCTTGCCGACCTCGGCGTCGCGGACGTCGAGGATCATGTCCGTGCCGATGGCGTTCATGCCGCCGAGGGCCTCGCCCACATGGCGTGCCCGGTTGTCCCAGCTGGTGACGTTCTCGGTCAGGGCGGACTGGGGCACCTGACGGCCGGTGTCCAGGTACTCGGCCGCGTAGCCGCGCTGGCTCTCGTAGAGAGTGTCGAAGACGCGGATGGGCTCGCCCTTCTCGTTCTCGCCGGCCACCCCGTCGGAGACTCCGCGCATCACCCGCAGCAGGCTCTCCTTGCTGTTGGTGATGGAGGCGTTGTCCCCGGAACCGGAGACGTCGTCCTGGCCGACCGGGCTGTTCGGGGCGTAGCCGCCGAGGATGGCGTGGGTGTCCTGCGTGTAGTCGTTCAGTGCCCGGCCGAGCGGGGCCTTCAGCGCCTCCGGGATGCTGTCGCCCTCGGCGCCCTTGTCCAGCGTCGCGATGATGCCCTGCATGACGCGGGCCTGACCCTCGCCATGGGGTCCCGGCCTGCCCAGCGGCGTGCCCGGTTCGTGCCCGGTCGCCCCGGCCTCCAGCGCGAGCCCCAGGCCGTGGCGGCTGAGCGGGTCGTCGTTGGTGATGACCGTGCGGCCGGCCACGATGTGCTGCTTCGGCCACTCCCGCGCGTCGTCCCCGTTGCCCACCAGGTAGTCCAGGTGCGCCTGGCCGTGCTCCAGCTTCGGGTCGAAGAAGGCGGTGGCGGCGTCGGGGTTCTTGCTCATCACGCCGAGCAGGCTGTCGAGCGCGTCGGCGCGGCCCTCGCGGTGGTTGCCGCCCCACTGCTCGAAGATGGTCCGGTTGTCCTTCTCGGCGGCGATCATGTCGTGGCCGAGCTGGTTGAGGAACTGGTCGTCGAACGGCACGTCGGCGCGGGTCATCATCTCGACGAACGGGCGGTAGCCGTACATCGGGTTGGTCTTCGAGTCGAAGTTCTTGGCCCCGGCCTCCTTGAGGCCCTCGGTGAACTTCTTGTAGAACGCGCCGTCGGGGCTCTTCAGCCAGGCCTCGTACTTCGCGGAGCCGGGGCCCGCGTCGACCATCGAACCGGGGACGTGGGTGGCCGTGGCCACGGTGTTGGCGAGGCCGCCGAGCAGCTTGGTGTACTGGTTCGCGGAGGAACCGCCCTCCCGTTCCCGGTCGGACATGACGTCGCTCAGTTTGACGATGCCCTCGGGGCCCAGCCGGTTCAGCAGGGACTTGGCGAAGGTCTTGTCGCCGGCCTGGTCCCGCATCGCCCGTTCCATCTCGGCGAGGTCGGCGTCGGAGACCTTCTTGCCGTCGAGGAGCCGCTTGGCGATCTCCTCGGTGTTGCGCAGCTCGTACTCCTCGATGTCACCGAGGGGCTTGCCGTTGAAACCGTTCGTCGTGCCGTCCGTGGCGTCGGTGTCCTTCACGACCGCCTTGAGCGCGATCTCCACACCGGCGTCCGCGTCCGTGATCTGGGCGACCAGCCGGTCGATCCGCCGCTGCCACGAGGCGACCGCGTCCCGCACCGACTTCTGGTAGTCCGGGTCGTGGTGGTACGCGTTCCGCGAGCCCTCGCTCAGAGTCGAGGTGTCGAAGGTGACCCTGCCGCTGTCCGAGACCTTCATGTCGGCCTTCAGGGCGTCGGCCCGCGCTGTCTGGAGGTTCTTCTTCAGCTCCGTGAACTGCGTGTGCGCGTCCCGGAGCAGCGAGGCTATCGCCTTCGCTTCGGCCTGGGCGTTCTTGTACTCGTTGAGCGTGACGCGGAACCGGGCGTTGGCGGCGTCCGCGCTCTGGCCGATCCAGGTGCGCTCCAGAGTGATGCCCTGGACCTCCTTCTCGTACTCCTTCGCGCGCTTGTTGAACTCGCCTGCCATCCCCGTCCACTTGGCCGCGGCCGTGGTGAGAGCGGAGAGGTCCGTCGTCATGATCTCGTGATAGGTGGGCATGCCCTTGTCCCCGTTGTCCGCAGTGCCTGGTGAACGCGCTGGGCCGCAGCCCTCGACAGCCCTCAGTAGCCGTCCAGCGGCGAGATGGCACGGAACTGCTGCCGGGTGATCAGTTCGGCTCCACCGAGGTGCAGCCGGGCGCCGCTCAGCGCGTTCTCGTCCGCCTCCAGCCGCTTCAGCATGGCCTGCACCTGCTCGCCCCAGGTCTTGTGCGCGTTCTTCAGCGCGCGTGAGGTGACCCAGCCGTCGCCGTCCTTGGCACCGAACGCCTTGACCGCCGCCGAGGTCTCCTCGTCCGCGTGCTCGCCGTCCTTCTTGGTCCCGGGCCTGATCCGCGTACGGATGGCCTCGGCCGCGGCCTTCTTCTGCGCCGGGGTGGAGGCGAGGGAGGGGGCTCCAGGGGCGAACGGCGGGCCGTAGCCGGGGGCGTAGGGGCCCTGGGTCGGGCCGTTCGGGCCCTGGCCGGGGGCGTAGGGGCCGTACACGGGCGGTGGGGAGGATTCGGACGGGACCTCGTTGAGCTGCATCGAGACCGGCTCGGCTCCCTCTGCGGATGCCGTCGTCCCGTCGGCTGTCTGACTGCTCAACTCGGCCCCCATAAGTCATCTCGAACGTCTGCGCCGGATCGTGATCCGGTCACCCTAACAAGCGCTTTTTCCGCCAGGCCCGCATGGCGAACGGGGCCGTACAGGACCCCCCGGCCCGTACGACCCCGCTCTGATTCCCCCTGTGGCCTGCGCCTCCCCCGAAGCGACCGGCCGTTCCCCCGTGTTTCCCCCGGACCCCCTCGGATCCCGTTTTCACTGTTCCCCCGTGGTTCCCCCACATCTCCCCCGTGGGTTCCCCGCTTCTCCCCCGTAGCCCCTGCCTCCCCCGAAGCAGCGGCCGTTCCCCCGTAGCCTCAGGCCACCAGCTCGCCGAAGGACTCCTGCTCGTCACGGCCGAAGCTGAGGACCTCGTCCTCGCGCAGCCGGCGGAGGGACCGCCAGATGCTCGACTTCACCGTGCCGACACTGATGTCGAGGATCGACGCGATCTCCGGGTCGGTGCGGCCCTCGTAGTACCGCAGGACCAGCATCGTGCGCTGGAGCTCGGGCAGCCGGGCGAGCGCCTGCCAGAGCACCGCGCGCAGCTCCGTACCGCGCATCGCGTCCGTGTCACCCACCGTCTCCGGCAGCTCCTCGGTCGGGTATTCGTTCAGCTTGCGCCTGCGCCAGGCGCTGATGTGCAGGTTGGTCATGGTGCGGCGCAGATAGCCGCCGACGGCCGCCTTGTCGCTGATCCTGTCCCACGCCCGGTACGTCGAGAAGAGGGCGCTCTGCAGCAGGTCCTCGGCCTCGAACCGGTCGCCGGTCAGGTGGTAGGCGGTGGCGTACAGGGAGGCCCGCCGCTCCTGGACGTAGGCCGTGAACGCCGCTTCGGCGTCCCCGCTCTCCGTCCGGGCGCGGTCCCCCGTGACCTCCCCGTACGCGCTTCCCCCGTTGCCCCCCGCTGCCCCCGCGTCCCCCGTGGGTGCGTCCACCACCGTCATGTACGGCTTGCGCGACTGCTCCGCGGCCGACGGCGACGACGGGTGCTGACGCCCGGCGCCCCGAACACGCCCCCGCACTCCCCCGAGCTCCCGGCTGCGCTCCAGCAGGGAGGTACCCCCCGTGCCGCCGGACTTCTCGGTGCTCCGGCCGATGTCGTGGAGACGCGTGACAACTGCGCTTGAGCCGGTGCCGCTGTGCAGTGCGTTCATCTCGCGCCCCCTATCGGTGGAGATCGTTGGAGTCCGTCTGGGTGATGCGTGCTGCTCTTCCCCGCTGCCCAAGAGCTTGCCGGGGCAGTTTCATGGCGCTGTCCGCCGACTGTCACAGGCCTGTCACAGGGGCGGTGGCGGCCGTATCGGGCAGCTGTGCGGGGCCACAGGTCGAACTGAAGCGCCCCCATGGGCCAGAATGACGCTCGTGCCTTTCCTGTTGCTGATCGAGGACGACGACGCCATCCGCACGGCCCTCGAACTCTCGCTGTCACGCCAGGGCCACCGTGTGGCCACCGCGGCGACGGGAGAGGACGGCCTGGAGCTGCTGCGCGAGCAGCGCCCGGACCTGGTCGTGCTGGATGTGATGCTGCCCGGGATCGACGGTTTCGAGGTGTGCCGGCGGATCCGCCGCACCGACCAGCTGCCGATCATTCTGCTGACCGCGCGCAGCGACGACATCGACGTCGTGGTGGGACTGGAGTCCGGCGCGGACGACTATGTGGTCAAACCCGTCCAGGGCCGGGTGCTGGACGCCCGGATCCGGGCGGTGCTGCGCCGCGGTGAGCGGGAGTCGACCGACTCCGCGACCTTCGGCAACGTGGTCATCGACCGGTCCGCCATGACCGTGACCAAGGGCGGGGAGGATCTCCAGCTCACGCCGACCGAGCTGCGGCTCCTGCTGGAGCTGAGCCGTCGGCCCGGCCAGGCCCTCTCCCGGCAGCAGCTGCTGCGGCTGGTGTGGGAGCACGACTACCTGGGCGACTCGCGGCTGGTGGACGCCTGTGTGCAGCGGCTGCGCGCGAAGGTGGAGGACGTGCCGTCCTCCCCGACCCTGATCCGTACGGTACGGGGCGTGGGCTACCGGCTGGACTCGCCTCAGTGACGGAGAGGACCAGGCGGTCCATCCGGGCGGGGCTCCGGTGGACCAGTCTGCGGCTGCGGCTCGTCGTGGTCTTCGCCCTGGTGGCGCTGACGGCGGCGGTCTCCGCCTCGGGTATCGCGTACTGGCTCAACCGCGAGGCCGTGCTGACCCGGACACAGGACACCGCGCTCGACGACTTCCGACGGCAGATGCAGGACACGGCGGCCTCGCTGCCGGTGCGGCCGACCAAGGACGACCTCCAGCGGGCCGCCGGGCAGATGGCGTCCGGCGGGCCCGGCTACAGCGTGCTGCTGGAGGACGAGCGCGAGCGGGGCAAGCCGATCGTCGGCTACTCCGACCTGGACACCTTCACCCGGGCCCACGTACCGGACTCGCTCCAGAAGCAGGTGGCCCGCAAGCAGCCGCTGACCGCGAACAACGAGCACGAGTACCACCTGTTCTGGCAGCGTACGAGCATCTCGGGCACCCCTTACCTCGTCGCCGGTACGCGGATCATCGGCGGCGGCCCGACCGGGTACATGCTCAAGTCCCTCGACCAGGAGCGGCAGGACCTCAACTCGCTGGCCTGGTCGCTGGGGATCGCCACCGCCCTGGCCCTGATCGGCTCGGCGCTGCTGGCCCAAGCCGCGGCGACGACCGTGCTGCGGCCGGTGCAGCGGCTCGGTGACGCGGCCCGCAAGCTGGGCGAGGGCAAGCTCGACACCCGGCTCACGGTCTCCGGTACGGACGAACTCGCCGATCTCTCCCGCACGTTCAACAGGACGGCCAGCTCGCTGGAGAAGCGGGTCGCGGACATGAGCGCGCGGGAGGAGTCCAGCCGACGGTTCGTCGCGGACATGTCCCACGAGCTGCGCACCCCGCTGACCGCGATCACGGCGGTGGCCGAGGTGCTGGAGGAGGAGGCGGACAGCCTCGACCCGATGATCGCCCCCGCCGTGCACCTCGTGGTGAGCGAGACCCGGCGGCTGAACGACCTCGTGGAGAACCTGATGGAGGTGACCCGCTTCGACGCGGGCACCGCGCGTCTGGTCCTGGACGACGTGGACGTGGCCGACCAGGTCACCGCGTGTATCGACGCGCGGGCCTGGCTGGACGCGGTGGACCTGGACGCGGAGCGCGGCATGATGGTCCGGCTCGACCCGCGCCGCCTGGACGTGATCCTGGCCAATCTGATCGGCAACGCCCTCAAGCACGGCGGTTCGCCGGTGAACGTGAAGGTGCGGACCGAGGGCGAGGAACTGGTCATCGAGGTACGGGACCACGGTCCGGGCATTCCGGAGGAGGTGCTGCCGCATGTCTTCGACCGCTTCTACAAGGCGAGCGCCTCCCGGCCGCGTTCGGAGGGCAGCGGACTGGGCCTCTCCATCGCCGTGGAGAACGCGCATATCCACGGCGGAGACATCACGGCCGCCAACTCCCCGGAGGGCGGGGCGGTCTTCGTCCTGCGTCTCCCGCGCGATGCCTCGAAACTGACGGGCGGCGGAGGCGGCACGCAGGGCGCGGCGGACAAGGAGTCCGACGGGCGGCGGAGCGAGGACGACGGGGGCCCCGGCGATTCCGGGAACGCCCGGGGTCCTGAAGGCAAGAACGGGGACGGTGGGGTGTCATGACGGGTGCGGTCCGGCCGACGGCGGCGGATTCGTCCCGGCGGCCGAGGCGCGCGCCGGGGGTGCGTGGGCTCGACCGGTCCGGCGTGCGGGGGCCCGACCCGGCGGTGGTGGGTGGGGCCGAGGCGCGTCGGGTGCACGGCGTACGGCGTACGGTCGCCGGGCTCGCCGCCGTCCTGGCGGCCTTCGCCCTGGCCTCGGGGTGCGGGATCCGGACCACGTCCGTGCCGGTGGACGCCGGGGCCGCACCCTCCCGGGTGCCGTGCAAGCTGCCCTCCGCCGACGTCACGACCCGGTCGCCGGACAGTGTGGCGGCCCCCGTGTACCTGGTGTGCGCCTCGCAGTTGGTGACCGTGGAGCGGCCGGTGCCCGGCGGCCCGGCCGGCGACCCGGACCCGCTGGTGGCCGCCCGTGCCCTGCTGGACCAGGTGCAGCAGGCACCACCCGAGACCGAGCGGCGGGCCGGGTTCTCCACGGCGGTCCCGGCCGGGCTGCGGGTCGAGAAACCCCGGACGGGTGACCCGGCGGGCACCCTGCGGCTGAGCAGCCAGCCCGAGGACCTGTCGGCGGAGGCGCTGGCGCAGCTGGTGTGCACGTACGCGGAGAACAAGGCGCTCGTGACGGACGGCTCGGTGGTGCTGGGCGGCCCGGGGACGTACCCGCCGCGCGGCTACCTCTGCACCTCGCAGACGAAGTCCCGGCCGCAGGACGTGACCACACCGGACGTGCTGGGACGCGACTGAAGCCCGACGAAGGCCGCCGCGAGGCCAACGGGGCCGATGTCACGGAACCGATCCGCCCGGCCGCGGCGTCTTGGTGGGCGTGCGTCAAGGTTCGGACGGTCAGGCCGTCATCCACTTCCGCGCGGCGGGTGTCACTCTCCTCCTCGCGCATCTGCTGTTCGTCGGGTGGCTGACGCTGCGCCCGCTGGACGTGCCCTGGACCGCCGCCGCCAACTTCGAGCCGCTCGCCTCGATCAGGGCCGACCTCGCGCTGGGGCCCGCCGAGGCCGTGCGCCGGATCGGCGGGGCGCTTCTCCTGCTGGCCCCGCTCGGGGTGCTGCTGCCGATGGCCGGGGGGCGGGTCTTCGTCTCGCCGTGGGTGTCGCTGCTGCGGACGGTGGCGGCCGGGGCGCTGATCTCGCTCGCCATCGAGCTGGGCCAGACCGGGGTGGCGGGGCAGGTGGTCGACATCGACTCGGTGCTGCTGAACACCACGGGGGTGGTGGTGGCGCACCTGCTGGTCGTGCCGGTCTGCCGGGCGCGGCTGCGCCGCCGGGGAGTGCCGGGCGTACGGGACCTTCCCCGGTACCGGCAGGAGACCCGCCTGCGGGATGAGGCCCCTGGGGGCTCGACCCCGACGATTTCCAGGGTCGGCATCGCCCCGTAGAGCGATGCTTTGTCCCCCTTCGCGGACGCATGATGGATACATCGGGGGCAGAACAGAGCCGCTGCCGCCGCCAGCGTCTGTCCGCCGGTTCCCGCCGTTGCCCGGAGGGCGGCGGACGGGAGTCGTCAGACAGGCCCCACGGTTCACGTCTCGCGAAGGAGCCCACCATGGCCGCACTGGTCCGCCCCACCGAAGGACGCATGATCGGCGGGGTGTGCGCGGGGCTGGCACGGCGCTTCGGCACCTCGGCCGGCACCATGCGCGTCATCTTCGTCGTCTCCTGCCTGCTGCCCGGCCCGCAGTTCCTGATCTATCTGGCGCTGTGGGCTCTGCTGCCCTCGGAGAAGTCCGCCTCGTCCACGTCTGCCTGGTGACGCGACCGGCCACGGGGCGGTGGCAGCACAAGGGGGGGGGGGGGGGGGGGGGGGGGGGGGGGGGGGGGGGGGGGGGGGGGGGGTGGGGGGGTTGGGGGGCTGGGGGGGGGGGGGGGGGGGGGGTTGGGCCCGGGGAGGGGGCAGAGGGGGGGGAGGGGGGGGCTGCCTCCG
>NZ_JBWKCM010000010.1:26369-100692 GCF_056436485.1 Streptomyces sp. NPDC043746 | reverse complement strand
GCAAGCAAAAACGCACCACCACCCCCCCCCCCCCCCCCCCCCCCCCCCCCCCCCCCCCCCCCCCCCCCCCCCCCCCCCCCACCGCCGTGTGCTGCGGGTGCGGTCAGCCGCCGAGCGGGATGCCGTTGGCGGTCAGGCCCTGCGTCGGCAGTCCACCGAGCAGGCCGACGACCGGGGCGGCGGCGTCGGTGGCGTCGGCGCCGAGGACCTTGCCGACGGCCTCCTGGACCGGGGCGTTCTGGGCCGCCTGGGCGACGGTGTCCAGCGCCATGGAGGAGACGGGGAGCGCTCCGGCCGCGGAGTCGAGCGGGAGGGCGGGGGCGGCGGCGGCGCTGCCCGCGGCGGCAGCGGCGAAAGCGGCACCGAGAGCGGCGGCACCGAGAGTCTTGGCAGCGGTCTTCTTCATGAAGAGTTCATCCTTGGGGAAGGGGATGTGAGCGGCTCTGCACGGTAGCCATCCCGTCGCCCCGACCGCAAACATCCCGACACACGGGAAATGGCCGGGGAATTTCTCCCCGGCCATCGCCCACACCCTCGAACGTCAGCTCGCGGAAGCGGTAGAACTGCTGGTCACAGCGGTCTGACGGAAAAGCCACTCGGACTTCAGCTCCGCATAACCGGGCTTGACGACCTCATTGATCATCGCGAGGCGTTCGTCGAAAGGAATGAAAGCTGATTTCATCGCATTGACGGTGAACCACTGCATGTCGTCGAGCGTGTATCCGAACGCCTCGGTCAGCAGCTCGAATTCCCGGCTCATGCTGGTCCCGCTCATGAGGCGGTTGTCCGTGTTCACGGTGACGCGGAAGTGCAGCTTCCGCAGCAGCCCGATGGGGTGGTCCGCGTACGAGGTGGCGGCGCCGGTCTGAAGGTTGGACGTCGGGCACATCTCCAGCGGGATGCGCTTGTCCCGTACGTAGGAGGCGAGGCGGCCGAGGGAGACCGAGCCGTCCTCCGCGACCTCGATGTCGTCGATGATCCGCACCCCGTGGCCGAGCCGGTCGGCGCCGCACCACTGGAGGGCCTGCCAGATCGACGGCAGACCGAAGGCCTCGCCCGCGTGGATGGTGAAGTGGTTGTTCTCCCGCTTGAGGTACTCGAACGCGTCGAGGTGGCGGGTGGGAGGGAAGCCTGCCTCGGCGCCCGCGATGTCGAAGCCGACGACGCCCTGGTCCCGGTAGCTGTTGGCGAGTTCGGCGATCTCCAGCGCACGGGCCGCGTGCCGCATCGCGGTGAGCAGGGCGCCGACGCGGATGCGGTGGCCGTTGGCGCGGGCGATGCGCTCGCCCTCGCGGAAGCCCGCGTTGACCGCCTCGACGACCTCCTCGAGGGTCAGGCCGCCCTCCAGGTGCTGCTCGGGGGCGTAGCGGACCTCGGCGTAGACGACGCCGTCCTCCGCGAGGTCCTCGGCGCATTCGGCGGCCACCCGGAAGAGCGCGTCGCGGGTCTGCATGACGGCGCAGGTGTGGGCGAAGGTCTCCAGATACCGGGGCAGCGAACCGGAGTCGGCGGCCTCGCGGAACCAGACGCCGAGCTTGTCGGCCTCGGTCTCGGGGAGGGAGTCGTAACCCTGCGCGCGGGCCAGCTCGATGATCGTGCCCGGGCGGAGGCCGCCGTCGAGGTGGTCGTGGAGCAGCACCTTGGGGGCGCGCCGGATCTGGTCGGAATCAGGGACATTCAGGGTCTGGCTCGTCATCTGGGCACTGTAGCGCCTACGCGCGTAGAGCGCCCGCTGGCGCCTTCCGTCGATGCGTAACAGTGACCGGAAAGTCGGGTGGAGTACACCTGCTCTTCTGAGACTGTTCTGTCATGGCACAGCGCGCACTCCCCCTGCCTGCCGCCAGGCTGGGACGGGCCGTCTCGACGGCCGGAGCACCATACGAGGTCAGCGGCGTGGTCCTGCTGCTCCCGGACGGCGAACCCGACTCACGGCGCCGCCCCTCCCCCCTTTCGTACGCGATGCAGCTGCCGTTCGCCCGTGCGCTGGCGCGCGCCGGCGAGGGCGACGGGCTGGCGGTGCACGTCCTGCGCTACCGCTGGCGGGGCTGGAACGACACCGACGCGCACCCGGCGCAGGACGCGGCCTGGGCGGCCGACGAGGTGCAGCGGCGGTACGGGGACGTGCCCGTCTGCCTGGTCGGCCACGGGATGGGCGGACGGGCGGCGCTGCGGGCCGCCGGGCACGGGGCGGTCACCTCGGTGCTGGCGATGGCCCCCTGGCTGCCGGACCACACCGCCGCCGAGCCGGAGCCGGTGAAGCAGCTCGTGGGGCGGCGGGTGCTGATCGTGCACGGCACCAACGACGAGCGAACCGACCCGGAGTTGTCCTACCGGCTGGCCGAGCGGGCGAAGAAGTCCAACCGGGACACCTGCCGCTTCGAGGTCCACTCCGACGGGCACGCACTGCGCCAGCACCGCTCCGAAGTGGTGGCGCTGGCGGCGGACTTCGTACGGGGTTCGCTCTTCGCCCGCTCCTACGCCCGCCCGGTGAAGGACGCGCTGGCCGCCCCGCCGCCGCTGGGGCTGCGGATGCCGCTGGCGGCGGGGTTCGGACGGTCGCTGCGGCACTGAGGGGCGCCGCGCCCTGCCCCTCCGGCCGGACAACCGTGCGCTCACGGAGGTGGTCAGGCGGCCGGTGGCCCCAGCGCGCCCAGGATGCGGCGCATGTCGTGCCGTTCCGCCACGACGAGCACCCGGGCCGCCCCGTCCCGGCACTCCAGCACCACTTCCGAGTACCACCTCAGCACCACGTCCGACCACCGCCCCGGGTGCCGCGGGTCGGCCACGTGCTTGCGCCGCAACCGCACCGGGACGAGGGTGTCCGGCAGCGGATCGAGGGCGGCCTTCCCATACGGGTCCGTGGCCGGCGCGAGACGTGCGCGGGCGCCGGGCGCCGGCGGCGGGTCAAGGGCGAGGTGGTCGTACCCCTCGACGCTGTAGGGCACGTCACCGACCACGGTTGCCCGTACGACCTGTCTCCCGGTGAGGGCCGTGGGTTCGAGGACGACGTCGTCCGTGGCGCGCCGCCCGAGCAGCTTGGTCAGCAGCGCCGCCGCCGCTCCCGAGACCGCGCAACCGGCGGCGGAGACCAGCAGGACGAGCGGAGCGTCGTCGGCGACGGCGGAGGCGGTGATCGCGACTGCGGCGGGCACCAGGGCCGCCACGCACGGCACGGCGGCGCGCCACGCCCGGACCACGGGGTCGCGGGGACGGCGCAGAACCCGTCGGAGCGCTGCCAGCAGGAGGGCCGCACCGAGGATCGCCAGCGCGAGAGCCACCCCCAGATGGCCGAACGCGACCGGGCCGGGCTTGCCGTGCGCGTCCTGGCGCAGGTCTCCCAGGCCCACCGCCCACACCGTGGAACGCCAGGAGTGCAGCACCACCCGGTCCCCGCGCCCCACCTCGTCGAAGACGGGCCCGGGGCCCTGCATCTTCACCTGGAACGGTGAAGCGCCCGCGCCCGGATCGACCTTCACCAGCCGGACCACGGACTTGGACTTTCCCCGACGCTCCTTGGCCAGGACCGTGGCCGGTCGTTCGGAGAGGCAGTCACCGTGGCCGGTGGCCGGGCCGACGGCCCCGGCGCACGGGAGGGCTGCCCGGAACTCCCCGACCTCGGCGAGCTTCCCGGGCAGCCCGGCGGCGAGGATCAGCGCCGTCACCGCCAGGGCGACCCCGATGACGCCGGGAAGGAGGGCGTCCCTCGCCCTCCACCGCACAGGCGCGGGCGAGGTGTCCGGACTGGTGGAGAAAGCATGGGTCACCTGGACATTCTGTCCGTCTCGCACGGGTCGGCGACGGGCGGGGGCGGCGGGCGCTCGGATCCAGCCGGACCGGCTGGGCGGCGGGCGTGGTCATGCCCGCGCGGCCGTCACCGGCCCCCTCTCCCTCCGTGCCCGCTTGTGGACGGGACGGTGCGGGACCGGGGCGGCGGCGACGGGTTCCGTCGGGAACGCCCCCTGCGGGAACCCGGTCGCCACAGGCCCGCGATCCACAGCCCGTCCACGATCCCCCCGGCGGTGATGAGGAGGAACGGAATCATGTAGGCCTGCCAACCGGGCGATGCGAACACGAGGTCGAGAGCGATGACGCCGACCAGGCCCGCGGGCAGGGCGATCTTGAAGCCCCACGGCTGACCCGTTCGGGAGAAGGCGGACGCAAGCGCGACACCGGCCAGCAGCGCCAGCCCCCAGTCCTCGACATCACTCATACGCCCTCGACCTTTCCCGACCGCCCTTCGAGAGGGGGCGGCGCCCTCCATTCAACACGGCTTGCGGGCCCCCTCACTCCGGCAGCAGGTTCCCCCGCCGCGAGAGCAGGAACCGCTTGAAGGCGGCGACCGGAGGGGTGTCCGGGTGGCCGTCCAGCCAGGCGACCCCGATCTCGCGGACCGCGCGCGGGGCCGTCACCGCCAGTTCGACGACCCCCGGGCGGGCGACCGCCGGGGGCGGCAGCAGGGCGACGCCGAGACCGGCGGCGACCAGGCCGCGCAGGGTCTCGGCCTCCTCGCCCTCGAAGGCGACGCGCGGGGAGAAACCCGCCTCCGTGCAGAGGTCGTCGGTGATGCGGCGGAGCCCGTAACCGGGTTCGAGGGTCACGAAGGTCTCGTCGGCGGCCTCTGCCAGGCGGATGCGGCGGCGGGTGGCGAGGCGGTGGTCGTCGGGGACGACCAGGCGCAGGCGCTGTTCGTCCAGGCGGCGGGTGACCAGGTCGGGGGCGTCGGGCACGGGCGAGGTGAGGCAGAGGTCGAGACCGCCCGCGCGGAGCCGTTCGATCATCGCCTCGCCGTAGTTCTGGACGAGCTGGAAGCGGACCCTCGGGTGGTCGGCGCGGAAGGCGCGGATCAGGGCCGGTACGGTCTCCGAGCCCATGGTGTGCAGGAAGCCGAACGAGACCCGGCCGGCCGTGGGGTCGGCGTCCGCGCGGACCGAGTCGGCGGCCTTCTCCACCTCGGCCAGGGCCCGTTCGGCGGAGGTGAGGAAGGTGCGGCCGGCCGGGGTGAGCGAGACGGTACGGCCCTTGCGGGCGAACAGGGCGACGCCCAGGTCCGTTTCGAGCCGGACCATGGCCCGCGAGAGCGTGGACTGCGGGACGCCCAGCTCCTGTGCGGCGCGGGTCACATGCTCGTGGCGGGCCACGGCCTCGAAGTACGCGAGGCGTGGCGCGAGGACGGCACGGATGTCTTCTTCGTAACTACTCGGTGACAGCCGAGGCTGTGAGCTGTGTTGATGCGCCATGGGATCGATTATGGCGGTTTCGTGCATTGGACGCATGAAACGTGGCGCTCTACGTTCGTCGTATGCCTCCCGCCGATACCGGGGCATCCACCGTCGTCGTGGATGCCTCTGCCCCGTCGTCCCCCGTCATCACCTCCCGCGCCGCCGCTCCCGCGAACGGCGCCGAGCGCCTGCAGCCCGGCCGCCCCGGCTACCGCAGGATGAGCTTCGCGCTCTTCGCCGCCGGTGTCGCGGCCTTCGCCCTCCTCTACTCCACCCAGGCCCTGCTGCCCGCGATCTCCGCCGCGTACGGTGCGAGCGCCGGTCAGGCGAGCTGGACGGTCTCGGCGGCGACCGGCGCGCTGGCGCTCTGCGTGCTGCCGCTGAGCGCGCTCTCGGAGCGGTTCGGGCGGCGGGAGATGATGACGGTCTCACTGACGGTCGCGGTCGCGGTCGGGATGCTGGTGCCGTTCGCGCCCTCGATCGGCTGGCTGATCGCGCTGCGGGCCGTCCAGGGCGCGGCGCTCGCCGGACTGCCGGCCTCCGCGATGGCGTATCTCGCGGAGGAGGTACGGCCGAAGGCGCTGATCGCCGCGATCGGGCTGTTCGTCGCGGGCAACAGCATCGGCGGCATGAGCGGCCGCATCCTCACCGGCTGGGTCGCCCAGGCCTGGGGCTGGCGCGCGGCGCTCGCGGCGGTCGGGCTGCTCGCGCTGGCGTGCGCCGTCGCCTTCCACTTCCTGATCCCCCGGGCCCGCAACTTCCGGCCCGGCACGCTCGACCCGAAGGCGCTGGCGAAGACCGTCGCCACGCACCTCGGCAACCCGCTGCTGGTGCGGCTGTACGCGATCGGCGCACTGTTCATGACCGTGTTCGGCGCGGTCTACACGGTGATCGGCTACCGGCTGGTCGACGAGCCGTTCTCGCTGCCGCAGGGCGTCGTCGGCTCGATCTTCCTGGTCTACCTGGTCGGTACGGTCTCCTCGGCCGCGGCCGGCCGACTGGTGGCCCGCCTCGGCCGCCGGGGCGCCCTCTATCTGGCGGTCTCGACCACGGCGGCGGGGCTGCTGCTCTCGCTGTCGGACGCGCTGCTCGCCGTCCTGGCGGGGCTGGTGCTGATCACGGCCGGGTTCTTCGCCGGACACGCGGTCGCCTCGTCCTCGGTGAGCCGGACGGCGACGGAGGGCCGGGCGCAGGCGTCGGCGCTCTACCAGTCGGCGTACTACCTGGGCTCCAGCGCGGGCGGCACGCTCGGCGCGGTCGCCTTCCACGCGGGCGGCTGGGCGGCGACGGCGGCCCTCGGCCTGCTGGCGGTCCTCGGCGTCGTCTCGATTACGCTGTACGGGACCCGGGTGGCGCGGGCCGAGCGGAGGGCGCTGGTACCGGCGACCCGCTGACTCTCCGGGCCTGCCCGAGGACTCGTTCCGGAGGCCGTCGGAGCCAGGCGTTCCGGAGGCCGTCCGGGCCCGTCCGAGGACTCGTTCCGGAGGCCGTAATTCCGGGTATGCCGGACCGCGACGCAACCGAGACCTGACTCGTGCAACCCCCGCTCCCCTTCGCGCGTCTACCAGGCGTAACCGCAAAACCACTGTGGGCGAAGGGGAGTTGGCGCATGGGAGTCACGGCTAAAATAACCGGAGGACGGCGGCTGCGACGTGGGGCGGCGCTCTCCGTGGCCGGGCTGGTGGCGGCACCCGCCCTGGTCCTGGGCACCGGGACCGCGGCTCAGGCCGCCTCCTGCACCACCTCCACGGGGCCGCACCAGAAGCAGGTCGAGAAGTTCCTGAAGCGGCCCGTCGACGGCAAGCAGTCGGCCGCCGACTGCAAGGCGATCCAGAAGTTCCAGAACGCCCACGGCATCACCCCGGCCGCCGGGTACGCCGGGCCGCTGACCTGGCGCACGATGAACACGATGCTCGCCCAGCAGGCCGCCGGGAAGAACCCCAACAAGGCCGGGAAGTGCCCCACGAACAAGGGCCGCATCGCCTGTGTCGACCTGACCCGGCAGCTGAGCTGGATCCAGGACGGCAAGACGCTGAAGTACGGTCCGGTGCCGGTGCGCACCGGCCGGGACGGCGCGGAGACCCGTACGGGCGCCAAGAAGATCTACTGGCGCAACATCAACCACTGGTCGACGATCTACAACGTGCGGATGCCGCACGCGCAGTTCTTCGACGGCGGCCAGGCGTTCCACTCGGTCACCAAGTCCATGTACAACCCGCCGGGCTCCGGTGGCTGTGTCAACATGCGCCCCGCCGACGCGAAGGCATACTGGAACCTGCTGAAGAACGGCGACGACGTGTACGTCTACGGGCGCAAGCCCGGGACCTGATCGGCGCGGGCCCGTCGGCCTCTACTCACCCCTGCTGTCAGTGCCCTGCGGTAGCTTCCGAGGTACCGGGTGACCAAGGCCGCGGCGCGGCTGCGCGACAGGGGTGGAGCGATGAGCGATCTGACCACGACGACGGCCGCGGGCGCGGGGGCCGGGGGCACCGGAGTCCCCGGTGACGCCGACATCGACGCCCGCCTCGAAGGCCACCGCACCGAGCTGACCGGATACTGCTACCGGATGCTCGGCTCGGCGTTCGAGGCCGAGGACGCGGTGCAGGACACCCTGGTGCGGGCCTGGCGCAGCATCGACACGTTCGAAGGCCGCTCCTCCCTGCGCTCCTGGCTCTACCGCATCGCCACCAACGTCTGCCTGGACATGCTGAACGCGGGCAACAAGCGGGCCCGGCCGGTCGATCTGAGCGGCCCGACCCCGCTCGCCCAGGCCGCGCTCACTCCCCGCCCGGAGAACGTCTGGCTGGAGCCGATGCCGGACGGCCGCGTCCTGCCCGCCGTCCAGGACCCGGCGGAGGCCGCCGTGGCGCGGGAGTCGGTGCGCCTGGCGTTCATCGCCGCCCTCCAGCATCTGCCGCCCAAGCAGCGGGCCGTGCTGATCCTGCGCGAGGTGCTCGCCTGGAAGGCGGCGGAGGTCGCCGAGCTGCTGGAGACCTCCGTCGCCTCGGTCAACAGCGCCCTCCAGCGGGCCCGGGCCACCCTGACCGAGCACAAGGGCCGGGTGCCGGACGCGGCCGACCCGCTCGACGAGGAGCAGCAGAAGCTCCTGGAGCGCTATGTGAAAGCCTTCGAGGGGTACGACATGGTCGCCCTGACCGCGCTGCTCCACGAGGACGCGGTGATGACGATGCCGCCGTTCGACCTGTGGCTCCAGGGCACCTTGGACATCACGGGCTTCATGACGACCATCGGCGCGGCCTGCGCGGGCTCCCGCCTGGTGCCGGTCTCGGCCAACGGCTCCCCGGGCTTCGCCCACTACAAGCCCGCCCCGGAGGGGCCGGGCTTCGTGCCGTGGGCCGTGCAGGTCATCGACGTCCGGGACGGGGCCGTCTCGGGCATGCACTGCTTCCTGGACGTGGAGCGGTGGTTCCCGCTCTTCGACCTGCCGGAGCGGCTGCCGGCGGGGGCGCAGGGCGGGGAGTGACTCAGGGCCGGGAGCGCCGGGCCTCCGGCTCCCCCAGCCCCACCACTTCCGCCAGCCCCACCAGGTCCAGCAGCCCCTGGAGTTCGGGCCCCACCCGGCGCAGCACCAGCTGCCGCCCGGACCGGCGGGCGACCAGGGCCAGTCGGGCCACCGCCTCCACCAGGGCCAGGCCGGGCCGGTCCACGCCGCCGACATCGCACTCCACGGGGCCCGACGGCGCGGGAGGGGCCCCGTCCGGCGCGGTGGCCCCGGGACCGCTCAGCAAGGTCTCCAGCTCCGCGCAGAGAGCCGGTACGGCGTCACGGGTGACGTGTCCGGCGACGACGAGAACGATCGGTTTCACGGCTGCCACAACGGCAGGACCGACCCGGTGACCGAAACTCATCGCCGCCCGGGGTGGGATTTCGGCCGATGAGCCCCAACTCACAAATTGAGCACATCCCTTGCGAACCCCTTCACGACTTTTTCCCTCTGGTCTGAGTGAACGGTTCAGAGGAACCGCCTCATTCTCCAGGGGGAGAGTTGCGCAGACATGTGAACAGGGCGGGGGTCCCGGCTGTCGCCGCGGCCGTCGCCGTCGCGCTTGCCGCGGGCATGACCACGCCCGCCGCCGCCCAGCCGGTCCGGCCCTCCGCGGCGGGCCCTGCGGCCTCCGGTCTCCCGGGCAAGGCCGTGCACCAGCTGACGCTGATCACCGGTGACCGGGTGTCGGTGGACGCCAAGGGCCGGGTCGTGGGCTTCGAGCCCGCGCAGGGGCGCGCCGGAATCCCGGTGCGCAAGCAGATACGGGACGGGCGCACGCTCGTCATACCCGCCGACGCCCAGCGGCTCATCGCCTCGGGCAAGCTCGACCGGCGGCTGTTCGACATCACGGAGCTGAACCGGCCGGAGAACCGCCGGGCCCAGAAGAAGGACCTGCGGCTCATCGTCAGCTACGGGGGCGCGCAGAGCGCGCGGGCGAAGGCGGAGGTCCGGGGCGCGGGCGCCACCCGGATCGGGCGGAGCCTGCCGTCGTTGAACGCGCAGTCGGTGGCCACGCCGAAGGAGGACGCCCCGGACCTGTGGGAGGCGCTCACCAGCGAGCAGGCCGGCAGTCCGCAGCGCACCACCGCGGCGGGCGTCGACCGGGTCTGGCTGGACGGGAAGCGCAAGGTCGCCCTGGACCGCAGCGTCGGCCAGATCGGGACGCCGGCGGCCTGGCAGGCGGGCTACACCGGCAAGGGCGTCAAGATCGCGGTCCTGGACACCGGGGTGGACGGGACCCACGCCGACCTCAAGGGCAAGATCGCCGCGGCGAAGAACTTCTCCTCCTCGCGGGACCTGAAGGACCGGGTCGGCCACGGCACGCACGTCGCGTCGATCGCGGCGGGTTCGGGCGCCCGGTCGGGCGGGAAGTTCAAGGGCGTCGCCCCGGACGCCAAGCTGCTGGCGGGCAAGGTGCTCGGGGACGACGGGTTCGGCGACGACTCGGGCATCCTGGCCGGCATGGAGTGGGCGGTCGCCCAGGGCGCCGACATCGTGAACCTGAGCCTCGGCGGCATGGACACCCCCGAGGTGGACGCGCTGGAGGCCGCGGTCAACCGGCTCTCGGCCAAGAGCGGTGTCCTCTTCGCCATCGCGGCGGGCAACGAGGGCGACGGGGCGGGCACGATCAGCTCTCCCGGCAGCGCGGACGCCGCGCTGACCGTCGGCGCGGTCGACGTCAAGGACAAGCTGGCGGGCTTCTCCAGCCGTGGCCCGCGCGTGGGCGACGGCGGGGTCAAGCCCGATGTCACCGCCCCGGGTGCGGACATCACGGCAGCCTCCGCCCCCGGCTCGGAGATCGCTCTGGAGGTCGGTGAGAAGCCTGCGGGCTACACCACCATCTCCGGCACGTCGATGGCCACCCCGCATGTCGCGGGCGCCGCGGCGCTGCTCAAGCAGCAGCACCCCGGCTGGAAGAACACCCAGCTCAAGAGCGTGCTGGCGGCCTCGGCCAAGCCCGGTGCGTATACCCCGTTCCAGCAGGGCGCGGGCCGGATCGCGGTGGACCGGGCGCTCACCCAGACCGTCGTGAGCGACCAGGTCTCGGTCAACTTCGGGGTGCAGCAGTGGCCGCACACCGACGACGTCCCGGTCACCAAGAACATCACGTACCGCAACCTGGGCACCGCCGACGTCACCCTCGATCTGAAGGTCACCGGCACCGGCCCCAAGGGCAAGCCCGCCCCGGCCGGCTTCTTCACCCTGGGCGCACAGCAGGTCACCGTCCCCGCGGGCGGCACCGCGCAGGTGTCGCTGACGGCCGACACCCGGCTGGGCGGCGCGGAGAACGGCGCGTACTCCGCGTACGTCACGGGCACCGGCGGCGGCCAGAGCGTCCGCACCGCGGCCGCGGTCGACCGTGAGCGCGAGTCGTACGACGTCACGCTGAAGGCCATCGGCCGTACCGGCAAGGCCCCGGCCGCCGCGGACTTCTCGCTGGGCGACCTGGGCGGCACGGCGGGCGGCGCCTCGTTCACCGCGCCGTTCAAGAACGGGGTGGCCAAGGTCCGGGTGCCCAAGGGCACGTACGTCCTGGACTCGGACATCGTCACGGACCGGAAGAAGCCCAACCACATCGACTGGCTCGCCCAGCCGAAGCTGGCCGTCACGAAGAACACGACGGTCACGCTGGACGCACGCAAGGCCAAGCCGATCGCCATCACCCTGCCGGTGAAGGGGGCCAAGGTCCGCAGCCTGCAGAGCGAGTACACGATCTCGACGAAGCAGGCCGAGGCCACGTACAGCTGGATGGTCGGCGCGGGGGACAGCCTCCGCACCGCCCACGTCGGCCCGAAGATCACCGACGGCTCGCTCAGCCAGCGCTGGGCCGGCAGCTGGAACACCGGGGCGTCGGGCGACTACAACACCGTCTCCGGCGGCCGGGTCCAGCAGCTCGGCACGGGCTACAGCCGCACCTACAAGGCCAACCAGTTCGCCACGGTGAAGCTGACGATGGGCGCCGGGGCGGTCAAGAAGAAGACCGGCATGGTCTACCCGATGGCCGAACTGCCCGGCGGCTACGGCCTCTACGGCTCTCCCGCGACCCAGTCGCTGCCCGGGGTCCGCACGATCCGCCTCTCCACCACCGACAAGGCCCGCTGGACCCTGGACTTCACCCAGGTGGGCGGCAAGGACGCCGACGGCTTCCCGGTCTACGACGCGGGCTACACCGTCGGGAACGCCGTCGCCTACAAGGGCGGCAAGACCTACACCCGGGCGGTCAACACCGGTGTCTTCGGCCCCCGGCTGACCGGCTACGACGGCGTCTACCGGGAGGGCAACGAGATCGCCGCCATGCTGCCGGTCCTGGCGGACGGCAAGGGCAACGAGGGCGGGATGCAGCTCTCGTCGGTCACGACGGTGCTCCACCGCAACGGCAAGAAGTACGCCCAGAACAAGGACCCGCTCCAGGGCTGGGAGCCGTTCAAGGTCCCGGCGGGCGACGCCTCGTACCAGCTCACCTCGTCGGTGCGGCACAGCGCGAAGATCGGCAACCTCTCCACCCGGGTGGACGTCAGCTTCTCGTTCCGCTCCAAGAAGTCGACCACGAAGCTCCCGGTCTCCACCGCCCGCTTCACCCCCGCCATCGGCTCCGACGGCTACGCGAAGGCGGGCAGGACGATCTCGGTGCCGGTGACGGTCCAGGGCTCGGCCGCCGGGAAGAACCTCAAGTCGCTGACAGCGTACGTCAGTTACAACAACGGCAAGACCTGGAAGAAGGTCACCGTGAAGAAGGGCAAGATCTCGGTGAAGAACCCGGCGAAGGGCAAGGCCATCTCCTTCGCCGCCGACATCACCGACAAGAAGGGCAACAAGTCCTCGGTGAAGATCTACAACGCCTACCTGGGCAAGTGACCCGCCAGGGAAGGTAGTTCACCCCGCACGACGGCGGCCCGCCGCACGGAGAAGTTCCGTGCGGCGGGCCGCTCGCGTGTGCCACCGACAGGAGTGGCGGAAGCGGCCTCAGCTGACCGGGAAGACACCCGTGTCCAGGTCGAGTCCGAACGGTTCGGGGAGGGTGATCTTCCCGCCGTACTCGACCGCTTGCAGCACCCGGTACGTGCCGCCCTCCGGCTCCCCGTAGAGCGTCGCGGTCGGCCGGCCGGAGTGCCAGGGATCCAGGAGCAGGAACAGCTCCACCCCGGCCTTGGCATAGCCGTTGGCCTTGCTGATGCGGTCGTGGTTGGCGTTGGCCCGGGAGGTGATCTCGACGACGAGGCGGGCTTCCTCGGCGGGGACGGTGTTCCCCGGCCCGGAGGCGGTGGCGCGGTCCACGACCACGAGGTCGGGGATGTAGATCCCACCCCGCCCCGGCAGCGAGAGGCCGAGGGTCTGGTAGATCTCCCACTCCTCCGGGATGACGGTGTAGAGCCTGCGCTGGAGCAGGGCAGCGGTGGTGTTGTGGTCCTTGGACGGTGGCGGCGACACGGTGACGATCTCCTCGATGATCTCCACCTTGCAGCCCTCGGGTGCGTCCGTCTCCTCCCAGATCCGGACGATGTCGTCCCAGTCCTGGCCGTGGCCCGGCACGGGGTCGACGGTGAGTGCGCTCATGGCGGTCTCCTCTATCGGTACGTCACCGAGTCCAGCATGCCGAACGGGACCGGCGGCAGTCCACCGGTCCCGTTCACCCGTACAGGGAAGCCGCAGGTCAGGCGATACGTTCCCGCACCACCGGCAGCGGGGCGAACGACGTGCCCGCCGGGGCGATGTCGTACGCGCCCGGGAGGGCCTTGAGGGCGTAGTCGAACTTCTCCGGGGTGTCCGTGTGCAGCGTCATCAGGGGCTGGCCCTCGGTGACGGTGTCGCCGGGCTTGGCGTGGAGTTCGACGCCCGCGCCCGCCTGCACCGGGTCCTCCTTGCGGGCGCGGCCGGCGCCGAGGCGCCAGGCGGCGACGCCGACGTCGTAGGCGTCCAGGCGGGTGAGGACGCCGGAGGCGGGGGCGGTGACGATGTGGTGCTCGCGGGCGGTGGGCAGCGTGGCGTCCGGGTCGCCGCCCTGGGCGGAGATCATGCGGCGCCAGACGTCCATCGCGGAGCCGTCGGAGAGCGCCTTCTCGGGGTCGGCGTCCTTCAGGCCGGCCGCGTCCAGCATCTCGCGGGCCAGGGCGAGGGTCAGGTCGACGACGTCCTTCGGGCCGCCACCGGCCAGGACCTCGACGGACTCCCGTACCTCCAGGGCGTTGCCCGCGGTGAGGCCGAGCGGGGTCGACATGTCGGTGAGCAGGGCGACCGTGCGGACGCCGCTGTCGGTGCCGAGGGCGACCATGGTGGAGGCCAGTTCGCGGGCGTCCTCGATGGTCTTCATGAAGGCGCCGGAGCCGACCTTGACGTCCAGGACGAGCGCCCCGGTGCCCTCGGCGATCTTCTTGGACATGATCGAGCTGGCGATCAGCGGGATGGCCTCGACGGTTCCGGTGACATCGCGCAGCGCGTACAGCTTCTTGTCGGCGGGGGCCAGTCCGTCACCGGCGGCGCAGATGACCGCGCCGGTGGTGTCGAGGACGTGCAGCATCTCCTCGTTGGACAGGTGCGCCCGCCAGCCGGGGATGGACTCCAGCTTGTCCAGGGTGCCGCCGGTGTGGCCGAGGCCCCGGCCGCTGAGCTGCGGTACGGCCGCGCCGCACGCGGCGACCAGCGGGGCGAGCGGCAGGGTGATCTTGTCCCCCACGCCGCCGGTGGAGTGCTTGTCGGTGGTGGGGCGGGAGAGCGCTCGGAAGTTCATCCGCTCGCCGGACGCGATCATCGCGGCGGTCCAGCGGGCGATCTCGGTGCGGTCCATGCCGTTGAGCAGGATCGCCATCGCGAGGGCGGACATCTGCTCGTCGGCGACCTCGCCGCGGGTGTACGCGTCGATGACCCAGTCGATCTGCTCGGGGGTCAGCTCGCCTCGGTCCCGCTTGGTGCGGATGACGGAGATGGCGTCCATGGGAGTCCTTCCGGCCGGTGCGTACGCAAGAGTCCTCGTTGACTCTACGCGCATAGAGAGAGGAAAGGACGGTGGCCCTTCCAGGAAGGGAAGGGCCACCGCCGGAGAGTGCGGGGTCAGCCGAGGTGCTGCGGGCCGAACGCCTGCGGCAGCATCTCGTCCAGCGTGCGGCGCCCGTCGGGCGTCTCCAGGAGGAGTCCGGGGCCCCCGAACTCGTACAGGAGCTGCCGGCACCGGCCGCACGGCACCAGGATCTCCCCGGTGCCGTCCACGCAGGTGAAGTGGGTCAGCCGGCCGCCGCCGGTCGCCTGGAGGGTGGAGACGAGGCCGCACTCGGCGCAGAGCGAGAGGCCGTAGGAGGCGTTCTCGACGTTGCAGCCGGTGATCGTGCGGCCGTCGTCCACCCGGGCGGCGACCCCGACCGGGAAGCCCGAGTAGGGGGCGTACGCCCGGGACATCGCGTCCCGGGCCGCGTCCCGCAGGGCCTCCCAGTCGGCCTCGTCGAAGGTGACGGTGGCGGCTGGGCCTTCGGAGGCGGGCGAGGTCACTTGCCCTCGCCCTTCCGATAGGGCACGCCGTCCGCCTTCGGCATCCGTAGCCGCTGCGCGGCGAGCGAGAGGACCAGCAGCGTGGTGACGTACGGGGCGGCGTCGACGAACTGGCTCGGCACCTGGTCGGTCAGCAGGTACCAGGTGAACAGCAGCGCCGAGACGGCCGCCGAGATCACCGCGGCGACGTACTTCTTCTTGTAGAGCTGCCAGAACACCGCGATGACCAGCAGGATCGCCAGCAGGAGCAGCATCGCGTGGACGTTCTCCGCGCCGCCGCGCAGCTTGAGGCTGTCGGTGAAGCCGAAGAGTCCGGCGCCGAGCGCCATCCCGCCCGGCATCCAGTTGCCGAAGATCATCGCGGCGAGGCCGATGTAGCCGCGACCGCCGGTCTGGCCCTCCTGGTAGATGCCGGTGGCGACGATCGCGAGGAACGCGCCGCCGAGGCCCGCGAGCCCGCCGGAGATGGTGACCGCGATGTACTTGTACTTGTACACGTTGACGCCGAGCGTCTCGGCTGCCACCGGGGACTCGCCGCAGGAGCGCAGCCGCAGTCCGAACGGGGTGCGCCACAGGATCCACCAGGTGGCGGGAATCAGCAGCAGCGCGAGCAGGGTCAGCAGGGAGAGGCCGGTGACCAGGCCGCCGAGGATGCCCGCGATGTCGGAGACCAGGAACCAGTGGTGCTGCTGGACCTCGCGCAGCCAGTCCGAGAGGCCCGGGATGGTGATCTTGTCGATCGGGTCGATCCGCGGGGACTGCTTGGAGGAGCCGCCCTGCACGCCGTCGAAGGCGAAGTTGGAGAGGTAGCGGGTGACACCGACGGCGAGGATGTTGATCGCCACACCGGAGACGATGTGGTTGACGCCGAAGGTGACGGTGATGATCGCGTGGAGCAGGCCGCCGAGGCAGCCGCCGATGATGCCGAAGAGGACACCCATCCACGGGCCCCACTGGAACCCGGCCCAGGCACCGAACCAGGTGCCGAGGATCATCATGCCTTCGAGGCCGATGTTGACGACGCCCGCGCGCTCGGCCCAGAGGCCGCCGAGTCCGGCGAGGCCGATCGGTACGGCGAGTTCCAGGGCTCCGGCGACCTGGCCGACGGAGGTGATGTCGTCGGCGCCGCTGATGAGGCGGACGAGCGAGACGAGGGCGAGGCCGCCCGCGATGATGAGCAGGACGACGGGCAGGGTGAGCTTGCGGCGGCCGCCCTTCAGCGGGGCGGGGCGTGCGGCGATGGCTTTGCTGGTGCTCACAGGGCCGCCTCCTTCTCGGTCTTGATGGCATGGCCGGCGGCGAGTTCCTCGCCGACCTTCTGCTGCTGGCGGCGGACGCCGTAGCGGCGTACCAGCTCGTAGGAGACGACGACCGAGATCACGATCAGGCCCTGCATGATCGTGGCGATCTCCTTCTCGTACCCGTACTGGTCGAGCGAGGCCGACGACTTGTCCAGGAAGGCGATGAGCAGGGCGCTGAAGGCGATGCCGAGCGGGTTGTTGCGGCCCAGCAGCGCGATGGTGATACCGGTGAAGCCGATCCCGGTGGGGAAGTCGAGGCTGTAGGTGTGGGTGTCACCGAGCAGCGTCGGCATGCCCGCGAGGCCCGCGACCGCGCCGGAGATCAGCATCGAGGTGAGGATCATCTTCTTGGCGTCCACACCGGAGGCCTGGGCGGCGCTGGCGCTGGCGCCGGTGGCGCGCAGGTCGAAGCCGAACCGGGTGCGGTTGAGGACGAACCAGTACAGCAGGCCGCAGCCGGCCGCGACGAAGGTGAAGCCGTAGATCTCGCCGGCCCCGTCGCCCATCGGCAGCCCCGGGAACCAGCCGGACTCCGCGATCTCACCGGTGGTGAGGTTGTTGGAGCCGGGGGGCTGCTCGCCGAAGTTCTTCGGCAGGATCAGCCAGGCGATCAGCGCGGTGGCGATCGAGTTGAGCATGATCGTGGAGACGACCTCGCTCACCCCGCGGCTGGTCTTGAGGAAGCCCGCGATGCCGGACCAGAAGGCGCCCACGAGCATCGCGACGATGACGATGAGCGCGATATGCAGCGGGCCGGGCAGGCTGACGCTGGCGCCGACCAGTGCGGACATCATGGCGGCGAGGCGGTACTGCCCGTCGACGCCGATGTTGAAGAGGTTCATGCGGAAGCCGACGGCGACCGCGAGGGCGGCGAGGTAGTAGGTACCCGCCTGGTTGATGATCAGGACCTGGACGTCGGTGTACGACGCCGAGTCGAACATGATCCGGTACGGCTCGAAGGGGTTGCGGCCGGAGGCGAGCAGCACCACAGTCGTCAGCGCGAGGGCCACGACCAGGGCGAGCACCGGCCCGGCGAAGCCGAGGATCAGCCGGTCCTTGTCGATTTTCTTCATCGGGCCTCGTCCTCCGGGCTTTCGAGGTGACCGGTGGCGGCACCGGTCATGGCCGAGCCCAGTTCCTCCGGGGTGATGGTGGCCGGGTCGGCGTCGGCGACCAGTCGGCCGCGGTACATGACGCGCAGGGTGTCGGAGAGCCCGATCAGCTCGTCCAGGTCGGCCGAGATCAGCAGGACCGCGAGCCCCTCGCGGCGGGCCTCGCGGATCTGGTCCCAGATCTGCGCCTGCGCGCCGACGTCCACGCCCCGGGTGGGGTGGGCGGCGATCAGGAGCTTGGGGGCGTGGCTCATCTCGCGGCCGACGATCAGCTTCTGCTGGTTGCCGCCGGAGAGCGAGGCCGCGGTGACCTCGATACCGGGGGTGCGGACGTCGTACTCGCGCACGATCCGCTCGGTGTCGGTGCGGGCCGCCCTGTTGTCCAGCAGCCAGCCGCGGCTGTTGGGCTTCTCGGTGACATGGCCGAGGATGCGGTTCTCCCAGAGCGGGGCCTCCAGCAGGACCCCGTGGCGGTGGCGGTCCTCGGGGATGTAGCCGATGCCCGACTCGCGGCGCTTGCGGGTGGGGGCGTGCGAGATGTCGTCGGTGTCGAGGGTGATCACGCCGCCGTCCGGGTCGCGCATGCCCATCAGGGCCTCGATCAGCTCGGTCTGCCCGTTGCCCTCGACGCCTGCGATGCCGAGGACCTCACCCTTGTGGATGGTGAAGTCGACGCCCGCGAGGACGTCGCGGACAGTGCCGTCGGGGTCGGTGACGGTGAGCGAGAGGTCCTGGACGCGCAGCATCGGGACTTCGGTGACGGTGGACTCGCGGGTCTCCGGCGAGGGCAGCTCGCTGCCGACCATCAGCTCGGCGAGCTGCTTGGTCGTGGTGGTGGCCGGGTCGGCGGTGCCCACCGTCGTGCCGCGGCGGATCACCGTGATGTCGTCGGCGACCGAGAGCACCTCGCCCAGCTTGTGCGAGATGAAGATGACGGTCAGGCCCTCGGCCTTCAGCTCGCGCAGGTTGGCGAAGAGGGCGTCGACCTCCTGCGGCACGAGGACCGCGGTCGGCTCGTCCAGGATGAGGATGCGGGCGCCCCGGTAGAGGACCTTGAGGATCTCCACGCGCTGCCGGTCGGCGACCCCGAGGTCCTCGACGAGCACGTCGGGCCGGATGCCGAGCCCGTAGGCGTCGGAGATCTCCTTGATCTTCCTGCGGGCGCCGGAGCCGATGCCGTGCAGCTTCTCGCCGCCGAGGACCACGTTCTCCAGGACGGTGAAGTTGTCGGCGAGCATGAAGTGCTGGTGCACCATGCCGATGCCGCGCTCGATGGCCTCACCGGGGTTGGAGAACGAGACCTGCTCACCGTTGATGGCGATGGTGCCCTCGTCCGGCTTCTGCATGCCGTAGAGGATCTTCATCAGGGTGGACTTGCCGGCACCGTTCTCCCCGACGAGGGCGTGCACGGTGCCCTTGCCGATGGTGATGTCGATGTCGTGGTTGGCGACGACGCCGGGGAATCGCTTGGTGATGCCGTGCAGTTCCACGGCGGGGGGGCTGCTGGACGCGTTGATGACGCACTCTCCTTGGCCGGACAGGAGCGGGGGCGGAGGGGCTGAAGGGGGTGAAGTTATCGCGCCGGAGGGCTGTCTACACGCGTAGAGCTGCCAAATCTTGAAACACAGGCGCACGTCACCGTCCGGACACGGGGTCCGGCCCGGTAAGGAGAGCACTGCGAGAGGCGGATCTTCTTCTTCGGGTACCGCGGGTTCTTCTCGGGTGTCGCGGGGGAGCCGCGGTCGTGCCGCGGTCCTCCGGCTGCGGTGGGGACCTGCCCCGCTGGTCGGGGAGGGCCCGGCGGCCCTGTCCGCCCGCCACGCCGGTGTGCGGCGGGCGGTCGGACAGGGCCTGGTGCCTGAGGGAAGGGCCGTCCCGGTTACGGGGCGGTCTTGACGGTGATCTTGCCGTCGATGATGTCCTGCTTGGCCTTGTCGACCGCGGCGATGACGTCGGTCATCTTGGTGAAGGCCGGGTTGGACGTCGACAGGGCGACGCCGTCCTTGTCGAGGCCGTAGCGGATCTCACCGGACTGCGGCTTGCCGTCCTTGACCGACTTGATCAGGTTGAAGACCGCGTCCGAGACGTCCTTCGTGACCGAGGTCAGGATGGACTCCTTGTAGTTGGCGAGGCCCGCCTGGTTGTACTGGTCGGAGTCGACGCCGATGTTCCACTTGCCCGCCTTGGAGGCGGCCTCGATGGCGCCGGAGCCGGCCAGACCGGCGGCCGAGTAGATCACGTCGGCCTTCTTGTCGAGCTGGCCCTGGGCGGCGGCCTTGCCGAGGTCGGGCTTGGAGAAGCCGTCGAAGTTCGGGGGCTGGGTCAGGTACTGCGGCAGCACGTTCACCGAGGGGTCGGTGTCCTTGACGCCCTGGACGTAACCGGCTTCGAACTTCTTGATCAGCGGGGTCTCGACACCGCCGATGAAGCCGACCACCTTCGTCTTGCTGACCTTGGCGGCGGCGACGCCGGCGAGGTAGGAGCCCTGCTCCTCGTTGAAGACGATGTTGGCGATGTTCTTGCCGGTCACCGAGGCGTCGTCGATGATCCCGAACGTGGTGTCCGGGAACTTCGGGGCGACCTTCTTGATGGCGGGCGCGTAGGCGAAGCCGACGCCGATCACCGGGTTGTTGCCGGCCCGGGCCAGCTCGGTGAGGCGCTGCACCTTGTCGGCGTCGCTCTCACCGTCGGAGGGCTCGGCCTCCTTGCCCTCGACGCCGAGGTCCTTCTGCGCCTTGGAGAGACCGGCGTAGGCGGCGTCGTTGAACGACTGGTCGCCGCGGCCGCCGATGTCGTACGCGATGGCGGCCTTGTCACCGTCGGAGCCGGAGCCCGACGACGACGTCTTTCCGCCACACGCGGTGGCGCTGAGCGCGAGGGCCGCTGACGCGACGCCCACGGTGGCAATCCTGGTGATCCGGCGCAAGGGAGGCTCCTTCAAACCTGACCGAAGCGCCTCTTCCGGCGCTGGTTTCGCGGCGATCGTAACGCGCGTAGATGTCAGATAAGAGCACGTACGGAAGCCGTTATCGGATCGTCGCGAACAGAGGGTGGCGCGCCGGGTCCACGGATGGCCGGCGAACAGTTCGTTACGGCTGCCCTACGACCGTCCGGCCAGCAGGGCGGCGGCCGTGAACAGCTCGACCCCCACGGTGATGGCCTCTTCGTCCACGTCGAAGTTGCCCCGGTGCAGGTCCAGACCGCGCGTGTCGCCGGGCGGCCGGACGCCCAGGCGGGCCATGGCGCCGGGGACGCGCTCCAGGTACCAGGAGAAGTCCTCGCCGCCGAGGCTCTGTTCGGTGTCCTCGATCGCGTACGAGCCGCGGCGCTCGGTCATCGCCGCGTCCAGCAGCCCGATGGACTCGGCGTCGTTCACCACGGGCGGGACGCCCCGTACGTAATTGATCACGGTCTTGGCCCGATGCATTCCGGCCACCTCGTCGATGGCGGCGTGCACCAGGTCGGGCGCGTCCCGCCAGGCGGCCAGATCCAGGCAGCGGACCGTGCCGGACAGCTCGGCGTGCTGCGGTACGACGTTGGGGGCGTGGCCCGTCTGGAGGCGGCCCCAGGTCAGCACGAGGCCGGAGCGGGCGTCGACGCGGCGGGCGAGCAGCGCGGGGACGTCCACGGCGACCCGGGCGGCGGCGGTGACCAGGTCGGTGGTCAGGTGCGGGCGGGCGGTGTGGCCGCCGGGGCCGTCGAGGGAGATCTCCAGGCGGTCGCAGGCGGAGGTGATGGGGCCGATGCGCAGCCCGATCCTCCCGGCGTCCACCTTGGGGTCGCAGTGGACGGCGATGATCCGGCCGACGCCCTCCAGGACCCCGGACTCGATCGCGTCGACCGCGCCGCCCGGGAGGACCTCCTCGGCCGGCTGGAAGACCAGGCGTACCGCGTTCGGCAGGAGCC
This sequence comes from Streptomyces sp. NPDC043746, assembly GCF_056436485.1. Lineage (NCBI taxonomy): Bacteria > Bacillati > Actinomycetota > Actinomycetes > Kitasatosporales > Streptomycetaceae > Streptomyces > Streptomyces sp. NPDC043746. The sequence goes on along the minus strand of NZ_JBWKCM010000010.1, from coordinate 79,169 downwards.
CCTGCCGGTGGAGCCCGGCGAGGACCAGCCCGGCGCCGAGCACGGTGGTGGTGTGGACGTCGTGCCCGCAGGCGTGGGCCCGGTCGGGGACGGTGGACCGGTAGGGGACGTCCGCCTTGGTGTCCGGGATCGGCAGCGCGTCGATGTCGGCCCGCAACGCCAGCATGGGCGTCACCCCGTCCCACTCCCCCACGTCACAGACGAGCCCGGTCCCCACGTCGAGCACCCGCGGCCGCAGCCCCGCCTTCTCCAACCGGTCCTTGATGGCGGCGGTGGTCCGGAACTCCTGGTTGCCCAGCTCGGGGTGCATGTGCAGATCCCGGCGGAAGGCGATCAGCTCGGCCCGCAGCTCGTCACCGAGCCTGCCGGGCAGCCCACCTCCTCCCGGCTGGTCGACCAGGTCTTCGGAGCGGGCTGCGGCGCGGGACTTCAACTGGTTCACCTGGTGAAGCGTAGGCCCCTTCACCCCCCAACTGGCCACAGATCAAGAAAACTTCAACCGCACAGGGGAACAGAAGGCGGGGTGGAGGTGTGTGACGGGTCGTGACGGTGGGTATGCCTTGGGGTTCTCCAATGGTGTACGGGACCGGTCGATACGCCGTCGCCGCACCCCCTGCGCGTACGCCCTCCCCGCTCCCTGCGCGTACGACACCCCGCCCTCTACGCGTGCGCCGTGGACGTCAGCCGCTGCACCCCCCGGGCCGTCTCCGTGACCCCGCTCAGGAAGCCCTGGGCGCGCGGGGAGGCCGTCGTACGCAGCCACTCGGGGGCGATGTCGCAGACCGCGACGTTCACGCCCGTGCCGGCCAGGGCCAGCGGGAGGGTGTGGACCACCGTGGAGGGGAAGCTCACCACCGTGTGGCCGATGGGGCCGCGGCGGGCGATGAGCTCCAGGGGGAGGTCCGGGCGGACGATCTCCAGGCCGGTGGCGGCTTCCAGGGCGTGGAGCTTCTCGGCGGACTCGCGGCGGTGGGCGAAGTAGCGGGTGGCCCCGTGGGTGCGGGTCAGGGCCGCCACCGCCTCCCGGTACGGGGCGGCGTCGACCACGCCCGTCTCCACCAGGGAGGTGCCGACCAGGTCCGCGCCCTTGCCGATGGCGGGCGGGCCGAAGCGGGCGCGGGTCCAGGTGAAGGCGTTGGCGGTGACGGTGATGCCCTCGGGGGGCTCGACCGGCATCGCGGTGAAGACCTCCACCGTGCGCCGGGCCGTCGGGGTGAAGCGGCGCCGCGCGGTGGCCGTGACCGGGGCCAGGACCAGTTCGCGCGGCCCGCCCCGGCCCTTGCGGTGCCAGCGGGTCAGCCGCTCGCCCCTGGCCAGCTGGGCGACGAACTCCATGGTCGCCGTGCCGTCGTCGACCACCGTGAGGCGCTCGGCGCGGACCAGGGTCAGCAGGAGCTGCACGTAACGGGAGAACGGGTCGCCGATCACGATGTGGTCCGCGCGCCTGACCAGTCCGGCCAGGGCGCGCAGGGCCTTGAGAGGCGCGCCGGACTCCCCGCGCGCCTCCTGCCAGCGGACGGCGACGCCCTCGTCGCGGGCCAGCTCCGCCATCCGGCGCAGCTGACCGCGCGACATCGGGTCGACCGGGGGGAGAACGACGACCGTGGTGGCGGCCGGATCGTCTCCCCCCTCGGTGTGCACCCACTCCAGGACGTTCAGGAGCTGGACCGGGCTCTCGACGAAGGCGAGGTTCACCGGTCGGCGCTCAGACCGCGACCGGCTCGGGGGCCGGGGCGTTCTCGGCCTCGGCGACGACGCCCGCGACCCGGCGGAGCTTCTTCATCGGGCCGAGCTCGGACGCGTACACCTTCTTGACGCCGTCACCGAGGGACGCCTCGATGGTGCGGATGTCGCGGACCAGGCGGGTCAGGCCCTGCGGCTCGACGGAGGCGGCCTGGTCGGAGCCCCACATGGCGCGGTCCAGGGTGATGTGGCGCTCGACGAAGGTGGCGCCGAGGGCGACGGCGGCCAGCGTGGTCTGGAGGCCGGTCTCGTGACCGGAGTAGCCGATCGGGACGTTCGGGTACTCCTGCTGGAGGGTGTTGATGACCCGCAGGTTCAGCTCCTCGGCCTTGGCCGGGTAGGTCGAGGTGGCGTGGCAGAGCAGGATGTTGTCGCTGCCCAGGACCTCCACCGCGTGGCGGATCTGCTTCGGGGTGGACATGCCGGTGGAGAGGATGACCGTGCGGCCCGTGGCGCGCAGGGCGCGCAGCAGCTCGTCGTCGGTGAGCGAGGCGGAGGCCACCTTGTGGGCGGGGACGTCGAACTTCTCCAGGAAGGCGACGGCCTCGGTGTCCCACGGGGAGGCGAACCAGTCGATGCCGCGCTCGGCGCAGTGCTCGGAGATGGCCCGGTACTCCTCCTCGCCGAACTCGACGCGGTGGCGGTAGTCGATGTACGTCATCCGGCCCCAGGGGGTGTCGCGCTCGATGTCCCACTGGTCGCGCGGGGTGCAGATCTCCGGGGTGCGCTTCTGGAACTTGACGGCGTCGCAGCCGGCTTCCGCGGCCACGTCGATCAGGGCGAGGGCGTTGCCGAGGTCGCCGTTGTGGTTGATGCCGATCTCACCCGTGATGTAGACGGGCCGGCCGGGTCCGGCGGTGCGGGTGCCGAAGGTGCGCAGACGGGAGGTGCTCATGGTGGTGCTTCCTTACGTGGTGGGGACAGTGGGGGCTGAGATGTCAGCGGTGAGGGTGGGGCCCAGCAGCCAGGCCGCGATCTCGCGGATGGCGCCGTAGCCGCCGGGGGTGGTCGTGACGGCGCGCGCCGCCGCGCGCACCGAGTCGTGGGCGCTGCCGACCGCGACGGGCCAGCCCGCGAGGGCGAAGCAGCCGAGGTCGTTGACGTCGTTGCCGACGTAGAGCACGCGCTCGGGAGCGATGTCCTGCTCGTCGCACCACTGCTTGAGCGCCTCGTCCTTGCGGTCGATGCCGTGCAGGACGGGGACCTGGAGCTTGCGGGCGCGGGCGGCGACGACGGGGTTCTGTTCCGTGGAGAGGATCAGCAGGGGCACGCCCGCCTTGCGCAGGGCGGCGATGCCGAGTCCGTCGCCCCGGTGGACGGCGACGGTCTCGCGGCCGTCGGAGTCGACCATGACCCGGTCGTCGGTCTGGGTGCCGTCGAAGTCCAGGACGACCGCGTCCACGTCGGCCCGGGTGGGCAGCGGCGCGGGGTCCAGGAGCGGGGCGAGCGCCCGGGCGCGGGCCAGGTCGTGCGGGTCGTCGATCTCCAGCACCCGGGCCGGGTCGGTGGGGACCAGGGCGGTGTGGCCGAAGAAGCGGTGCCGGTGGGTGCGGAAGCCCGCCGCGTCCATCGCGTACGCGGCGCCGGTCTCCAGGTAGTCCTGGGGGCGGTCCTGGCGGCGGGGGCGTACGGACTTGTCGTGGTTGACGCCGTACGTGCCCTCCTCCACCGCGTGCCCGTCGCGCCAGACGAAGCCGTGGAACGTGGCGACGGTGACGGCCGTGTCGGCGCCCTCGTGGACGACCGCCCGGGCCACCCCGTCGATGTCGTCGCGGGAGACGAAGGGGCTGGTGCACTGGACGAGGAGGACCACGTCGACGCGCTTGGCGCGCTCGGCCTCGTAGGTGTCCAGGGCGTGCAGCACGGCCGCCTCGCTGGTGGCGGTGTCGCCCGCGATGGCGGCGGGGCGCTCGACGCAGTGCAGCCGGTGGGCGGCGCCGAGGTCGACGGCGGCGGCGCGGGCGGCCTGGGCGATGGCCCCGTCGTCGGTGGTGACGACGACGTCGGTGACCTCGGGGGCGCCGAGTGCGGCGCGTACGGCGCGGGCGACCAGGGGGACGCCCCCGACCTCGGCGAGGTTCTTGGCGGGCACGCCCTTGGATCCGCCGCGGGCGGGGATCACGGCGAGGACGGTCGGGGGCGGCTTCATCGCTGCTCCTGGGGTCATGGAGGTTCCTGAGGTCGTGGAGGCCGCTGAGGTCGTGGAGGTCCCCGGGGTGGTGGTCACAGCTCCCCCATCCGGCGGATCACCGGGGCGACGCGCTGGACGCCGTGCCGGTAGGCGCCGCGCGCCGCGTTGCGTACGGTCTCCCGCACCACGCCCCGGACCCGGCCGGGCTCCTGCGGTGCGGCGGCGCCGGGCAGGGGCGTGCCGTCGGGGGCGAGGTGGTGGCGGGCGAGGATGCCGGGGAGGTAGCCGGGCGCCGTGGTGGGCGTGTAGTACGGCGCGAGCGCCGGGAGTCGGCCGTCCGCCAGCAGCTCGGCCACCTTGGCGCGGGCCCTGTCGTAGGCGGTGCCGTACGAGCCGTCGGCGGCGACGCCCTGTCCTGCCAGCCACTCCGCGTCGGGGCGCGGGCGGTACCCGCCGTCGAGCCGGTCCCAGGAGGTGAGGAGCCCGGAGCCGACGAAGTGGTGGTTGCCGAGGGGTTCGCGAACGCCGAGGTCGGTGAGGACGGCCGTCGGGATGCGGCGGTGCAGGGACTCCAGGGCCGCGGTGGAGGAGACGGTGACCAGGAGGTCGGTGCGGTCCAGGACTTCGCCCATGTGCCCGTACACCAACCGGAAGTTGGGCGGGAGCCCGCCGGGCAGCTTCTGTGCGAGCTTCTGGTAGGGCAGTTCCTCGATGTGCGTGGTGTGCTCACCGGGCTTGGAGCGCAGCTTCAGAAGCACCTCGCGGCGGGGGTGCAGCCGGGCGTGCTCGACGAGCCGGCGGAGCAGGTACGTACGGTCGGCGCGGGAGGCCGGTACGGAGGGCTGCGCGGCGAACACCACGGTGTCGCGGCCCTCTTCGGGGCGGTACGGGGCTCCGCCCAGGAAGGGCAGCGCGGCCTCGGTGACCGCCGAGGCGTCGGCGCCCACTCCCTCGTACACCGCACGGAACCGCTCCGCGTCGTGGGCCGAGTTGGCGAGGACGATGTCCGCGCCGTGCCGGAGCAGCAGCCCGTCGGCCAGCTTCTCGTAGACGACGCCGACGTACCCGGTGACGATGACGGGGCGGCGCTCCAGATGCAGCGCGGCCAGCCCGTGCAGCATCGCCTGGACACCGCCGCCGACGAGGGCGAGGACGAGGACGTCGTACCCCTCGTCGCGCACGGTGTGCAGGAACTCGACGGCGGTGACCTCACGGACCCGCCCGGCGTCGATACCGACCTCGCCGACCTCCGCGAGCTGACGGGGGGTCGGAGTGGCCCGGCCGCGCAGCAGCAGCCCGCTGACCTCGACGGGACGCGCGGCCGGCCCGACTCCGGTCGCCTCGGCGGTCAGGCGGCGCGCGGTGAGCGCGCCCCATTTCCACCGGGTGTCGGAGTCGGCGAGGACGGCGACCCGCAGCGCCTGGCGGGGCTCGGCTGGGGCTTCGGCCGGATCGGCCTGATTGCTGGTACGTGGGGGCACGTCCCAGAAGTTAGGAAGGCATTTCGATGCGCGGCCCAACGCGACAGCAACAAAGGGTTAACAGGCGGCCGACGGTTGGGGAATCGGCAGGCCAGAGTGGTCAACTTCCCCCACATTCGGTCCACTTCACCGTTCGGACATTCATCGTTCACTCGCAGTACTTTTCCGGGACAGGAAATGCGCCGGGTCTCCAACTAGCGTGCTGCGGGTGGTTAAGCTCTCCGTCATCGTGCCGTTCTACAACGTGCAGACATACGCGCCCGACACCCTCAGAAGCCTGCGGGCCAACGCCCGGGAGGATTTCGAGTTCATCCTCGTCGACGACTGCTCGACCGACGGGACGGCCGAGATCCTCCGGCGCGCCAGGGAGGACATTCCCGGCGCGAAGGTGATCGTCCACGAGCGCAACGGCGGTCTGGCCACGGCCAGGAACACCGGCCTGGACGCGGCGGACGGGGAGTATCTGACCTTCCTGGACGGCGACGACTGGCTGGCCCCCGGCTACTTCACCGACCTGGTGGCCGCGGCCGAGCGGCTGGAGTGCGACTTCATCCGCACCGACCATGTGCAGGTGACCGGCCGCACCCGGACGGTGCACCGGGTGCCGCACGGGCTGCGGAACGTGGCGCTGAGCCCGCGCTCGGTGATACTTCCGGTCGACCGCACCACGTCGGTGGACTATCCGTACGCCTGGGCCGGTATTTACCACCGCCGTCTTCTCGACCAGGGTCTGCTGCACTTCACGGACGGTCTGCGCACCGCCGAGGACCGGCCGTGGATCTGGCGGCTGCACCGGGAGGCGGAGAGTTTCGCCGCGGTCGGACTGCTCGGCCTCTTCTACCGGCGCGGGGTCGCCTCCTCTCTCACCCAGATCGGAGATGTACGGCAGCTCGATTTCATCCGGGCATTCGACCAGGTCATCGAGGAGACTTCGCAGGATTCCGACGCGGAAACCCTGCTGCCGAAGGCCGTCCGCACCTATTGCGCGGTCATGGCCCACCATCTCGGTTCCATAGAACGGTTCGAACCAGCGGTGGCCCGGACGCTGCGCACCATGAGCGCCACTGCGCTGCGCCGGCTTCCCCCCGATCTGCTCGACGAGACCCTCCGCTCCCTGGGCGACCGGCGCGCCGCTCTGCTGCGCCGGGTGCGCCGCCGCCCCACGGGCGGGGAGCCTGCCCCCACCGTCACGCCTGCCGCCACCGGAGCCCGCGCCTGATGTCTGCCATCCGTTCCACCCAGCTCTTCTTCGCGGCCTCCCAGTACGCCGCCGCGACGGTGACCGCGGCGATCCGGGCCGGTCAGTTCGGCCCGCGCGCCGAGCACCGCCGGCTGCTGATCGTCAGCGACACCTCCCCCGCCCCCGAGGTGGGCACCCCGCTCGACCGGATGGCCGGATTCGCCTCGCTGCGAGCGGAGTTCGACGAGGTGCACTCGTGGAACGCGTTCATCAGGCCCTTCCACCCGGCCGGCTGGTTCCCGCGCGAGCAGGACACCCTGCTCTGGGAGCGGTACCTGCGGCTGGCCTGGGAGCTGGGCGACGGGCCGGTGGAGATCGCCTGCGAGTCCATCCAGGCCAACCCGTCCAGCGCGGTGGCCAAGATCTTCGGCGAGAGTCCGATCCACCTCTACGCGGACGGGCTGATGAGTTACGGCCCCACCCGCAGCAAGATCGACCCGCTGATCGGCACCCGGGTGCAGCGTCTGCTCCACCTGGACCTGGTGCGGGGGTTGCGGCCGCTGCTGATGACCGAGTTCGGCGTGGAGCCGGAGGTCGTGCCGACCGCCGAGTTCCTCAAGGTCCTGGGCGAACTTGCCGCCTCCGCCGATGAGTTCAGCGCTCCCGCCGACGCGCCGGCGCTGCTGCTCGGGCAGTACCTCTCCGCCATCGACGTACTCACCGCCGACGAGGAGCAGGAGCTGCATCTGCGGATGCTCCGCGGTGCGGTCGCGCTCGGCCACACCCACGTGGTCTTCAAGCCGCACCCCGCCGCCCCGGTCAGCTGGTCGCGCGCGCTGGAGCAGGAGGCCGGGGCGCTCGGCGCCGAACTCACCGTGCTGGACTCCCCGGTGATCGCCGAGGTGGTGTACGAGCGGACGCGCCCGGCGCTCGTCGTGGGCGCGTTCTCCACCGCGCTGCTGACGGCGGCCACGTTCTACGGGATTCCCGTCGCGCGGGTCGGCACCGAGGAACTGCTCGCCGCGCTGACCCCGTACCAGAACAGCAACCGCGTCCCGGTCACCATCGTGGACGCCCTGCTGCCCGCCCTGGAGGACCGGGAGGCGGTCACCTCCTGGCGGCTGCCGGGCGAGGCGGAGGTGCGCGCGGAGCTGTCGGGGCTGGTCACGGCCGTCGGGTTCGCCATGCAGCCGCAGATCTACCCGGGGCTGCGGCCCGCCGCCGAGGAGTACCTCGCCGCGCACCCGTCCCCGGCCTCATCCCCGTACTTCCGCCGCCGCAGGCTCACCGCGCTCGCGCTGCCGGGGGCCCTTCCGGGGCAGTTCGACTTCATCCCGCGCAACGCCACGGTCCGCAGGATCGCCCGGCAGGCCGTCGCCTGGAAGCGGGGCGCGGAACAGCGGCTCCCCCGTGTCCGCAGCACGCGCGGCTGACGGGGCGGGGGGCGAGCGGGGGAACGGGCGGCCGAACGGGCAGGGGACGGCGGTATCGAGCGCGGCGGGTAAAGCCCGATGTGTGCGGAGATGAGGACCGCGTCCTCGCACCATGAGTGGCGCCGCCTGCTCCTCAAGCGCTGAGCGGGTGGTGACTGCCGGGCCGATCCGTTGATGACGGCCGCTCGTCACGATCACCGGCCCCGGTCGTCCTCGCAGGGGGACGACCGGGGCCGGTGATCAACGGGACTGTCCTGGGATCAGAAGACCTCCATGCCGTACCAAGCCAGCGCCTCATTGACCGGCTGGTAGTAGCTGAAGCACGCCGAGGAGTTCGTTCCGGACAGGATCCCGAGGGCAGCATCCTGGGCGAAGAGCGGCCCTCCACTGTCACCTCCGGCACGGCAGATGGCAGTCACATCCATACCTGTCACACGGTGACCGCTGGTGTAGTTGATGGTTTGGTTCTTCGCCCCCAGGGAGTTGCACGCGTATTTACTCCGGTAGCCGGAAGCACAGACGGTCTCACCGACCCTGCTGTCGCGCGAGTAACGGATGTCCTGGCTCACGCCTCCGGCAGCCTCGACATTCCCGTAGTAGGTCACGTTTGCGCCATTGTCGGCGCGGATCAGGCCGAAGTCGTTGCCGTTCACATAATTGGCGCCGGTGGTGTGGCCTATGCGGGTTCCGTTGGATTTGTACCAGGTTTTCCCTGCAGTGATGATGCAGTGACCCGCAGTGAGGATGGAGAGCTCACCGGGCTTGGATTTGTTCCGTACGGTGAACCCGTACGAACACTGGGTGCTCCCGTTCTGTATGTAATCCCCGCCGTTGATCGGTGAGGCCGCGGGCCGCGTCTCGCCCGGCACGCGAAGAATACTCGCCGCCTCCCCGTGGGACTCCACGAAGGCCTCGAGTTCCGCGAAGTCCTCGTCGCTCACCGTACTGTCCGCCCGGACGATCACCTGGTTGGCCGGGACGTCGACCCCCCAGCTCGTCCCGGGCGTCCAGAAGGTGTTGTCGAGCTCCTCCTTGATGCTCTCCAGGTACTCCGTGCCGTAGGCCACCCGTTGCGCTAAGGCACCAGCGCTCTCGACCTTCTCGGCGGTCTCGCCGTCGGTGACAGTGACGACGAAGCGTTGCCCGGCACGGTCGAGGTACATTCCGCCGGTCCGCGCGTCACCGAGGCGTTCAACGAGGCTCTCCACCTCGTCCCCGGTCGGCCCGTCGACCGTTTCCACACTGCGCACTGGACCGCCTGAGGCCGATTCGGCGCGAACCTGCGGTGCCACGCCGAGAGCAGCAACGGAGATAGCGAACAAGGCAGCCACCCTCGTTACGGAAAATATCCTCTTGGAACCAGCCACTGACTTCCCTCGTCTCTCGTTCTCCAGAATGAGCTTTCCTGGAGAACTCAAGCAGGGAGGCTCTAATTACAGGCAACGGAGGGATTAATTCCCGCTCTTGACCAGAATCCCCTTATGGTGAAATTCAGCCACGCCACTCACGGAGCACTCGCGCGCGCTCCACTCGACGCCCCTCCACACTCGCGCTGACGAGCATCGAGCCGCCCCCGCACCATTCGCCTCGGGGCTGTCCCGGGGGCCCACCGGACGGGACCGTTCCCTCTCCTGCCGGACGACCGCATCGACCGGGCGGGCGGATTTCCGCAGGCCCCGCAGCCGGCATGGACGCCCGCAGACCGCGCCGCACCGGCGGCCGGTCGGGATCCGCGAACAGGCCTGCCCTCGAGCAGAGTTGGATGACTACTCCCATCCCCCTACACGCTGCTGAGCGAGAGCTTCGCCGCGAACCCCAGGAAGAGCACGCCCGCCGCCGAGGTCGCCCCCGCCGAGAGCCGCTTGCGGCGGCGGAAGGCGGCGGCCAGGCGGGTGCCGCCGAAGATCAGCGTGGAGAGGTAGAGGAAGCTGGCGAGCTGGAGCAAGGTGCCCAGCACCAGGAACGACAGGGCCGGGTAGGCGTAACCGGGGTCGACGAACTGCACGAAGAACGAGATCAGGAACAGGATCGCCTTCGGGTTGATCAGGCTGACCATCAGCGCCCGCCGGTAGGGGTTCTCCGTCGCCCCCGCCCCGGAAGCCCCGGGCGCCTCGGACGCCTCGGCCGCCTCCGCCAGTTCGGCGGTCCGTCGGTGCCGTTCGCGCCACAGGGACACCGCCGCGCGCAGCATGCCGATCGCCAGCCAGGTCAGATAGCCGGCGCCCGCGTACTTGACGATGGCGAACAGCAGGGGCGTGGTCTGGAGCAGCGAGGCCGCACCGAGCGCGGCGAGCGTCATCAGGACGGTGTCGCCGGTCCACACGCCCGCGGCGGCTCTGTAGCCGGTCCGTACGCCGCGTCGCGCCGCGACGGAGAGCACGTACAGCGAGTTCGGGCCCGGCAGGAGAACGATCAGCAGCAGGCCCGCGAGGTAGGTCGGAAGGTCGGTGACACCCAGCATGGACGGAGTTTCGCACACCCGTACGCCGCCTCGTCCAGCCGTCTCACCGGCCACCTCGCCCACCGCCCGCCAGCCGTCTCGCCGTGACCTTTCGGCCGTCCTCCCGTGACCTGGCGCCACTACCGTCGTGCACAGGATTCGACCACCGGGCCGGACGGGCATCCGTCGGGGGAGCACCGGTGAGGCACCGGGCGGACCGGACACGAGCACGGGGGACGGGTGGGGATGGCGGGGATGGCGCGCAGGAACGTGGGCAACGTCGGCATGGCGAGCGACGCGTACGGGAACGGGGGCGACGGCGACCCGTACGGCCAAGGCCCGTACAGCAACGGCCCGTACAGCACCGGCACATACGGCGGCGCCCCCTCCCTCCGGGGTCACCGGCACGGGAGCCCGCGCGGCAGGCGTACGGCGACCGTGACCACGGCCGGAGTCCTCGCGATAGCCGCCCTCGCGGCGGGGTGCGGGCCGCAGGACCCGGTCGCCGACGCGCTCCGACAGCCACCGGCACCGGCCACCACCGCGGCGCCCTCCCCCACCCAGGACGGAAAGGCCGACGGCACCACGCCCACGGCCACCCCCGGCACCAGCACGGCACCCGCGCCAACGCCCACACTCGCACCCACCAGGCCGCCCACCACCCCACCACCCTCCCCTGCGCCCCGCCCGAGCACGGCTCCTCCGCAGCCCGAGGCTCTGTTGCGGACGGGCTCCGAGGGGCCTCAGGTGCGGGAGCTGCAGGCGCGGCTGCGGCAGATCGGACACTTCGGGCGCAACCCCACCGGCTACTACGGCACGGTCACGGCCGAGGCCGTCCGGTCCTTCCAGCTCAAGCGAGGTACGGAGGGGACCGGCGCGACGGACGCGGCCACCTGGCAGAAGCTGCTGGCCATGACCCGTACGCCGACGGCCGACGAGCTGGACCCGCCGACCGAGCGGCCGGTGGCGAAGCCGGACGAGCGCTGCCTGACCGGCCGGGTGCTCTGCGTCAGCAAGAAGAGCCGGACGCTGGCGTGGATGATCGACGGCCGGGTGGTCTCGGCGATGGACGTGCGCTTCGGCTCGGAGTACACGCCCACGCGGGAGGGTGAGTTCACGGTGTTCTGGAAGTCCCGGGACCATGTGTCGACGCTGTACGACACCCCGATGCCGTACGCCCTCTTCTTCAGCGGCGGCCAGGCCGTGCACTACTCCGCCGACTTCGCGGCCAACGGCTACGCCGGGGCCTCGCACGGGTGTGTGAACGTACGGGACCGGAAGAAGGTCGCGGCCCTCTTCGACCAGGTGAAGAACGGCGACAAGGTCGTCATCTACTGGTGAGGGCCCCAGGCAGTGCCTGAGGAGTGGGAGGGCGCGGGCGGGACCGGGGGAACGTGTCCCGCCCGCGCCGATGCGCTGAGCCGAAGGTACGGGGGGAACCCCGGCTCGTCGCGCTGCCGATGACCAGTCGGCTCACTCTGTACTGCGCCCGGCGCTCGAAAAACGTCACACCTGGAGCGGGCTGCCCGTGCGGGAGGCCTTGGTACGCAGCGGAAATGCACCTGCGTACGGGGGCGGGAGGCCGACACGCGGGGGAAGGAAAGCCCAGGTCAGCGGGTGAGCAGGGCAGTCGGGGCAGGAGCCGCCGACCTCATCGGAGCCACCGCCTCCGCCTCCGCGCGCACGCCGGCGTCGACCCGGCGCTCGCCGCCCGCGCGGGGCGGGGCGGGTTCGAAGGAGACGGGCGGCAGGGAGCCGCCGTCGCCGTCGCCATCACCGCCGCCGCTTCCGGGACCGCCGGAACCGGCCCCGCCGAGGAGCCGGTCGCAGAAGCGCTCCAGGTTCTCCTCGCCCTTGGCCAGCTGGACCAGCTGCCGTCGGCTCCGCTCGTCGAGGGTGCCGTCGCGGAACGCCTTGCACGCCTTGACGGACTTCTCGTACCAGTTGCCGCCCTGGTCGTGGCCGCCGGAGACGTCGGGGCGCTCGTCGCGGCCGGCCGGGTCCTTGGTGGCGTTCTCGCGCCCCGATCCGCCCGATCCGCCCGATCCGCCCGCCGCATCGGCGCCGCCGGACGCGCCCGGTCCGACGGACCCACCGGGCCGGTTGCGGTCGCCCGTACGGTCGCCGCCGTCCGCTTCCGCGTCGATGCCGCCGGTCTCTGGCCGCTCGGCCTCCTCCGGCGCGCCGGACTGCCGGCTCTCGGGCGAGGAGACCGGGTCGGGGTCGTCGGGCGGCGACGGGTCGCGCGCGGTGGACGGGTCGTCGGCGGGCAGCCGGGAGACCAGCGGTTCGGGGGTGGCCGCGGACACAGAGGAGGCGGGCGCGGGTGAGTCCTGGCCGCCGAAGGGGCCCGGGAGGACCCCCGTACCGGCGGCGACGGCCACACCGCCGAGAGCGCACCCGGCGAGCGAGACGGCCAGGCCGAAGCGGACCGGGCGGCTCCAGCGCGGGCGGCGGGGCGGGGCGGCGGGAGCGGCACCGATGTGGACGGAGTGCAGGGTTCCGGGCTGCCCGGGGAGGGCGGGTCCCGCGCTGCGCCCGGCGAGCCGGTCCCGGCCGGACCGGGTGGCCTGCCGGAAGGCGGTGAGCACGGCGTCCTCACCGGGGAGTTCACCGGCCGGGGCGCGGCGGGCGGCACGGGCCGCACCGAGTGCTTCGGCGAGCCGGAGGGCGTCGCCGCGGGCCTGGTCACCGAGGGGTACGACCGGTTCGCCGCGGAGCAGTTTCTCCGCCGCGTCCTTGTCGAGCCACTCGTACTGCTCGTCGGCCATCACATGTCCCTCTGCGTCCACGGTCGCGAATGCGTCACACCGGGAGTGACCACGGCCGGCGCCACCGGACCGCCCCTACCGGGGCGCTGAGAGGGTACGGCACCGAGTTCCGCACCACCGGCCCCGCCCCGACCTGCGTCGCTCCCGGCCCTCTGCGCCGAGGCCCGGCCTCCCGCGTCGGGGCCACCGCCGAGGCCGGGTCCGCTGCCGGGACCGGAACCGCCGGTCGCGGTACGGCCACCGGTCATGGAGCCACCAGTAGGCCCGGCACCACTGCCGGTCACGGATCCGCCGCTGGGGACCGCTCCCGTACCGGACGCGGCCCCGCTACGGGTGCGGGTGCCGGAACGGCCACCGGACGCGGCGGGAGACCCCCCGGCAGGCGCGGGCGGCACACTGGCAGGGCTGGGCGCGTCGGGCCGCTGCTCCCCGAGGAGTTCGGCCAGGCGCTTGAGGCCCCGGTGGGCGGCGGTCCGTACGGCGCCCGGGCGCTTGCCGAGGGTCTGGGCGGCGCTCTTGGCGTCCAGACCGACGACCACGCGCAGGACGACGGCCTCGGCCTGGTCCTGCGGGAGCTGGGCGATGAGGGACATCGTGCGGTCGGTGTCGAGCGCCTCCATGGCGTCACCGGCGGTGTCGGACTCGGCGGGCCGGCCGGTCAGCTCGGTCTCGTCGCCGCCGATCGCGGGGCGGCGGCTGCGCATCCGGAGATGGTCGAGCGAGCGGTTGCGGGCGATCCGGGCCGCCCACCCCCGGAACCTGTCGGCGTCCCCGCTGAACCGGTCAAGGTCGCGCGCTATCTGGAGCCAGGCCTCGGACGCCACGTCCTCGGCGTCCGGTTCCCCCACCAGCGTCCGTATGTAACCCAACAGCCGCGGCTGCACAGCGCGGTACACAGCACGGAAAGCGTCCTCGTCCCCGTCCTGTGCCGCGAGCACCGCGGCGGTCAGCTCCGCGTCGTCCCCCAGCACTCCCTCAACCCGCCCTGCTGTCCAAATCGCAGCTGGTCACCACTGCCGCGCCACTCTGCGCGACTCAGCACGCTACGTGGTCGGCAGGGGTCACGTCCATGGCTTGTACAACTCGCAACAATTCGCGGCCCTCGGGGCGGTGTGACAGAAAACGCAGCGGCGGCGCTGAGATGAGTACGGGGTCGTGCTGCGACCCCGTGGAAGACGGCCGGGGCCTCTCCTGTGGGGGGTGGCGGCCCCGGTCGTCGCTCCTCTCCGCCCACGCTCGGACCAGGTACGTCGTAAGCCGCCTAGCTCCTCCGCGACCAACGGCGTGACCGACGCGCGAGCGAATCCTTCCGGGTGAGCGCGTTCCCCGACACCAGTCACCCCGGTGAGCAGCACTTTCCAGCGCTCAGACGCTGCGTGAGCTCAGAACCAGCTCCTCGAAGAGGGCGCTCAAGGGCTCAATCCAACCGCTCCCGTCGCCGGGATGATCGCGAACGATCACCGGACAGCAGCCACTGGAGTGCCCTGCGTGAACACCGCGCCTCAGCAGACGACCGTCTTCCGCCTGATCGTGACGGGAGGCGGCACCGGCGGTCGCACGTACCCCGCTCTCACCGCGATCCGCACCTTGCAGGCACGCCTGGCGGCCTCCGGCCGCACCCTCGCCGTTCTGTGGATCGGAACGGCCGAGGGCCTGGAGGCCCGAGTCGCGGGCGCGGGGGTATCCCCTTCACCACCGTCACCACCGTCACCACGGGCAGGATCCGCCGCCACGCGAAACCTCTGGGAATGGCGCGGAGGACGACCGGGCCAGGCCCGCTCCTCGGGGCGCCGTTGGCCGTCCCAGCCCCCTGGCGACCAGGTGAGCGGGTTCGGTCCGGCGCGCCGGGCCCCACGACCGGTCGCCTCCCGGCGCCGGGAGGCGACGCCTCGTTGTGCGGTCGCTCGTCCTGGGCCACACTGCGGCCACGAACCAGTCCGGTGCCGGTGACGCATTGCCGGTCGGTCGCCCCCTGACCGCGGCGACCCTGTTCACCCGGCTCGCCTTCGACGGGGAGACGCTGGAGATCACGTCCCGGCTCCGGCCCTCGCCCCGGGGACGCACCACGCGCATCCCCCTGAGCGACCTGATGGCCATCGAAGCGTGGTCGCGCGACAGGCACCCCGGCGTGGACGGGACCAGGCAGCTGCTCTCCTTCCGGGTCCGGCGCTACTGGAACGGGGAGCAGATCACCCACCACGTACGTGTCATGCGCAAGGCCCCGACCGCCGACTTCCGCCGCCTGCAGGAAGGGGTGAACGAGGCGGTGGTCGATCGCGCGCGTCGCGTCATCGACGCCCGGGGGCCAGGAGCACCCGTCGGTCCGGACAACTGGGACGACCGGTTCCGGGCCAAGATCGCCCACGGACTGCGCACGCCCTTCCCTCTGGCCGAGCACCCTGACCTCAAGAACCGTGTTCTGATGCCCGGTTGGGCCCGGCAGAGGTCGGGCGCGTATGTCCTCCACGAGCTGCGCCTCCGTGAGGGCGCGCTTCTCGACTGGCATCGCTTTCTGCACTGACCGCCGTCGCGGAACACCGTGTGCTCCGCCGACAGCCCGCCGCAGTCGCCCTCTCGCGACTCCCGGCATCCGTAGGAAGAGGACCGGCCGGTGCGCTGATCAGCCGGGGGCGCACCGCCCGGGCCCCGCCCACCGGTGGGAGCGGTCGGGCTTCGAGGTGAATCGGACAGGTGAACCAAGGGTGACAGCCTCCTGTTTGGCCGGCCGGGAGCGTTCCCTGCGGTCAGGCTTCTCCCGGAGGCAGCGCCCCGGCCTAAGCGTGCGAGGTGGCGGTGGGGGCGGGCGGGGCCGAGCGCGTCGGGGGCGACCGGCTCGCCGGGGGAGAGTGAGGGGGTCGGTGTGGCGGACTCGGATGCCCGGTGTCCAGGCGGCGCGAAGGCCGGGCACCGGCTCGGCGCCGGGGAGCGGTGGGACGACCGGGCAGGGGGCCCGGTTCCGCGGCACGTGGCCTGTGTGATGGACGGCAACGGCCGTTGGGCACGGATGCGGTCGCTTCCCCGGACGGCGGGCCATCGCGCCGCTGAGGCCACGGTGATCGACATCATCGAGGCGGCCCGCGCCCGCGGCGTCGAATGGCTCAGCCTCTACGCCTTCTCCACCGAGAACTGGAGCCGCCCCGGCTCCGAAGTGGACTACCTCATGCGGCTGGTCCGCCGGGTGGTGCGCAAGCACGCACCGCTGCTGCTCGCCCGCGGCATCCGCTGCCGCTTCCTCGGGGCGGCGGATCCGCGCCTGCCCCGGGAGCTGGTCCAGGACTTCGACGACCTGGCCACGCTGACCGCCGACAACCGGGGGATGACGCTGACGATCGCCTTCGACCACGGAGGACGCCGGGACATCGTCGAGGCCGCACGGTCGCTCATCCGCAGCGGGACGCCCGCCGACGAGGTGACCGAGCGGCTCTTCGCGGATCATCTTCCGTTCCCCGACACCCCCGACGTGGACCTCGTCATCCGTACCTCCGGGGAACAGCGCATCTCCAACTTCATGCTCTGGCAGGTGGCGTACGCCGAGTGGGTCTTCCCCGAGGTTCTGTGGCCCGACTTCCGAGCTCCCGAGTTCCTGGCCTGCCTGCACACCTATCACGGCCGTGACCGCCGCTTCGGCGGCGTGCCGCCCCGGACGAACGGAGATCCGTCATGACGACCGGAACCACGGAGACGACCGGCCGAGCGCCCCTGTTCGCGACGGAACCACCGTTCTGCGCCTTCTTCGACGACCCGCGCTGGGCCCTGGCCATCATCCGCGCCACCGTGCTGGAAGCCGCCCACCCGCAGATCGGCGCGGCGCTCGCCGACAACTCCACCTTCGTCACCCACCCCTGGCGTCGGCTGCGCAACACCTTCCTCAGCATGCGGCGCATGTTCGACCCCGACCCGGCGGTACGCGAACGGGAGGCCGCCCGGCTCAACAGGCTGCACGCCCGCATGAGCGGCTCCGACTCCCGCGGCCGCGGCTACGACGCCATGGACCGCGGCGCCCGCGCGTGGGTGGTCGCCACCCTCTTCGAGAGCGCCGTCACCATGTGCCGGCTCAGCGGCCAGCCGCTCGACCAGGACACGATGGAGCGCCTGTACGCCGAGTACCGCGCGTTCCTCTCCGCGCTCGACGGCGACGCCGGGGCGCTGCCAAAGGAGCTGAACGACTTCTGGCGGTACTACGACCGGATGGTCGAGGACGAGCTGGAGAACACCGAAGCGGCCCGTGTCATCCTCTACCGGCTCTTCGACCACCTGCCCGCCCCCGCCCTGCTCGAAGGCGCACCGACCCTGTGGGCGGCCGGCCGGGCCGTCGTCGGCCCGCTTCTGGGGGCCGTCACCGTCGCCTCGCTCCCGGAGGCCTACCGGCGCAAGGCCGGCCTGCCCGAGATGCCCGGAGCCCCGGCCCTCATGCAGGGCGCCTACCTCACGGCCGGACTCGCCCGGTTCCTGCCCGAGGGCTGGATCAACGCCGAAGCCGTCATCGAGACCCTCTCGCTCCGGCCCGACAGCGACGATCCCCGCGCCCGCACCGTGGCCGGGCTGCGTAACCGCGCCAAGCGGGCAGCGGCCCTGATCCGTCTGCTCACCCCGCTGGGCGAGGGTGACGGTCCCGCCCCGGCGTCGGCGGCGGGAGAGGGCCGACGTGGGGCGAAGGAGTTCTTCCATCGGGTCCTGGACCAGACGGGCGACGGCTACCTCGACTGGCCCGACCTCGCCGCCATGGCGCGTGAACTGGCCACCCGCCTCGACCTCGACGAACCTGAGGAGACCCGGCTCTACGACGCCTTCGCCGCCTGGTGGCGCGAGCTCCAGGCGGCCCTCGACACGGACGGCGACGGCCGCGTCAGCGCCGACGAGTACGCCGCCGGCGTTCCCACCCTCGCCGGGCCCGCGCTCATCCGCGTGGCAGAGGTCCTCTTCGACGCGACCGACAGGGACGGCAACGGCACCATCGACGCCGACGAGTACCGCGCCCTGTTCCGCACCGCCTTCCACCGCGACCTCGCCACCGAGGGCGTATACGGTCGCAGCGCCTTCGTGGGCGACTTCGTCTCCTTCATGTCGGGCCGTCGCACGAACACCCCGTACGACCCGCTCCTCGCCGACGCCTGAGACCGCGACGCCCGCCGACCGCCACGGTCGAGCCGCGCCTTCGGCCGTGACCGAGCAGGCGGGGGCAGGCCGGTCCGCGGGGGTCCGGTCCCCGGCGTACGGCGGGAGGGGCGCCTGGGCGTCAGTCCTTCTTCTCGCCGAGGCTCTGGACGTACTCCTGGGCCTTGTCGACGGCAGTGTCGATCTTGTCGCTGTGCTTGCCGTCGGTCTTGCTGTCGATGAAGTCGCCCGCCTTCTCCAGCCCGTCGGAGATCTTGTCCCCGTGGGCTTCGGCGAGAGTCTCGGCCTTTTCCTTCAGGCCCTTCAGAGCATCGAACATCCGGGATCCGTCTCCTCCACTCGTGACTGCCTGGCGATGCGCATTGTTTCACGGTGCGTCCGGCCCGACGGGCACAACCGGACGGAACCGGGCAGGGAAGGAGAGAGCCGTTAGGCTGCTGGACCAGAGGAATCGGCGGCGAACTGCATGGGGTGGGCCAGGTCATGACGAGGCGACAGAGCTGGTGGCGGCGGGGGCTGGCGGTCGCGGCCGTGCTCGCGGTGGCCGGGTGTGCGGCGATCGAGGACGCGACGCAGCCCGAGCCGGCGGACGGCAAGCCGTCCGCCTCGGCATCCAGCGGATCCGGCGGCGGGGGCGGCACGGGGGCCGACGACTCCACCCTGCCGGGCATACCCACCGCGGAGCAGGCGCGGGAGGAACTGGCGGGGCTGACGGTGGCCCGGCACGGTTCGATGGCCGGCTACAGCCGGGCGAAGTTCCCCCACTGGGCCGCGCAGGGCGAGTCCTGCGACACGCGGGAGACCGTGCTGGAGCGTGACGGCACCGGCGTCGAGCGGGACGAGCAGTGCCGGGCGGTCGCCGGGAAGTGGACCAGCGTCTACGACGACAAGGCCTTCACCGAGGCCCGCGACCTGGACATCGACCACATGGTGCCGCTCGCCAACGCCTGGCGCTCCGGGGCCAGGACGTGGACGCAGGAGAAGCGCAAGGAGTTCGCCAACGACCTGACGCGCCCTCAGCTGCTGGCGGTGTCGGCGTCGTCCAACCGCTCCAAGGGCGACCAGGGGCCGGACGAGTGGCAGCCGCCGTCCAAGGCGTACTGGTGCACCTACTCCCGCGCTTGGGTGTCGGTGAAGGCCTCGTACGAACTCTCGGTGACGGAGGCGGAGAAGGAGACGCTCACCGAGATGCTGGACACCTGCGGCTCGTGAAACCGGGGCTCGTGAACCTGGGGCCCATGCGCCCGTGCCCGTGGGGCCGTGGCCCGTGAAACTGTAACTCTCGTGAACGGAAGCACCTCATGAACGGACCCGACCCGGCCCAGACGCAGCAGTTCGTGGACGACGTCGAGGCGGGGCGCGGCGGGGCGATGACCGACGAGGTGGGTGTCGTCACGGGTGAGTTGACGGTCTCCACCACCCTGCGGCCCGACGGGCGCGCCGACGTCGCCGTCCAGTACACCGGCGCGGAGGAGTGGTACGTCCTCACCGGCAGCCCCGTCCCGCTGCCCCCCGCCGGCCTGGAGGCCCTGCACCGCGACGTCCTCGACCGCGTCCGCCGGGGAGGCGGCGCGCAGGCGGGGTAAGGGGCAGCCGCCCGAGCCGCTGCCGGTCGCTACGGCCCGCGGCGGCCACGGCCCTGTGTCAGTGGTCGTCCCAGTGGCCGTCGTGCGCCGAATGGCGGTGGCCGTCGTGGACGTAGTCGACGTGGTCGCCGTGCGGGACGGCGACGTGGCCGCAGTCCTGGCCGTGCTGGTGGTCGTGGCCCTCGTGGACCTCGTGTCCGGGCTTCGCGCATTCGTCCACGTGGTCGCCGTGCACCCGGTGCAGGTGGGTGTCGTGGACGTAGTCGACGTGGTCCTCGTGCGGGACCGCGACGTGGCCGCAGCCCGGAGCGTGCCGGTGGTCGTGGTCGGCGTGGGGGCGGTGCTCCGTGGTGGTGGACATCTGCGCGGCTCCTCTTCGACTGGGGCATGGCCGTACCGGCCGAAGAGCCGGACGCACACACCTCGCGGCTTATGGCCGATTTTATCCCTTTCGAGGTCCGGAGTCCGGGGAAGCTGCGCGAAGCGGGTGACGCGGTCAGCCCCGGATACGGGCTCGGCGCGACATCACCGCGCGCAGCACCCGGCGCCCCTCCGTCGACAGGTCCAGGGCCTTGCGCACCCCGGCCCCGCTGCCCGCCGTGCCGGTGGTCTCCGCGAGGATCTCCAGGATCCGGATCTGGCGCTCCAGCTCCCCCGCCGCCAGCGGCCCCACCCCCTCCGCCCCACCGGCGCGTGCTGCTTCCAGGAGGTCGGCGGCGCCCTGCGAGGCGTGTCCGTCCGGGGCGTCGAACCGGCCGTGGATCTCCAGCGCGACCGACGAGCAGGCGTCCGCCCACTCCCGTAGCGGCGCGGGGGCGAAGTCGGTGGGGGCGGCCTCCAGCATGGCGCGCACCTGGGCGGCCGGACCGTCCCCGTCGGCCTCGACCTCGCCCTCCCGCGCCGCCGCGTCGTCCAGCTCCGCGCGGACGGCCGTGAGGCGGATGGCCCAATCCCGCCCGTTCTCGCAGCTCGCCCAGAGCGGCCGCATCGGCTCGGGCCCGTCCGGCCCCGTGAGCAGCGGCAGGCAGCGGTCCAGGCAGGCCACAGCACTGGCGGCGAGCGCGCGCTCGTCGGCGGATCCGATCAGTTCGAGCAGACTCATCGACATCTCCCTCGGTCTACCGCGTACTGCGCCGAGTGGCTGAAAATCGTCACTATCGGCGTCGGGGCAGGCCGTTTTCCGTCACCGGGCCGTCGTACGGGGTGGCCTGACGGGGAGCTGTCCGAGGGGTTACGGAGCCGTCGACTGCCCGGCCCGGACCTGCGGGGCCCACAGCGCCGCCCGCGCCACCTGCGTCCGGGTCAGAGCGCGGACGAAGACGATGGCCAGCACCGCGGAGACGATCTCGAACGCGTCGGCCGCCGCCACCAGTCCGAGTCCCTGCGCGGTCTCCTCCGGGGTCTCGGCCCTTTCCTCCATCCGTGCGGTGAACCGGTCCAGGAACGTGGAGGCGATCCACGCGGCCCACCAGAGGTGGAGCGGTGCCCGGGAGCCGGTGGGCCTGCCGCCGCCGGGGCCCGGGGCGACGCTGCCCGCCCAGACGCCGTCGGCCACCCGGTAGGGGAACCAGAGGTTGGCGACCGGCACGAACCAGCCGCCGACCGACCAGCCCGGCCCCATCTTCTGCGCGCCCGGGTCGAAGACCTCGGCGTTCCGGCGGGTGCGGTGGAACCAGATGATGAAGACGACGGCGGTGGCCACGAAGACGGCCCCCTGGCCGGTCCCGACCACCGAGTGGAGCCGCTCGGCCGCCATGCCCCGGCTGCCGTGCACGGCCGGGTCGCCCTCCTCGACGAGGCCCCGCCACAGGGCGCGGAGGTGGAGCCCCGAGCCGATGGCGGCCAGGTCCGTCACGATGACGACGCCCAGCAGCGCGGTCACCGCCCGGGAGAGGCCGACCGGCGAGCGCGGCCAGGTCCCGACGCCCCAGCCGCCGGGGCCGGTGGCCACGGGCTCCGGGTGCCCGGGCAGCGCGGGCCTGGTGCCCGGGCAGGAGGTGCAGAGGCCGTCGTCGGTGACGGCCTGTGCGGTACGGCAGCGGACGCAGAGCATGGAACGTTCCCCCCAGGGCGCGGGCCGTGCGGGGCGCGGGCCCCCAGGGCACAGCCCCGCACGCCATGTGGCCGGTGACCTCGCGCGTCCCTCCCCAGGAGTACGCGGTCGGCGGACCGTAGCCCGTGGAGGGGCCGCCTGTCCAAAGACCCACGCCCCGACCCGGCCGCCCCGCCGGCCCCGGAGCCCCGCCCCATGGCCCCATGGCCCCATGGCCCCGCCGGCCCCGGAGCCCGCCGACCCACCCGGCCCGCAGGAGCACCCCGTACGCGAAAGGGTCCGCCCGCCCCGCCTCCTCAGCCCGCGCTGCCCGTGCGGGTCGCCAGCTCCTGGAACCCGTCCCAGGTCAGCTCCGGCTTCCGCGGGTCCCACAGCTTCTGCGCCGTCGCCACGAGCGGCATCCTGATGCCGTCCGCGACCTGCTGCGTCGTCTGCGCGTTGGGCAGGTCGCCCCAGACCGCGAACCGGCCGCCGAGGATCTGCGGCGAGTAGCGCGCCGCCACCGGCTCGGTGCCACGCAGCACCATCGGGGTCCACTGCTCGTAGATCCGCTTGCCGGTGGGGTAGACGAACTGGTTCGGCTCCCCGAGCACGTAGTAGAGGAACTCGTCGTTGAGGTTGAGCAGCTTGTAGCCCGCCGCCAGGTACTCCTGCGGGGGCCGGGCGCCGATCTCCTTGCCGGTCCAGTACTCGATCTCGATGTTCTTGTCCGCGACGACCTTCGTGTCCCGGAAGAGGCCGTCGTTCCACGCCTTGGCGGTGCGGCCCTTGGGCTCGACCACGGCGGCCCGGTCGTTGAGCCAGCCGGTGGCGAGGTCCTCGATCGTGGCGCCGGCGCCGTGCTTCTGCTCGGCGGCCCGCTGGAGCTGCGGGTAGGAGGCGGCGGGGTCGCGGACCATCAGCGCCTGGTACTCGTCGGCGCCCAGGTGCCAGAACTTCCCCGGGAACAGGTCGGTGTACTCGTCGAGCAGCTCGTCGATCAGCTTGGCGGCGCCCGGCTTGGAGATGTCGATGGAGCCGCGCGACTCCCGCCCCTGGGTGTTGCGGAGCTGGAGGTCGGGGTGGGCGCGCAGCACCGCGCCGAGGTGTCCGGGCGAGTCGATCTCGGGGACGACTTCGATGTGCAGGCTGTTGGCGAGCCCCACGATGCGGCGGACCTCGTCCTGGGTCAGGGCCTCGTCCGAGACCACCTCGGGGTGGGTCTTCGACTCGATCCGGAACGCCTGGTCGTCGGAGAAGTGCAGGCCGAGCTGGTTGAGCTTGAGGTCGGCCATCTCCCGTATGCGGTCCTCTATCCACTCCGCGCTGTAGTGCTTACGGGCGATGTCGAGGTTCAGTCCGCGCTGCGGGCGGTCGGGGCGGTCGTTGACCACGCCCTCCGGCACCGTCCGGTCCGCCTTCAGGGACTGCTTGAGCGTGCGGGTGCCGTAGAACACCCCCGACTCGTCGGGGCCGGTGATCCGCACCTTGCGGTCGCGGACGGTGAGCGTGTACGACTCCGCGGGCCCCTGGTCCTTCGCGCCGAGCGCCAGCTCGACGTCCCCCTCCCGGGCCTCCTCGGCGCCCCGGTAGTGGATGTTCAGCTCCCTGGCGAGCAGCTGGGCCTCGTCCGCGAGGACCTCGCTGCCCTTGGCGATGACGACCGTGCTGTCCTCGCCGGGCTGCCAGCCGGGCCCGCGCGCGGCAGTGTGCTCGCGGACCGCCGGGATCGTGCTCGGGGTGCTGGAGAGCGGATAGCTGCGGGAGGGCGACGGCGCGGCCGCCGAGGCGGAGGTCCCGGACGGGGACGCCGCGTCGCGGGAGGGGTGGCTGCCGGAGCCTTCCGGCCAGACGACGACGGCGAGGACGACGGCGGCCGCGACCGTGGCGGCCGCGCCGGTGACGAGAGCACCACGCGTGGGCGACATCGCTCAGATTCCTCCGGTATAGGGGCCAGGAGACGCAAAAGGGGAGGTGGATGGGTGAATAGGCTGAAAGACTGACATTCCTGCCGCCGATCCGCCCACTGAGAACGAGCGCGGAGCGTACAGAACCCCGCAGTCCCGCAGGTCAGCCGGGTCCCGGACGGTCGTCAAACGTTCCGAAACTCTCCCGTTCGGGTGATTTTCAGCCGGTCCCCCGGACGGCCGCCGACCGGTCTCGTTAGCGTTGCGGCACATTCGCCCCCCTTCCACCCCCTCCCGGGAAGTTCCCGGGACATCACGCCGCCGGGAGGCCCCACCCCGGGAGGCCCCGCTTCCGGAACGCCCTCCGCACGCCCCGCGTACGCCTCGCGCTCACCCCGCGTACGCCCCCGCGGGGGCAACCTTGTCGCCCTCCTGCCCCTCTTCAGGGGCAGAGATGCCGTTGATCCGAGGAGTCCACGCTGTCCAGGTCCAGCGAGTCCCCCGCCGGCCTGCCCGAGCAGTCCGCGCCGCCGGTCGGGCCCTTCGCCATACCCGCGCAGCACCGCCGTCCGCCGCAGGTCAGCGGTGGCGCCGGCCTGTCCCCCGCCCAGGTGGCGGCCGGCCTCGCCCGGTTCAACGAGGCCCCCTTCACCACCGCCGAAGCCGCGCTCCTGGAGTGCTGCGGCAGCCGTCGCTGGGCCCACCGGATGGCCGCCCACCGGCCCTTCCCCGACCTGCCGTCCCTGCTGGCCGCCTCCGACGAGGCGGGGTACGACCTGGCACCCCGGGACATCGCGGAGGCGCTCGCCGCCGAGCCCGCCCCCCTCCTCCACGACGACGCGCCCCGCGCCGCCCACCTCGCACTCCAGGCCGCGCACGCGGCGTACGAGAGCAGATTCGGCCATTCCTTCGTGATCTGCCTGCACGCCTGCCCGCCCTCGCAGGCCGTGGACCAGGTCCTGGCCGCCATTCGGGTCCGGCTGACCCACGAAGTGGACGACGAGCGGGCGCTCACCGCCGATGAGCTGCGACGACTCGCCCGAAGCAGACTGGTGGAGCTGGTGGCAGAGGGCTGGTGAGCCGGGTCCGGCGAGCCGGACCCCACCGGCCCGGAGCGGCAGCCCGGAAAGGCCCGCTCTAGCCCGTACGTGCCTGTTTGATTGCCACTTTGATCACACCAGAGGCCCCCGCGCGAGCGAACCGACAAAGCGTCGCTACGATGGCCGGGGCCGGTGGACCGTACCCGGCCGGGTCAGACCGACAGTCAAGCCGGCCGACCCCAATCCCCGCTCCCGGAGGGTTCTTCCGTGCCGGCTGGAACGCTGTACCGCGGCCGGGAAGGCATGTGGTCCTGGGTGGCTCATCGAGTCACCGGTGTCCTCATTTTCTTCTTCCTGTTCGTACATGTCCTGGACACCGCTCTCGTCCGCGTCTCCCCCGAGGCCTACGACGACGTCGTGGCCACGTACAAGACGCCGATCGTCGCGCTCCTCGAATACGGCCTCGTGGCCGCCATTCTCTTCCACGCGCTGAACGGTCTTAGGATCATCGCCGTGGACTTCTGGGCCAAGGGCCCGCGCCTCCAGAAGCAGATGCTCTGGACCGTGCTGGGCATCTGGATCGTGCTGATGGTCGGGGCCCTGTACCCCGTCCTCGGGCACGCCGTACGCGACGTCTTCGGGAGCTGAGGCCCATGTCCAGCGAGACTTCTTCCGCAGCCGCGATCGGCGACGTCGAGGGCGTTGAGCCTGTGCGCCGATTCGACGCCGACAACCCGGCCCCGGTGATCGAGCCCCCGCGCAAGCGGACCAGCAAGACGCCCAAGGGTTCGCGCACCAACTTCGAGATGTACGCCTGGCTCTTCATGCGCCTGTCGGGCATCCTCCTGACCGTCCTCGTCATCGGCCACCTGCTGATCCAGCTGGTGCTCGACGGCGGCGTCTCCAAGATCGGCTTCGCCTTCGTGGCGGGCCGCTGGGCCTCGCCGTTCTGGCAGGTCTGGGACCTGCTGATGCTGTGGCTCGCCATGCTCCACGGCGGCAACGGCCTCCGTACGGTCATCAACGACTACGCCGAACGGGACAAGACCCGCTTCTGGCTGAAGATGCTCCTGTACACCGCCACGGTGTTCACCGTCCTGCTGGGCACGCTGGTGATCTTCACCTTCGACCCGAACATCCGCTAGGCGCCGGGACAGAGGGACCAGAGGAAAACCATGCAGATCCACAAGTACGACACCGTCATCGTCGGCGCCGGCGGCGCCGGCATGCGCGCGGCCATCGAGTCGACCAAGCGCAGCCGTACCGCCGTGCTGACGAAGCTCTACCCCACCCGCTCCCACACGGGCGCCGCGCAGGGCGGCATGGCCGCCGCGCTCGCCAACGTGGAGGAGGACAACTGGGAGTGGCACACCTTCGACACGGTCAAGGGCGGCGACTACCTGGTCGACCAGGACGCCGCCGAGATCCTCGCGAAGGAGGCCATCGACGCCGTCCTCGACCTGGAGAAGATGGGCCTGCCGTTCGGCCGCACGCCCGAGGGCAGGATCGACCAGCGCCGCTTCGGTGGTCACACCCGCAGCCACGGCGAGGCCCCGGTCCGTCGTGCCTGCTACTCGGGCGACCGCACCGGCCACATGATCCTCCAGACGCTGTACCAGAACTGCGTCAAGGAGGGCGTGGAGTTCTTCAACGAGTTCTACGTCCTGGACCAGCTGATCACCGAGGTCGACGGGGTCAAGAAGTCCGCCGGCGTCGTCGCGTACGAGCTGGCCACCGGCGAGATCCACATCTTCCAGGCGAAGTCGGTCGTCTACGCCTCCGGCGGCACCGGCAAGTTCTTCAAGGTGACGTCCAACGCCCACACCCTGACCGGGGACGGACAGGCCGCCTGCTACCGGCGCGGCCTGCCGCTGGAGGACATGGAGTTCTTCCAGTTCCACCCGACGGGCATCTGGCGCATGGGCATCCTGCTGACGGAGGGCGCCCGCGGTGAGGGCGGCATCCTCCGCAACAAGGACGGCGAGCGCTTCATGGAGAAGTACGCGCCCGTCATGAAGGACCTCGCCTCGCGTGACGTCGTCTCGCGCTCCATCTACACGGAGATCCGCGAGGGCCGCGGCTGCGGTCCGGCCGGCGACCACGTCTACCTGGACCTCACCCACCTGCCGCCGGAGCAACTGGACGCCAAGCTCCCGGACATCACCGAGTTCGCGCGGACGTACCTCGGCATCGAGCCCTACACGGACCCGATCCCGATCCAGCCGACCGCGCACTACGCCATGGGCGGCATCCCGACCAACGTCGAGGGCGAGGTGCTGGCCGACAACACCACCGTCGTCCCGGGCCTGTACGCCGCCGGCGAGGTCGCCTGTGTCTCCGTGCACGGCGCCAACCGCCTCGGCACCAACTCGCTGCTCGACATCAACGTCTTCGGCAAGCGCTCCGGCATCGCCGCCGCCGAGTACGCGGCGAAGAGCGACTTCGTCGAGCTGCCCGAGAACCCGGCCCAGCTCGTCGCCGACCAGGTGGAGCGGCTGCGCAACTCGACGGGCACCGAGCGGGTCGCCGAACTGCGCACGGAGCTGCAGGAGTGCATGGACGCCAACGTGATGGTGTTCCGTACCGAGCAGACCATCAAGACGGCGGTCGCCAAGATCGCCGAGCTGCGCGAGCGCTACCGAGACGTCTCCATCCAGGACAAGGGCAAGCGGTTCAACACCGACCTGCTGGAGGCCATCGAGCTGGGCAACCTGCTCGACCTGGCCGAGGTCATGGCGGTCTCCGCGCTCGCCCGCAAGGAGTCCCGCGGCGGTCACTACCGCGAGGACTACCCGAACCGCGACGACGTCAACTTCATGCGCCACACCATGGCGTACCGCGAGGTGGCCGCCGACGGCGCCGAGTCGATCCGGCTCGACTACAAGCCGGTCGTGACGACCCGCTACCAGCCGATGGAGCGTAAGTACTGATGGCTACCCCGACCCTGGACAAGACCGGCAACGCCGAGGCCGGCTTCGCCGACTCCCCGTTCATCACGGCCACGTTCCGCATCCGCCGCTTCAACCCCGAGGTGTCGGACGAGGTCCAGTGGCAGGACTTCCAGATCGAGATCGACCCGAAGGAGCGTGTCCTCGACGCCCTTCACAAGATCAAGTGGGAGCTCGACGGGACCCTGACGTTCCGCCGTTCCTGCGCGCACGGCATCTG
This sequence comes from Streptomyces sp. NPDC043746, assembly GCF_056436485.1. Classification (NCBI taxonomy): domain Bacteria; kingdom Bacillati; phylum Actinomycetota; class Actinomycetes; order Kitasatosporales; family Streptomycetaceae; genus Streptomyces; species Streptomyces sp. NPDC043746. Next base: position 51,142 of record NZ_JBWKCM010000010.1, on the reverse strand, counting down.
CGGTTCCGACGCGATGCGGATCAACGGCAAGAACAGGCTCGCCTGCAAGACGCTGATCAAGGACATCAACCCGGAGAAGCCGATCATGGTGGAGGCCATCAAGGGCCTCACGGTCCTCAAGGACCTCGTGGTCGACATGGACCCGTTCTTCCAGGCGTACCACGATGTCATGCCCTTCCTCATCACCAAGGGGAACGAGCCGACCCGCGAGCGCCTGCAGTCCCCCGAGGACCGCGAGCGGTTCGACGACACCACCAAGTGCATCCTGTGCGCCGCGTGCACGTCCTCGTGCCCGGTGTTCTGGAACGACGGCCAGTACTTCGGCCCGGCGGCGATCGTCAACGCGCACCGCTTCATCTTCGACTCGCGCGACGAGGCCGGTGAGCAGCGGCTGGAGATCCTCAACGACCGTGACGGCGTGTGGCGTTGCCGTACGACGTTCAACTGCACTGACGCCTGCCCGCGTGGCATCGAGGTCACCAAGGCGATCCAGGAGGTGAAGCGCGCGCTCATCACGCGTCGCTTCTGATCCTGGCGGGCACCCCCGCACAGCACCCTGACGGGCTCCGTCCGCCGTGGTCGTCATGACCCCGGCGGACGGGGCCCGTTGCTGCGTACGGGCGATACGAGCGGTACGGTCGTCCGGAGCGAGACACGCACAGAGAACGGGGATCCCCATGAGCGAGCCGCATCCCGCACCGGGCGACGCCTACACGTGGGGCCCTCCCCAGCAGCCCGCCCACCCTCCGACGGTGGCCGACGGCTTTCCCCCACCGGGCGCCGCACCCGCGTACGGCTATCCGCAGCCGCTCCCCGAGTCCGCGACCCAGCCCGGCCCCGGCTACGGCTACCCGCACCCGGCGCAGCCGACGATGCCCGGCCAGTACCTCCCCGTGTCCCAGGGCGTGCCCGGCCAGGGCGGGGTGCCGGTGCTGTCGATCGGGGACATCACGGTCATGAGCGACGCCGTCGTGACGCCGTCGGGGACGATGCCGCTCAAGGGGGCGGTCTGGACGGCCACCGACATGTCGCGCACCGAGGAGAAGATCCCGGCGCACGCGATCGTGCTGGCGATCGTCTTCGCCATGTTCTGCCTGATCGGCCTGCTCTTCCTGCTGATGAAGGAGAAGCGGACCGTGGGCTTCGTCCAGGTGACCGTCGCCAGCGGCGGGCGCCACCACGGCACGATGATCCCGGCCATGGGTCCTCACACCTTCCCCACCGTGATGGGCCAGGTCAACCAGGCACGCTCGATGAGCGTCTGAGCGACGGGCCCGAACCATGGCACGTTTCGAGCACACGGTCACCGTCGCAGCCGTGGACCGGGGCTGGTTCGAAGAGGCCGCCGGACATGTGGTGGACCTCTTCGAGGCCTCCCGCGTGCGGGACGGGGCGATCCTGCTGCCCGACGGGCGCCCGGTGCACGGGCTGCGGCTGGTGAAGGGGCGTCACCTGCAGCCGGGGGCGCAGTACGCGGAGACATCCCGGGAGGTATCCGGCGGGAAGGACGAGGGGCCGGGCAGGGCGGACGCCGCTCCGGGGGCCGTCCCGCCAAGGACGGGCGGCCCAAAGGTCGCCGTCCCGCGTGAGGAGGTCGCCGTCCTCCGTGAGTGGCGGCCCTCCCGTGTCATCGCGGTGGAGAGCCACGCGGTGGAGGAGGGCATGTCGATGCGGGTGGGGGTACGGCTGCGTGAGCCACGGTCCCCCCGGTCGCTGGAGGTCTCCCTCGACGGGCACAACCCCGAGGGCGGTTCGCTGTACCGCTTCTCCGGCCGCGCCAAGGCCGACCTGAACGCCTGGTGGGCGGCGCTGGACCGGCCCCCGGCGGCTCCCCCGGCGGCCCGTGCCCCGGTCGTCGGCAAGGCCGTCCACCGGCTCGGCAAGGCCCGGCTCACGGTCACCCCGCGCCCGGCCGCAGACGGCTCCTGGCAGGTCTGCGTCGTGCTGAGCCTGCGCGGGCGGTGGCTGCTGCGGCCGGTCGCGGCGGTGGGGCTGTTCTTCGCCCGCAAGCCGGTCGAGCGGGGGTTCCGGGAGGCGGTGGACTCTTCGGTCAGGGAGTGGGCCGAGATGCTGGCGGAGCTGCCGCGACTGCGCGGTGAGGCGCTGCGTACGGAGATCGCGGACGCGCTGACCGGGCCGCCGGGGCCGGTGGCTCAGGAGCCGCGGCCTTCGGGGCCCGCACCTGAGTCCCTGTAGGGCACGTCGTCCGGGACAGCCCTTAGTGTGGGGCCCGTGGTGAGGGAAGAGGAGAACGTGCGGGAGAACGGGGCCGCCGAGCCCGCAGGGACCGGCAGAAGCGCACCGTCCGGCAAGGCCGCGAAGAGCGAGCAGACCCGCACGCTGATTCTCGAGACGGCCCTGCGGCTCTTCGCCGAGCGCGGGTACGACAGGACGACCATGCGGGCCATCGCCCAGGAAGCGGGCGTCTCCGTCGGGAACGCCTACTACTACTTCTCCTCCAAGGAGCACCTGGTCCAGGGCTTCTACGACCGCATCGCCGCCGAGCACGCTCGCGCGGTGCGGCCCGTCCTCGTACAGGAGAAGGAGCTGGTCGACCGGGTCCGGGGGCTGCTTCTGGTGTGGCTGGACGTGGCGGAGCCGTACCACCGGTTCGCCGCCCAGTTCTTCAAGAACGCGGCCGACCCGGAGAGTCCGCTCTCCCCGTTCTCCGACGAGTCGGAGGCGGCCCGCGAGGCGGCGATCGCCCTGCACCGGGAGGCCCTCGCCGGTTCGAGCACCAAGAGCGATCCCGAACTGGCCCCGCTGCTGCCCGAGTTGCTCTGGCTGATGCAGATGGGGCTGGTGCTGTTCTGGGTGTACGACCGGTCCCCGGGCGCGGAGCGCAGCCGCCGGCTCGTCGAGCGCACCGCGCCGATCGCCGCACGGGCCGTCGCGCTCTCCCGGTTCCGGGTGCTGCGGCCGCTCGTGCGGCAGGTGCACGCGCTGCTGGTGGAGTTCGTGCCCGTCCCGGCCGGCCGGGACGGGCACGAGGAGGAGCGGCCGGTCAGATCCGGTTGAGCTCCCACAGGCGCCAGAAGCCCGTGCCGTCGGAGAGGTACTGCGAGCCGGCGACGCCCGTCCTGGCGACGACGTAGTCCTTCTTCTGCCACAGCGGCAGCAGCGGCACGTCCTCTCCGACCAGCTTCTGCATCTCCTTGAAGTCGTTGGAGGTGCGGCCGCGGTCGCTGTACTGCTGTGTCGCGGCGATCAGCTGGTCCATCTTCTTGCTGGAGTAGCCGCTGTGCAGGACGTTGCCGGTGCCGACGAGCGGCTGGCTGAAGGTGTCCGGGTCCGGGAAGTCGGGGAACCAGCCGACGGTGTACATGTCGTACTCACCGGCCGCGTAGCCCTTCTGGTAGCGCGTCCACTCCACGGCCTTGACCGAGACCTTGAAGAGCCCGTCCTTCTCCAGCTGGCGCCGCAGCTCGGCGGTCTCCTTGGTGTACATGTCGCCCTCGCGGTAGGCGAAGTTGACGGCGACCGGGGTCTCGACACCGGCCTCCGCCAGCAGCTTCTTGGCGCGCTTGGGGTCGGAGCTGGGGTAGGCGTCGAAGAAGGGGGTGCTGTGCCCGATGTAGCCGGTGGGGATCAGCGAGTACAGCGGCTGGACCGTGCCCTGGTAGACCTTGCTCACCAGCGGGCCCCGGTCCAGGAGCGCGGCGACGGCCTGGCGGACCTTCTTCTCGCCGAACGGCGAGTCCTTGCGGGTGTTGAAGATGATGTTGCGGATCTCGGCGCTGGCCGCCTCGGTGACGCGCAGCTCCGGGTCGCCCTCGTCCAGCTCCGCGAGCTTGGAGGACGGCAGCTGGCGGTGGGCGATGTCGACATCGCCGCTGTTCCAGGCGGACAGCAGGTCCTCGGAGGCCTTGAAGTAGCGGATGGTGACGGCCTCACCGGTCTTCTTGAGCGCGCCCTTGTACTTCAGGTTGGGCACCAGCTCGGCGCGGGTCCCCGACTCGTACGACCGCAGGACGTACGGGCCGGAGCCGTCGACCTGGTTGCCCTTGCGCAGCTCGTCCGCCGGGTACTTGGTCGAGTCGACGATCGCCGCGGCGCCGGTGGCCAGCTTCTGCGGGAAGGTGGCGTCCTTGCCCGAGAGGTTGAACGTGATCGTGCGGCCCTCGGTCGTCACCGTGTCGAGGGTGGGGAAGAGGCCCGAGGGGCCGACGTCCGACTTGATCGTGAAGATCCGGTCGAAGGAGTGCTTGACGTCCTCGGCGGTGATCTTCCGGCCGTTGGAGAAGGTCAGGTCGTCACGGAGCCTGCACTGGTACGTCTGGAGCTTCTGCCCGACGAACGCGCAGCTCTCCGCCGCGTCCGGCTCCGGCACGATGGCGCCGGGCTTGAAGGTCATCAGCGACTGGTAGATGTTGCTGTAGATCGCCCAGGAGCCCGCGTCGTACGCGCCGGCCGGGTCCAGGGAGGACACGATGTCCGATGTCCCGACGGTGATCGCGTCGGACTTCGCTCCCCCTGACGGGAGAAGCTGGCATCCCGCCACACCTGTCATGCTCAAAACCGCGAGAATCGCGAGAATCCGTACCCGGACCGACCGCATTGCCGTGCTCTCCCTTACCAGCCCCACCACCGCAGTTGCGCGCAGACACGCACACCGCCGCATGTTCGCGCTTACCCAATCACACGATTTTCACATCTGGAAGAGTAAATAGGGCACTCACAGCCTTTTGTTGGACACGGTCGACGGACCGTGTCCGAAAAGGCCGTTTCCCGCCCCCCGCCTGGGGTTTTCCGTAGCTGAGGGTGACGTTGCGGTGCGGTTTCGTTGAAGCGTGCATGATCGCATCCGCAACGTCAGCGGGACCGGGAGGCGGGCCTCAGGCCCGGCGGGAGGCGAGTTCGACGACCGTGATGTCGGGCGGGGCGCCGACCCGGACCGGCGGCCCCCAGGCACCCGCGCCGCGCGAGACGAACAGCTGCGTGTCGCCGTACCGTTCGAGCCCGGCGACGGTCGGGTTGGCCAGCTCCGCGAGGTAGTTCCCCGGCCAGAGCTGTCCGCCGTGGGTGTGGCCGGAGAGCTGGAGGTCGACGCCGTGCTCGACGGCGTCGTGGATGACGACGGGCTGGTGCGCGAGGAGGACGGCGGCCCGCGTCCGGTCACGGTCCCCGAGCGCGCGGACGAAGTCCGGGCCCTGGCCCTCGGTCTCGCCCGCGACGTCGTTCACCCCTGCGAGGTCGAAGGCGCCCATCTCCACCCGGGCGTTCTCCAGCGGGACCAGCCCCAGCTCGCGGACGTGGTCCACCCACTGCCGCGCGCCGGAGAAGTACTCGTGGTTGCCGGTGACGAAGAAGCTGCCGTGCGGGGCGCGGAGCCCGGCCAGCGGCTCGGCGGCGGAGCCGAGGTCCGCCACGGTGCCGTCGACCAGGTCGCCGACGACGGCGACCAGGTCGGGCGAGGTGGAGTTGATCGTGTCGACGATCCGCCGGGTGTGGGCGCGGCCGAGGATCGGGCCGATGTGGATGTCGCTGACCACGGCGATCCGGAAGCCGTGGGCCGCCCGGGGCAGTCTGGCCAGCGGCACGGTGACGCGCTGCACCCGCGGCCCGCGCAGCACGTCGGCGGTCCCGTACCCGACGGTGGCGAGCCCGGCGGCGGCAGCGGCCCCGCCGACCACCCGGGAGACGAAGAGACGGCGGGAGGGGCGCGCGAGGGGCGTGGCGGAGGCCACGTCAGCCGGTTCCGGTTCGACGGGCGGTGCCGCCTGATCCGAACGGCGTACGGCCTCCGCGTCCCGTGCCGCTTCCTCGTCCCGTACGGCCTCCGCGCTCCGCACCGCTTCCTCGTCCCGTACGGTCTCCGCGCCCCGTACCGCGTCCGCTTGCGGTTCGGCGGGCAGGACGCCCACGGATGTCGCGGGGGCCTGATCGGCCGGGGTGGTGGAGGCGGCAGGGCCGTGCGGGACGAGTTCCTCCGTACGGGGCCGGATTCCGCTTGTCGTCGCGACGGTTTCCGACGGCAGCGCGACGGGGGTCCGGGCCTCGGCCGCCGCGTCGCGCCGGGCGAGCACCCGGAGCAGCACCGGGCGGACGAACTCGCCCACCAGCAGGGCCAGCGTCAGGTACAGCAGGGCGGCCAGCCACAGGAAGCCCGGCCAGGCCAGCACCTGCTGGAGCCAGAAGGGCGCGCCGAGCCGGCCCGAGGTCATGGCCCCGAGGCTGAGCAGGGGCAGCACGAAGGCCGCGAGGGTGCCCGCCCTGCGCAGGGCGCTGCCGGGCGCCGTCGTGTCACCGACCAGTCGGCGCCACACATAGCGGTGCACGCCCGCCAGCAGTGCCAGCACCACGAGCGCCACCAGGGCGAAGATCACTGCTGCCATCCGTGCTTCCCCGCTCCTGTCGTCATGCGCGCTCGTCGCGCGGAGCCCGGACCCCGCGCAACCCGAGCGACGGCCCCCGTCCCCAGAAGAAGGGACGTGATGGCGAGCAGCAGGTGGGCCCAGAAGTACCCCGGTCGGCTCGCCCGCGTCGGCGAACGCGAGCCCGCTGCCGTACGGACCCCAGCCGCCACGGCAGGGGGCACGGGTCGGATACTGGCAGGACCGACCCGCCTCCCCCCGGAAGGGCATCCCGTGAAGCTCAGCCGTCGCACGTCCTGGTTCCTGCTCGCGTTCGGTGCCTGGTCCTGGATGATCTGGATCACCTTCGCTCGGAACCTGTACAAGGACGCGAGCGGACTCGCCTTCGACGACGCGGGCGACCCGACCGCCTACTTCTGGGTTCATCTCGCCCTCGCCGTGACGTCGTTCATCCTAGGGACGGCGGTCGGCGTGATCGGCCTGAGGGGCGTACGAGCGAACGCGGGCAAGGAGGAGCCCCGCCCACACGCCACGGGGGAAGCGCACGGACGGGGCCGTTGAGGCATGGTCCCACTCAGCGACGATCCGACCGCCGCACGCACCCACCGCACCATCCGAATCCGCGGACGCCAGGGCGTCCCCGTGCTCCCCGACCGCGCCTGCGGGGGCACCGGCTCCGGGGCACCCCTGTCGTCCGCCGCCCGCCCGACGGCGCACTGTCACCGCCCGAACGGACGCTGAACCGGGCACGCGCACAGGCCCGCGCCCCTGGCGGACGAGGCGTCGCCCGCCTGAAGTCCTGGCGGTCCTTCCGCGGAGCCGCTGCGGCCGGATGAGCGGTCCCTGCCCGCGGTCCGCCCGCGACCCGTGCGGACGCGTACACGGGGCGACCACCGCGCCGAGCGACTCGGTGCCCTTACGGGCAGTTCATGGTGCCCGCGCGTACCTGGCATCGGCGATCGGCCACCGTGTAGTCAGGGAGGATCGACCGACCTGCGCAGAAGAGGACCTCTTGCACGCTCACGAGAACGCCGAAAGCACCGGGGCCGAAAAGAACCGCGTCTCTTCCCGCCTCCCGGGGCCTGAATCGCCTGCAGAACTGCGTGGCCTGCTCGGCCTGCAGGGCACGCTCGGCAATGCCGCGGTCGTCCAGATGCTCCGTCGGGCCGGTCTCCCGTGGGCCCCACCCGAGGAACACCGGCACAGTGCCGACTGCGAACACCAGGCCGAGCGGCCGACCGTGCAGCGCTCCGCCGTCCACGATGTCCTGCGCACCAGCGGCCGACCCCTGGACGAGGCCGTCCGCGGGGACATGGAGGCGCGTCTGGGTGCGGACTTCTCCGACGTACGGATCCACACGGACGCCGCCGCGAAGGCGTCCGCGGCCGAGGTGGGCGCGCGCGCCTACACCTCCGGCAACCACATCGTCATCGGCGAAGGCGGCCGGGACAAGCACACTCTCGCCCACGAACTCACCCATGTCATTCAGCAGCGCCAAGGCCCTGTCGCGGGTACGGACCACGGTGACGGGCTCAGGGTGTCCGACCCGTCGGACCGGTTCGAGCGGGAGGCGGAGGCCAACGCGCGCCGCGTCATGTCCGCCGCCGCGCCTGTCCGGGAGGACGAGCCCCGGGACATGGCGGGCCCTTCCGCAGGGGGTCCTTCATCGGCGACGGCCGCTGTTCAGCGCGTCTGGTGGGATGCCCGAGAGGAAACGCTCCGGCCGGATGATCCTCCGGCTGGATACAGGCCGGTGAAGACGGCGCAGGAGAGCAGCAAAGACGCCGCGAGCGTGGGGTATCAGCAGTACGTCCCGCAGAAACCGGCACCTGACGGCATCACGCCCCCGTCTGGTGTTCTTGCTGCGGGAAGTGAAGTTCATTCGGAGGTGGACGTCACCACCCGGATGTTGAATCGAATGTCGCGAGTCATGATGGGTGCGAAATACGACGAGCCCGGCAGCATGAGTCTGGGTGCTGTCGGGAGCCCCCATCTCGCGCTCACGTTGATCGACGGCCAGGTGCACATCGCCGGTAACACCGGGATGAAGGCGGTCAAGCGCACCGCGGCCATGGCCAGGCTGAACGAGCAGGCCATGAGAGCCGGTGACGGGCATGACGAGAAGAAGCTGGTCTCTCTGCTCGACGGAAGCTATCTGCACGAACACCCGGATCACGCCGCGGATCTCCGCGCGATAGAGACCGCGGTGAGAAATCCTCAGCAGCTCCAGTGGGCGAACACCGCGAACAAGGCGCCAGGCGGTGGGAAGATTCACGGAGAGATGGCTCTGCTCGACAAGGTGAAGGCGGCAATGGAAGCACGGCCGCACCCGGTCCCGGGAGCCCTCAAGGACTGGCCTGTCGGCGGCAGGAAGCGTGACTGCGTGGCCTGCCACTGGGCGCATGCGATCTTCAACAGATTCATCGCCGAGCCCCATGGCTACCGGATCGTGACGGCCGGGTCCCATGGCGGTTTCTTTCCGGGATGGGAAATGCCGCAGTGGATGAAGGACCATCCTGACGCGAAGGCGGAGATGATGAGGATCGTCCAGGAGAGCGGACACGAAATTCGTGACAATGGTCTCGTTCTCGACGGCATGACAGGTAAGGGGGAAACCAATCCGCTGAATCCCAGGCACCGGACCGATGAGCCGTACCTCTCCGACTCGTCAGTGGACGAGGGATTCTGATTTCCTGCCGAGTTCGTGCACGGTGGGCGCCGATGTGTCGAGGACGTCGATGGGGCCCGGCGTTCACCTGTGCCGTGCCGGGGGCAGCGCTCGGGACATCGCCGCTCCGCCCTGATGTCGCTGCCCTGCTCCGCGACGCTGTGACGAGCGCGAAGACGCGACCCCGATCACGTTTCGACGTGTCGAGCAACGGTTCAAGCGCGTCGACCTCACCCGCGCGCACCGCGGACAGGAGGTCTTCGAAAACCGGACGGACAACGGTGGATCCCCAACGGACCTACCGACGTCTTTGAACGTGTGAACCGCCTCCCGACCCCGACTCGCCGCCCACGCCTCAGCGGCTGCGCCCCGCGCCCCCGACGCCTGGGACGAGTCGGGGCGCGCCGTGGGCTGTCGGGTGCGGAAGGCCGCTCCGTGTCCGCCCGCTCGGCTCCCACGGCCGGGACAGCAGGGGTCAAGGCTCTCACCTGGTCTTCCCTGTCACCGAGGCGCTGCAGATCAGCCACATATGGAAAGCGATCCGGATGAACCATCTCCACAGCCCGAAGACGAGCAGGAACCAGAAAGCGGGGCGGCTGAGGTTCATGGGTCCGGTATCGCCGCCACCCGCCCGGTCCCTCGCCCCGGGTGGCGTCCGAAAGGGGCAGTCCCGGCCATCCCTCCGGCGGGTCAGCAGGTCGGGGTCCTCATCCACATTCCCACCCTGTACGTTTTCGACCGTGCCAGCTCTCAAAAAGATCGCTTTGACCGTCGCCTCCACCGTGGTGATGTCCACTCTTGTCCTCGCTCCCGCGTCGGCGGCCGAGAAGGACAAGGAGAAGGACAAGCAGCCCCAGCCGAACCACGTCATGTCGAGCGTCGGGGGCGAGCAGCTCTCCAAGAACGGCACCCAGGTCAACCTCGGCCCGGGGGCGCCCGTGCTGCCGAAGGGGCTGACCGCCCGCTCGTGGATCGTCGCGGACGCGGAGAGCGGCCAGGTGCTGGCGGCGCACAACGCGCACTGGCGGCTGCCGCCGGCTTCCACGATGAAGATGCTGTTCGCGGACACGGTCCTGCCCGCGCTCCAGCCCACCTCCCGCACGTACACGGTGAAGGACAGCGACCTGACGGGGGTCGGCGAGGGCAGCAGCCTGGTCGGGGTCAAGGAGGACCACACGTACACGGTCCACGACCTGTGGCTCGGGGTCTTCCTGCGCTCGGGCAACGACGCCGTGCATGTGCTCTCGGAGATGTACGGGGGCGTGCCCAAGACGGTGGCGGCGATGCAGCGGCACGCCGAGGAGCTCCAGGCGCTGGACACCACGGTGGTCTCGCCGGACGGGTACGACGCGCCGGGCCAGGTCTCCAGCGCCTACGACCTGACGCTGATCGCCCGCAGCGGCATGCAGAAGAAGGACTTCCGCGAGTACGCGGCGACGGCCTCCGCCGACTTCCCCGGCGAGCAGAAGAAGGGGAAGAAACGCGAGACCTTCGAGATCCAGAACACCAACCGCCTGATCACCGGGGACAACGGCGTCGAGCCGTACAAGGGCATCGCGGGCGTCAAGAACGGCTACACCACCCATGCCGGCAACACCTTCACCGGCGTCGCCGAGCGCGATGACCGGGTGCTGCTGGTCACGGTGATGAACCCGTCGGCGGACGAGAGCCACGCCGTCTACAAGGAGGCCGCCCACCTGCTCGACTGGGGCTTCGCCGCGAGCGGCAAGGTGCGGCCGGTCGGTGAGCTGGTGCCGCCGAGGTCCGTGGACACGGGCGCCGGTACGGTCTCCGGCGGCAAGGGTGCGGAGCCGGCCGCCGGGGCCGACCAGGGCTCCGGGGGCCAGGCGAAGGCCGCGCACGCGGCGGCGGCCGGGCAGGGCTCGGGCGGCGTCGGGATCGCGCTGGCGATCGTCGGCGGGGTGCTGGTGCTCCTGGCGGCCGGGGTGTTCCTGGTCAACCGCCGCTGGCCGGTGCCGGGTCTGGCCCGCCGCCCGCAGGACGGGGCACCGGGCGGGGAGCCGGACCGGAAGCCCGACCAGCGGCCGGACGCGGAGAGCGAGCCGCAGAAGTCGCCGTAGGGCCCGATCAGGCGGTACGGGTGGAGCCGCCGGCGCTCTCCACGGGCCCGGCGGCTTCCGCGTTCCCCGGCCCGTCCTCCGCGGCCCCGTCCGGCCCGTCGGCCTTCTCCAGCTCCTCCTCCTTGGAGCCGGTCGCGGTCCAGGCGGCGCAGAACAGCAGCAGTTTCGCGGTGAAGTTGATCCACAGCAGCAGCGCGATCGGTACGCCGAACGCCCCGTACATGCTCTTGCCCGCGACCCCCTTCATGTAGCTGCCGAGCAGCAGCTTGAGCAGTTCGAAGCCGACCGCGCCGATCACGGCCGCGACCACCAGTCGGCGCCGGGGCGGCTCCACCCCGGGCAGGAGCGAGAGCAGATAGAGCATCAGCAGGAAGCCACCCAGGGCCGCCACCAGCAGGGCGGCCACCCGGAGCAGGATGCCGCCCGCGCCGCCCTCGGGGATGCCGAGCCGCTCGGCGCTCCACCCGAGGGCCGTGGAGCCGGCCGTGGAGACCGCGAGGGTGGCGAGTCCGGCACCGCCGAGGCCGACCAGGAGCACGGCGTCCTTGAGCTTGGCGACGACCGGGTTGGCCTCCTGCACGTCGTCCAGCTCCCAGACCGCGCGCAGGCACTCCCGCATCGAGCCGATCCAGCCGACGCCGGTGAACAGCAGCAGCGCCCCGGCCACCAGACCGACCGTGCCCGCGTTGGCCACCAGACCGTCGATGCCGAGCTGGTCGGAGATGCCCGGCACCTGCTCGGCGAGCTTCTCCTTGATGGTGTCCAGCTGCTGGTCGCTCAGCAGTGCGGCGGCGACCGCCGCGCCGACCGCGATCAGCGGGAAGAGCGCCAGGAAGCTGATGAAGGTGATCGCGGCGGCGAGCCTGGCCCAGTGGACCTTCTCCAGCCGCTCGTAGGAGCGCCAGGCGTGCGTCTCCGTCAACCGGGAGACGAGCGGCCCGACGACGGGGAGTTTCTTGAGCCAGTCCATGGACGTACGCGTACCCTGCCGGGCCCGGAAAACCGTCGGACCGCACCGAGGACTCTTCCGGACGCGTCCGGACGGACCACTCCTCGCCTCGGTGACACGCGCTTCATCACCCATTCCGGTGAGGGGTGTAACAAAGGGGACGAATAGGTTTTCCCGTGTCATACGGCCGGGGCTACGGTCACGGGCATGTCCGTCGACACGGTGTCCTTGACCGGCTGGGGCCGCACCGCCCCGACCACCGCCGTACGGTTCCGCCCCCGTACGTACGAGGAGGCGGCTGCCGTGGTCCGGGGCCGGGGGCCCCGGGGCGCCCTCGCCCGGGGGCTCGGGCGGGCCCCGGGGGACGCGGCGCAGAACGCGGGCGGCTCGGTGCTCGACATGACGGGGCTGGACCGGATCCGCGCCCTGGACGAGGTGGCGGGGACGGTCCGCTGCGACGCGGGGGTGAGCCTGGAGCGGCTGCTGCGGGTGCTGCCGCCGCGTGGCTGGTTCCCGCCGGTCGTGCCCGGGACGGGCCGGATCACCGTGGGCGGCGCGATCGGCTCCGATGTGCACGGCAGCGACCACCCGGCCGCCGGTTCGATCGCCCGGCACGTCGTCGCGCTGGAACTGCTCACCGCCGACGGCGAGGTCCGTACGGTGACCCCCGGCACCGCCCTCTTCGACGCGACGGCCGGCGGACTGGGGCTGACGGGCGTGATCCTCTCCGCCACGCTGCGGCTGCAGCGGGTGGCGACCGGGCTGATCGCCGTCTCCACCGAGCGCGCCCGGAACCTGGACGACCTGCTGGCGCGGTTCACGGCCGGGGGCGACCGGATGCCGTACGCGTCCGCCTGGGTCGATCTCTCCGCCCGGGGCCGGGCCGCAGGGCGCGGTGTCCTCACCCGGGGGGAGCATGCGCCCCTCGCCGTGCTACCGGCGCACGCCCGGCGCACAGCGGCTCGACGGCGGCGCGAGCCCTGGGCCGTCGCCCTGTCGGCCCTCCCCCGCGGGCTGCTGGGCCCGGCCGCCGCCCTGGTGGACGAGGTCCGCTACCGGAGTGCGCCCCGCGCCCGGAGCGGTGGGCTGCGGACACCCGCTGCCTTCTTCCACCCGCTGGACGCCACCCCCGCGGCGGACCGGCTGCACCGCCTGTGCGCCCTCTCCACCGGCCGCGCCGGGGTCGTGCGGTACCGGTTCACGGTCGGGTACGGGCAGGAGGAGGCGCTGGGCCGGGTGGTGCGCCGGATCGCGGCGCACCGCTGCGCCGCCCTCCGGGCCGAGCTCCAGCGGTTCGGCGCCGCCTCGCCGGGGTGGCTGTCGTTCCCCGCCCCCGGGTGGGCTCTCACCGTCGAGCTGCCCGCCGCCCTGCCCGGCCTCGGCCGCTTCCTGGACGGGCTCGACGCGGAGGTGGCGGCGGCCGGGGGCCGGGTCTGCCTGGCGCAGGACGCCCGGATGCGCCCGGAGACCGCGGCCGCCATGTACCCGCGGCTTCCGCACTTCCGGGAGCTGCGGGCGGAGCTGGACCCGACGGGGGCGTTCCGCTCGGACCTGGCCCGCCGACTCGGTCTGTGACGTACTTCCACCCGCTGCTCCGCCCCCTCAGGCTCCTCCGCCCCTGACGCTTCTCCACCCCCTGACGCTTCTCCACCCCCTGAACAGGAGTGTTCCGTGAAGGACGCCTTCGGTGCCCCGCAGTCCCTGCTCGTCCTCGGCGGCACCTCGGAGATCGCCCTCGCCACCGCGCGCCGGTTGATCGCCCTGCGCGCCCGCCGCGTCTGGCTGGCGGGCCGCCCCTCCCCCGCTCTGGACGCGGCGGTCGTCGAGCTGCGCGACCGGGGCGCCGACGTCCGCACGGTCGCCTTCGACGCGCTGGAGACCGGCACCCACGAAGAGGTGCTCGGGAAGGTCTTCGCGGAGGGGGACATCGACGTGGTGCTGATGGCGTTCGGGGTCACCGGGGACCAGGCGCGGGACGAGGAGGAGCCGACGGCCGCCGTGCGGGTCGCCCAGACCAACTACACGGGGGCGGTCTCGGCGGGGCTGGTGTGCGCCGGCGCACTCCAGGCGCAGGGGCACGGGTCGCTGGTGGTGCTCTCCTCGGTGGCCGGGGAGCGGGCCCGGCGCGCCGACTTCATCTACGGCTCCAGCAAGGCGGGGCTGGACACGTTCGCCCAGGGGCTCGGGGACGCGCTCCAGGGCACCGGCGTACAGGTGCTGGTCGTGCGCCCCGGGGCCGTACGGACGCGGGCGGGCGCCGGGCGGCCGGAGCAGCCGTTCGCCACCACGCCGGAGGCGGTCGCCGGGGCGATCGTGACGGGGCTGCGGCGGCGGTCGGAGACGGTGTGGGTGCCCGGTTCGCTGCGGGTGGTGATGTCGGCGCTGCGGCATGTGCCGCGCTCGGTGTTCCGGCGGCTGCCGGTATGACCGGTGTTCCGGCGGCTGCCGGTGTGACCGGCGGGCCCCTCGATCAGCCGTCCGCGGTCAGCGGCGCGGCTGCCGGTGCGGGGCGTGTCCGCCGGGTCAGGGGCGCAACGACGGGGCGCCCATCGTGTACCCGCCCTGGGCCGGGACGGCGGGGGTGCTGCCGCCGGAGCCGAACGGGAAGTCGCGGAGCTTGCGCCAGACCGCGTCCGCGCCCTGCTCGTAGAGGGCGAAGGAGCCGCAGGTCCAGGCCGCCTCGTAGTCGGCCAGCTCCGCGTAGGCCCGGTCCATCGCCTCTTCGGAGATGCCGTGGGCCACGGTGACGTGCGGGTGGTACGGGAACTGGAGCTCGCGCACCAGCGGTCCCGAGGCGTCCCGGACCCGCTTCTGGAGCCAGGAGCAGGCGGAGGCGCCCTCCACCACCTGGACGAAGACCACCGGGGAGAGCGGCCGGAACGTGCCGGTGCCGGAGAGCCGCATCGGGAAGGGGCGGCCGGCCGTGGCGATCGTGTCGAGGTGCGCCTCGATCGCCGGCAGGTCGGCCGCCTCCGCCTCGGTCGGCGGCATGAGGGTGACGTGGGTGGGAATGCCGTAGGCGGCAGGGTCCCCGAAGCTCGCGCGCCGCTCCTGGAGCAGGCTGCCGTAGGGCTCCGGGACCGCGATCGAAACGCCGAGCGTTACGGTCCCCACGTCGTTCTCCTCCGTCGTCGATGGTCGATTTCCGGCCTTGCGCCGCGACCTGCCGCCGCAAGTCTGGCCCCTGGGGCCCTGATCTCGCCAGGGCCCTTGGACTCAGTGCTTGGCGGGCAGGAAGCCCATCCGGTCGTACGTCTGCGCCAGGGTCTCGGCGGCGACGGCCCGGGCCTTCTCCGCTCCCTTGGCCAGGATGGAGTCCAGCGTCTCGGGGTCGTCCAGATATTCCTGGGTGCGGGCCCGGAACGGAGTGACGAACTCCACCATGGCCTCGGCCAGGTCGGTCTTGAGCGCGCCGTACCCCTTGCCCTCGTACGCCCGCTCCAGCTCCTCGACGGGGCTGCCGGAGAGGGTGGAGAGGATGGTGAGCAGATTGCTGACGCCCGGCTTCTTCTCGGCGTCGAAGCGGATCACCGTGTCGGTGTCGGTGACGGCGCTCTTGACCTTCTTGGCCGTGGCCTTCGGGTCGTCGAGCAGGTTGATGAGGCCCTTCGGCGTGGAGGCCGACTTGCTCATCTTGACCGCCGGGTCCTGGAGGTCGTAGATCTTCGCCGTCTCCTTGAGGATGTACGGCGCCGGGATGGTGAACGTCTGCCCGAACCGGCCGTTGAACCGCTCCGCGAGGTCCCGGGTCAGCTCGATGTGCTGGCGCTGGTCCTCGCCCACCGGGACCTGGTTGGCCTGGTAGAGCAGGATGTCCGCGACCTGGAGGACCGGGTAGGTGAAGAGGCCGACGGTGGCCCGGTCGGCGCCCTGCTTGGCGGACTTGTCCTTGAACTGCGTCATCCGGGAGGCCTCGCCGAAGCCGGTGAGGCAGTTCATCACCCAGCCGAGCTGGGCGTGCTCGGGCACATGGCTCTGGACGAAGAGCGTGCACCGCTCCGGGTCCAGTCCGGCCGCGAGCAGCTGCGCCACCGCGAGCCGGGTGTTGGCCCGCAGCTCGGCGGGGTCCTGCGGGACGGTGATCGCGTGCAGGTCCACGACCATGTAGAAGGCGTCGTGCGTCTCCTGCAGCGCCACCCACTGGCGCACCGCGCCCAGGTAGTTGCCGAGGTGGAACGAGCCGGCGGTGGGCTGGATCCCGGAGAGCACACGGGGGCGGGCGGGCGCGCCGGGGCGGCCCGTCTGCGGCTGGTCGGTGGAGAGCGCGGGGCGATCAGAGGCCATGGGCCCATTGTCTCAGGTGCGGGGGCGATCTCCGGCAGCCGGTGCGGGGCGCAGCGGGGGCGCACCCGCTCGGGGGCGGGGCCCCTCACGCCCCGGGAGCACGCACCTGAGACGAAGCGCACATTCCGGCCGCCGGAGCACACGCGGGCCGGTGAGGGGATGGTCACAGGCACATCGTGCACGGCCCCACGGGGCACGCGCGGGCCCGTGCGGGGGCAGGAGCGTGCGAAGGGCGCGCCGCCGACCGGGGCGCGTGCGGCGCTGCGCCGGGGGCTGCGCGGGCGGGCGCGCCGGAGAGTGAAGGTTTCCCCGCGCCGGATGCGACCGACGATACAAAGTGGGCACACCCACGCCCACGCCGTACGACGAACGGAGATCCCGTGTCCGCCACGGAAACTGCCATCGCCTCCGCCGAGGCGCACAGCGCGCACAACTACCACCCGTTGCCGGTCGTCGTGGCCTCGGCCGAGGGCGCCTGGATGACCGATGTCGAGGGTCGCCGCTATCTCGATCTGCTGGCCGGATACTCGGCGCTCAATTTCGGCCATGGGAACCCCCGGCTGATCGACGCGGCCAAGGCCCAGCTGGAGCGGGTGACGCTGACCTCCCGGGCCTTCCACCACGACCGGTTCGCGGACTTCTGTGCACAGCTGGCCGAGCTGTGTTCCATGGAGATGGTGCTGCCCATGAACACCGGGGCGGAGGCCGTGGAGACGGCGGTGAAGACCGCCCGCAAGTGGGGCTACCGGGTCAAGGGCGTCCCGGACGGGATGGCCAAGATCATCGTGGCCTCGGACAACTTCCACGGCCGCACGACGACGATCGTCAGCTTCTCCACGGACCCGGAGGCGAGGGCCGACTACGGCCCGTACACCCCGGGGTTCGAGATCGTGCCGTACGGGGATCTCACCGCGCTCCGGGAGGCGATGACCGAGAACACCGTGGCCGTGCTGCTCGAACCGATCCAGGGCGAGGCCGGGGTGCTGGTGCCGCCGGCCGGCTATCTGCCCGGGGTGCGGGAGCTGACGCGCGAGCGGAACGTGCTCTTCGTCGCGGACGAGATCCAGTCGGGGCTGGGGCGTACGGGGAAGACGTTCGCGCTGGAGCACGAGGGCGTGGTGCCGGACGTGTACCTGCTGGGCAAGGCGCTCGGGGGCGGAGTGGTCCCGGTGTCGGCGGTGGTCTCGTCGGCGGAGATCCTCGGGGTGTTCCGGCCCGGTGAGCACGGCTCCACCTTCGGCGGGAACCCGCTGGCGTGCGCGGTGGCGCTGGAGGTGGTCGCGATGCTGCGGACCGGGGAGTTCCAGGAGCGCGCCGCCGAGCTGGGCGACCATCTGCACCGGGAGCTGGGGCTGCTGGTGGGCGGCGGGGCGGTGGAGACCGTACGCGGCCGGGGGCTGTGGGCGGGCGTCGACATCGCACCCGCCCTGGGCACCGGCCGGGAGATCTCGGAGCGGCTGCTGGCGGAGCGGGTGCTGGTGAAGGACACCCACGGCTCGACCATCCGGATCGCCCCGCCGCTGGTGATCTCCAAGGAGGACCTGGACTGGGGCCTGGACCGGCTGCGTACGGTGCTCAGCGTCTGAGCCGCTCGGAAGAGGGTCAGAGGATGACGTGGGGCAGGAAGCGGGCGTACTCGTCCGTGACCGGCCCCGCCGATTCCCGGATGCCGAGCCCCGCCGCCTCGTCCTCCACCACCCAGGCCCCGAGCACCACCCGGTTGCCTTCGACATCGGGCAGCGGCGCCAACTCCTGGTAGCAGCACGGCTCCTGGCGCAGGACGGCCGGGGAGCCCGGCCCGTGCAGGTCGACCCCGGCGCCCTCGCGGCCCAGCAGCGGCTTGGAGACGTACCCCGCCCCGACGGGCCCGGCCAGCTCGCGCGGGCCGTCCAGGTAGGCGGGCAGCAGGTTGGGGTGGCCCGGGTACAGCTCCCAGAGGACCGCCAGCAGCGCCTTGTTGGAGAGCAGCATCTTCCAGGCGGGCTCGATCCAGCAGGTGGTGCCGGAGCCCCCGCCGTTGTCGAGGGTCTCCAGCACCCGCGGACCGAAGCGGTCCGTGGTCAGCCACTCCCACGGGTAGAGCTTGAAGCAGCTGCGGATGAAGCGGAGCCGGTCGTCGACGAACCGCCCGCTCAGCCGGTCCCAGCCGATCTCCTCCACCGACAGCGCCTCGGTGTCCAGCCCGGCCTGCTGGGCGGTCTCGCGCAGATACGCGACCGTCATCAGGTCCTCGCCCGCCTCGTCGCCCTCCGAGTGCACGAAGTGGACCGGGCCCGGCGGCAGCAGTGGCGCCTGCCGCTTCCAGGCGTCGACCAGCCGCTCGTGCAGCGAGTTCCACTGGTCGGCGCCGGGGAACCGCTCCTCCATCCAGAACCACTGCGGGCTGGCCGCCTCCACCAGCGAGGTCGGGGTGTCGGCGTTGTACTCCAGCATCTTCGCCGGGCCGTGCCCGTCGTACCGCAGGTCGAACCGCCCGTACAGGGACGGCAGTTCGTCACGGCGGTGCCAGGACTCGGCGACCAGCGACGCCAGTCGCGGGTCGGTGATCCCGAGGTCGGCGAACCGGTCCTGCGCCACGATGTGCGCGGCGGCGGCCAGGCTCATCGCGTGCAGCTCCTCGACGGTCTCCTCCAGCGCCTCGACCTCGGGCAGCGAGAAGACGTAGTAGGCGCTCTCGTCCCAGTAGGGGCGCAGCGACCCGTCCGGGTGGCGGGTGAGCGGATAGACGAGCCCCTGGGACTCGACGGTCTCCTGCCAGCCGGGGCGCGGTGCGATCGTGCGGCGCTCCACCGGCTCAGCCTCCGCCGGACCTGGTGCAGCCGAAGCCGCCCCGGTCGACCGCCGACTTGTCGAAGCTGCCGCCCTGGACCTTGCCGTCGTAACTGCTGGTGCTGCCGCCGTAGTAGTACGAGCCCCGGCCGGAACCGCCCCCGGAGCCGCCCGACCCGCCGCCGCTGCCGGAGCCCCGGCACTCGTAACTGGGCAGGGTCTCGCGGGTGATCCGGTCGGCGCACCGCCGGTCCGGCTCCGAGCCGCAGGAGGTGATCGTCAGGGCGAGCAGCCCCATGCCGCCGAGCACGACCGTGCTCGACCTCAACCTTCGTGGTGCCATGTTCAGTTCTCCCCCGTGGTACGTGGTGCGGTCCGGCACCCCGTTCACGCCGGACGACTTGTCAGACTAGTTGTCGGGGACGTCGGTTCGAAAGTCGCCTCCCTCCCGGGGCAGCACCCGGCACAGCGCGTCCAGCGCCCCCGCCCAGGCGCTCTCCGAGGGTGCGCCGTAGCCGATGACCAGGGCGTCGCGGCCGTCCGGGGCGTCGGGGTGGCGGTAGTCCGCGAGGCCTTCCAGCGCCAGGCCTCGGGAGGCCGCCGCCCGGACCACCGAACGCTCGGTGCCGGCGGGGAGTTCGACGACCGCGTGCAGCCCGGCGGCGATCCCGCTGACCTCGGTGCCGGGCGCGCGTTCGGCCAGCGCGGCGACGAGCTGGTCGCGGCGGCGCCGGTAGCGCAGCCGCATGGAGCGCACGTGCCGGTCGTACGCCCCCGAGGCGATGAACTCCGCCAGCGTCAGCTGCTCGACGGCCCCGGAGGTCCGGTCGGCCGCGCCTTTCGCCGCCACGGTCTCCGCCACCAGGCCCCGGGGCAGCACCATCCACCCCAGCCGCAGCCCGGGGGCGAGGGACTTGCTGGCGGTGCCGAGGTACACCACCCGCTCGGGGTCCAGCCCTTGAAGAGCCCCCACGGGTTGCCGGTCGTAGCGGAACTCCCCGTCGTAGTCGTCCTCCAGGATCAGGCCCCCGGTGGCGCGGGCCCAGTCGACGGCGGCGGTCCGCCGGTCCGGGTGGAGCGGTACGCCGAAGGGGAACTGGTGCGCCGGGGTCAGCAGGACCGCCCCCGTACCGCGCATCGCCGCCAGCTCCCCGGTCCGGGCGCCGAGGTGGTCCACCTCCAGGAGGGGGGTGGCCAGACCGGCGCCGGTCAGGAGGTCTCGGTGGTGGCCCAGCCCGTGCGACTCGACGGCGATCTCCCGCACCCGGCGCCCGCGCAGGACCGTGCCGAGCAGCCGCAGCCCGTGGGTGAAGCCGGAGCAGATCACGATGGCTTCCGGGTCGGCGTGGACGCCCCGGGCGCGGGCCAGGTACTCGGCCAGCACCGTGCGCAGTTCGGGGCGCCCGCGCGGGTCACCGTAGTCGAAGGCCTCGTCGGGTGCGGCGGTGAGCGCCTTGCGGGCGGCCCGGAGCCAGGCGGTGCGGGGGAAGGCGGAGACGTCCGGGGAGCCGGGCTTGAGGTGGTGGCGGGTACGGGGGCGGGCCGGGCGGGCGAGGGGCGCCACCGGGTCCGACCGGCGTGGCACGGCCCGCTGCGCGACCCGGGTGCCCGAGCCCTGTCGGGCGGTGAGCCAGCCCTCGGCGACGAGTTCGGCGTAGGCCCCGGCGACGGTGTTGCGGGCGATGCCCAGGTCGGCGGCGAGCGCCCGGGAGGACGGCAGCCGGGTGCCGGGGGCCAGCCGCCCGGCGCGCACGGCCTCCCGCAGGGCCTGGATCAGCCCGCTGCGCAGCCCGGGACCGACCGGTTCCAGATGCAGGTCGGCACCGAAAGTGGCCCACGAATCCGTCATGGAGATGGACCATACCGGTGCGCCACCGGGCCCGTAGCGTCGGAGCCATGACGACGACACCCGCCCACCGCACCCCCTCCCCCGCGCCCTCCCCGTACGCCCCCGAGCACCCTGCCCGGCTGCCCTGGACCGAGCTGGTCCCCGAGGTCTTCCAGGCGATGGTCCGGCTGGACGCGGCCGCGCGGAAGGGGCTCGACCCGCTGCTGCTGGAGCTGGTGAAGGTCCGGGCCTCGCAGCTCAACCGGTGCGCGCTCTGCCTGGACATGCACTCCAAGGACGCCCTGGCGGCGGGCGAGAGCGTCGAGCGGATCGTCCAGCTCAGCGCCTGGGACGAGTCGCGCCACTTCTACACGGAGAGGGAGATCGCGGCACTCGAACTGACCGAGGCCGTCACCGTCCTGACCGACGGTTTCGTCCCGGACGAGGTGTACGCCCGGGCCGCCGAACACTTCGAGGCGGCCGAACTGGCCCGGCTGATCGCCGCGATCACGGTGATCAACGCCTGGAACCGCTTCGGGGTGACCACCCGCCAGGCCCCGGGGCACTACACGCCGGGCGACCCGAAGCACTGAACCGAACCGCCACGTCCGCCCTTCGCGAGGAGCCCCCATGACCGACCCCGTCTCCGTCTTCCGCGCGCTGCACCACGGGCGGACTCCCGGCGACCCGCTGGTGCTGCCGGGGCCGTGGGACGCGGCGAGCGCGCGGGCGCTGGAGGAAGCGGGGTTCCCGGCGCTGGCGGTCCCGAGCGCGGGCGTCGCCGCCTCGCTCGGCCACGAGGACGGCCGGACCCCGGCCGGGGAGATGTTCGCCGCCGTGGCGAGGATCGTCCACGCGGTCTCGGTCCCCGTGTCGGCGGACATCGAGGCCGGGTACGGGCTGACGCCTGAGGAACTGGTGGACCGGCTCCTGGAGGCGGGGGTTGTCGGCTGCAACCTGGAGGACTCGGTGGACGGCGTCCTGGTGGACCCGGTGCGCCAGGCCGACCGGCTGGCCCGTTTCCGTGCGGCGGCGGGAGGCCGGCTCTTCCTCAACGCCCGTGTGGACGTCCACGTCCGTGAGGTGCCCGCCGGTACGGACCGGGCCGCGGCCACGCTGGAGCGGGCGTTGCGCTACGCGGCGGCGGGCGCCGACTGCGTCTACCCGATCGCGGCCCCGCCCGAGGAGCTGCCGGGGCTGGCCGCGGCCGTCCCCGTACCGCTGAACGCCTTCGGCACGCCGGACCCGGCCGATGTGCGGCGGCTGGGCGGTCTCGGCGCTGGACGGGTGACGTTCGGGCCGGCCCTCCAGCAGCGGGCGGTGGCGGCGGCGCGCGAGGCGGCGGTTCGCCTGCGGTAGCACGCGCCGCCGGGGGTCACTGCGACGCCGGGGCCCCGGCAGCGGGAGTGCTGCCGGGGCCCCGGTGCGGTGCGGGCGTGGGTCCGCGTCCGCGGTGCGCCCTGCCGTTGCCTACGGGTCAGATGAGGCCCAGCTCGCGGACGGCGTCGCGCTCCTCGGTGAGCTCCTGGACGGAGGCGTCGATGCGCGCACGGGAGAACTCGTTGATGTCCAGGCCCTGGACGATCTCGTACTTTCCGTCCTTCGTGGTGACCGGGAAGGAGGAGATGATGCCCTCGGGGACGCCGTAGGAGCCGTCCGACGGGATGCCCATCGAGGTCCAGTCGCCCTCGGCGGTGCCGTTGACCCAGGTGTGCACGTGGTCGATGGCGGCGTTGGCGGCCGAGGCGGCGGAGGACGCGCCACGGGCCTCGATGATCGCGGCGCCGCGCTTGGCGACGGTCGGGATGAAGGTGTCGGCCAGCCACACCTCGTCGTTGACGGTCTCGGCGGCGTTCTTTCCGGCGATCTCCGCGTGGAAGATGTCCGGGTACTGGGTGGCCGAGTGGTTGCCCCAGATCGTCAGCTTCTTGATGTCGGAGACGGCGGCACCGGTCTTGGCGGCCAGCTGCGAGATCGCGCGGTTGTGGTCCAGGCGGGTCATCGCGGTGAAGCGCTCGGCCGGTACGTCCGGGGCGGCGGCCTGCGCGATGAGCGCGTTGGTGTTGGCCGGGTTGCCGACGACGAGGACCTTGATGTCGTCCGCGGCGTGGTCGTTGATGGCCTTGCCCTGCGGCTTGAAGATGCCACCGTTGGCGGCGAGCAGGTCACCGCGCTCCATGCCCTTGGTGCGCGGGCGGGCGCCGACGAGCAGGGCCACGTTCGCACCGGCGAAGCCGACGTTCGGGTCGTCGGTGATCTCGATGCCGCGCAGCAGCGGGAAGGCGCAGTCGTCGAGCTCCATCGCGGTGCCCTCGGCGGCCTTGAGGCCCTGCGGGATCTCCAGGAGGCGCAGGTTGACCGGCACGTCCGGGCCGAGCAGGTGGCCGGAGGCGATGCGGAAGAGCAGCGCGTAGCCGATCTGGCCGGCAGCGCCGGTCACGGTGACATTGACGGGAGTGCGGGTCATGGCGGTCTCCGTTAGACAGCTGGCGGTGGGGGTCCCGGCCCCTGGTGCCGGACCCTGGTGCGGGAGATCCCTTCGCGCCCGGATCAAATCTTGACGTGAAGAGATATCCGGCGGTCAGGCTATCGGACCCGGGCGGGGTGGGCCGCCCGGCCCCCTGTGGCACCGCACACAACCGGTCACGCAGCGCGTGCGGGGGCGGGCGGCGGGGCCTTGCCGGGGGCGCGAGCGGCGGTGCCCCAGGGGCCGTGGCGAGGGCGGCGGTGCCTGCGGTGGGGAGCGGTGCCTGTGGGCGTGGACGGGGTCAGGCGGTGCAGCCCTGGGTACCGGAGGTGAGCGTCGCGCAGGCCTTCGCGTCGGCCGCCTTCTCCACAGCCACCATCGGCGTGTACGCCTCCGTGACCGCGACCTCGCCGCGCTGCCCGGCCACCGCCACGCTGCCGGTGACGGTCACGGTGTCGCCGGGCCCCGCCTCGGTGAGCCGGGCCCAGGCGGCGGAGCAGACCTCGCTGTACCGGACCTCGACCCGGGCGGTGCCGATCGCGGTGGTGGTGACCGTACGGGCGTGCTCGCCGCCGCACCCCATCGCGTCGGGGTTGCGTCCCGCGCACTCGTCGCCCCGGCACTCGACGCCGTCCGGCAGTGCGGCGACGGGCTCGTCGGAGGCGCCGGCCGGGTCACCGGTCGGGTCCTGGGCCGTCGGGGTGGCCGCCGCCGTCGGGGTGGCCTCGGCGGGCTCGCCGCCCGGCGCGAGCATCACCGCGCCGACGAGCACGATCAGCGCTCCGGCCGCGCCGACGCCGAGCATGACCCCCTTGTCGCCGCCGCCGGTGTTCCGTCGCTCGGTCGGCCGGCTCCCACCGCCCTGCCGTTGTCGCCCCGGGGCGACAGCGCCCCGCTGGGCGGGGACTTGGGGGGCGCTGTCCACGCGCCTGCGCGGGTGGCTCGCGAACTTGCTCGTCCGCGGGTCGAGTTCGTCGGGCAGTGCCTTCCAACGAGGCATGGCGCCTCCCCCTTGTCATCCCCGGTGCGTCCCGGACGTGCTTTCCTGTGCCCCTGCGGCCGACCGGTCCCGCCGACCTGTGCGTCCCTGGGACCGGTCAGCTGTTCGTCCGTTGCGCCGTGCCAGTCTGCCATCGTCGCGCGGCGATCACACCGTGCCGGAATGGTCACTTCCGTGCCACAGGCCCCAGGGGGACCTTGTAGCGCCCCTCCGTGTCCATGACGCTGGAGCCGGGACGGGGCAAGGCCGCTCGATTCGCCGTGAGCCGGGGTCTGTCGCCCCGGAGCCCCGGACCGTGCTGTCCGTCCCTCGTCGGGGGTGGGGACGGGCAGCCCGGGGGGGGGCCCCCCCCCCAATGTCCCCCCCCCTCCCCCCCCCCCCCCGGACCCCCCCCCCCCGCCGAGCATGAAAAA
>NZ_JBWKCM010000010.1:15355-26359 GCF_056436485.1 Streptomyces sp. NPDC043746 | reverse complement strand
TTCTCTGGGGGTTTTGTTTTCTCCCCCCCGCCCCCTGTCTTGTTTTCCCCGTTTCTTTGGGGGGGGGGGGGGGGGCTCCCCCGCCACCCCCCCCCCCCCCCCCCCCCCCCCGGTCCCACCGCCGTCGGCGGCCGTGCCGCGTCAGCGGATCGTGAAGCGGACCGCGTCCTCCAGGATCGGCACGTCCAGCCACGGTCTCGGCTGCGCGACCAGTGCGAGCAGCACGATCAAGGTACCCATCAGCCCGTACGTCACCAGGTCGGTGAAGCGGGACCGCACCGCGAGCATGCCGACCGACGGGACCAGCCAGCGCAGCACCGCCCCGGCGATCAGGGCCGCGCCGATCAGGATGATGCCGATACGGAACGCCTCGGCGAACGGGTCCAGCGCCACGATCAGCAGGCCGACGCCCGCCGCGGAGATCACGGAGAGCAGCGGCCACTGCCGGGCCGGGGCGGGCGCGTCGCCCGGTGCGGCCCGGCCACCGCCCTCGGGACGCGCGGTGTCCCGCGTGAAGAGCGGGAACCGCCGGGACTTACGGGGCGGGGGCGCCGACCCGCCGGGACCGGCGTCCGAGGGCTCCGCGCTCGCGGGCTCGGCACCCCCGAGCGCCCCGCTTCCGGGTGTCCCGTTCCGCGCCGCCGGGTTCCCGCTGTCCGCGTCCGCGCTACCCGCACCCGGGTCGGCCCCCGGAGAACCTGCCTGGGGAGAGCCGCCCTCCCGGGAAGCGCCCTCCGCGTCGCCGCCCCCCGGCCGGTCGCCCGCCCGCGCGGGGTCGGCCGGGCTCGTACCAGCACCCATGGGTTCCCTCCGGATCCGGCCGTCAGCCCGCGGCGGCCGCGTCGGCGGCCTCGGCCGCGGTCCGCTCGGCCGCCTCGACCACGTTGACCAGGAGCTGTGCGCGGGTCATCGGGCCGACCCCGCCGGGGTTCGGGGCGACCCAGGCCGCCACCTCGCGCACGCCCGGGTGCACATCGCCGACGATCTTGCCGTTCTCGTCCCGGCTGACGCCGACGTCGAGCACGGCCGCGCCCGGCTTGACGTCCTCGGGCTTGATCAGGTGCTGGACGCCCGCGGCGGCGACGATGATGTCGGCCTGGCGCAGGTGCGCGGAGAGGTCCCGGGTGCCGGTGTGGCACTGGGTCACCGTGGCGTTCTCCGACTTGCGGGTCAGCAGCAGCGGGATCGACCGGCCGATGGTGACACCGCGTCCGACGACCACCACATGCGCCCCGTCGATCTCCACACCGTGCGCGCGCAGCAGCTGGACGACGCCCTGCGGGGTGCAGGGCAGCGGGCCGGTCTCGTTCAGGACGAGGCGGCCGAGGCTCATCGGGTGCAGCCCGTCGGCGTCCTTGGCCGGGTCCATCAGCTCCAGGACGCGGTTGGTGTCGATGCCCTTGGGCAGCGGCAGCTGGACGATGTACCCCGTGCACGCCGGGTCGGCGTTCAGCTCCCGTACGACGTCCTCGATCTCCTCCTGGGTGGCGGTGTCGGGGAGTTCGCGCTGGATGGAGCCGATGCCGACCTCGGCGCAGTCGCGGTGCTTGCCGTTCACGTACCAGCGGCTGCCCGGGTCGTCCCCCACGAGCAGGGTGCCGAGGCCGGGAGTGATCCCCTGGGCCTTGAGGGCCGCCACACGGACGGTCAGATCGGATTTGATCGCGGCAGCGGTGGCCTTGCCATCGAGAATCTGGGCAGTCATGGCCCCATCCTCGCGGATGACCCCGCCCGCATACCAATTGCCTGTGCCCCACCTGTGCCGCACCGGTGTGCCAGACGTGTCCCCGGTGTGGCCGAGATTGCACTTGCACAACGTCCGGCGCCCCGGACTGGACAAACACGGGTCGCGCTTACAACGATGAAGCCCGCGGTTGTACGGGGGGCGGGCCGCTGAACGTCGTCCTTCCTCCGTGTGGCCCCCGTCCCCACACGTCTGTTGAAGGAACACCCCATATGAGCTTCGGCGACCCGAACAACCCGTACGGGCAGCAGCCCGGCCAGCCTCCCCAGGGCCCGCCGCAGGGACAGCCGGGCTACGGCTACCCCCAGCAGGCTCCCCAGGGCGTTCCCCAGCAGGGTTACGGCTACCCGCAGGGCCAGCCGGGTTACCCCCAGGCGGGGTACCCGCAGCAGCCCGGCCAGCCCTACGGCGGGGGCTACTCCCAGCAGCCCGGGTACGGCAGCGGTATGCCGCAGCTGGCGCACTGGGGTCTGCGGGCGGGAGGCCTGATCATCGACGCGCTCGTGATCGGCGTCCCGTACGGCATCCTCGTCGGCATCGGCGGCGCCATCGGTGACGCGGCGGGCGGCATCATCATCCTGCTCGGCGTCCTGCTGATGTTCGGTCTCGTCATCTGGCAGCTGTACCAGGAGGGCACCACCGGCCAGACGATCGGCAAGAAGGCCGTGGGCATCCGCGTGCTGCGTGAGGCCGACGGCCGCCCGCTGGGCTTCGGCATGGCCTTCGTGCGCCGTCTGGCCCACTTCCTCGACAGCATCGCCTGCTACATCGGCTGGCTCTGGCCGCTGTGGGACGAGAAGAAGCAGACGTTCGCGGACAAGGTCTGCTCCTCGGTGGTCGTCAAGACCGGCTGAGGCGCCCCGCACCCGACAGGAACCGACGTGAAGGCCGCACCCGTACGGAACGGGTGCGGCCTTCACGTGTGCCGAAGCGGGACCGGCTCCGCACGCCCGCTCAGTCCTTGCGCACGCCCGGGATCTCCGCCGGCTCCGGCGTCGTGCGCTCCATCACCACGAAGCTGCCGCCCCGGTGCTTGAGCCGGTAGCGCGCCTCGGGGTGGAGCTGCTGGGCGTAGGCCACCGGGTCCTGGATCGGGCGGGACCAGCCGAAGTCCAGGTTGATGGCGACGATGTCGGGCGCGGTGCCCGGGGCACCGCCGATCCAGTAGACGGTCCGGTCCGAGGTGAGGTGGGCCATGAGCGTGATGTCCGTCTCGACCCGCGCCCCGACCGGAATGGCCTTCAGCGCCGCCCGCGCCGCCTCGCTGCGGGCGTCGCCGACCGCGCTGTAGGTGTCCGGGCGCAGCAGGTCGCGCAGCGGCAGGTGCTGGGTCATCGCCACGGCGATCGCGGCGGCCACGGGGAGGGCGGCCTTCGCGTACGAGGAGAGCCAGGGGCGGTTCGAGGCGCGGCTGCGGCGGACGCCGTCGGCCATCGCCAGGAAGAGGACCGGCATCAGGATCGCGCTGTAGTGCCAGACCATGCCCCAGTGGTTGCTGTCCTGGGAGAGCAGCCGCCAGCCGAGCGTGGGGATGATGAGCAGCGTCAGGGGCGAGCGCAGCGCCATGAACGCGGTGATGCCGATGAGGAAGACCAGCATCTCGATCTTGACGGCGGAGTTTAGGACGCCGAGGACCGAGTCCAGCATCGAGACGTCCTGGTCGCCGTTCTTGTCGATCTTCTGCCAGTAGTCGTACGTCCCCGCGCTGCTGGCCGCCGGGATGAGGACGACGAGGGTGACCACGAAGGCGGCCACCCCGAACGCGGCGAGCAGCGCGCCCTGGAGGCGGCGCCCGTACACGAAGAGCAGGAAGCCGACGACGGCGACGGTCGCGCCCAGGTCCTCCTTGACCAGGACCAGCGGCAGCGACCAGAGCAGGGCGGCCGTGTACCGCTTCAGGAGCAGGGCGCGGCAGACGAGGGCGAGGAGCGGGACGGCGAAGGCGATCTCGTGGAAGTCGGACTTCACCGCCTCCTGGATGCCCCAGGAGAGTCCGTACGCGACCGTGGCGCAGAGCCCGGAACGGCCGCCGAGCAGTTGCTGCGTGGTGCGGCCGACGATGACCGCGCCCAGCGCGAAGAGCGCGGCCTGGGCGAAGAGCAGGGACTCGGCCGAGGGCCAGAGCCAGTAGAGCGGGGCCAGCAGCGCGACGATCGGCGAGAAGTGGTCGCCCAGGATCAGATAGCCGGGACCCTTGATGTCGACGATGGGCGCCTGGAGGTTCGCGTACGCCCGGACCTCCTGCTCGAAGATCCCGAGGTCCCAGGAGGGCGAGCCGAAGCGGGCGTACTGGAGGTAGGAGTAGAGGAAGTAGAGCCCGCACAGGACCGCGCCCGCGATCAGATACGGCCACAGGGGTACGGGGTCGGCGGCGGGGGCCGCCGCCCGGTCCGCAGAGCCGTCCGCGGGGCGGGCGTCCGGCCCGGTCCCCTGGACGGGCAGCCGCCCGGGCTCCGACCGGTCCGTTCCACTCTTGTTCAGCTCAAGCACGGTGACTGCTCCCGCTGGGGATTCCTGCTCTTCTTCGGCCACGGCCGCTCGACCGGACACGGCCGTTCATTAGAACAGAGCGGCGAGGCGGTTCCGTACGACGGACACGGCGAAGACCGCACCCCGGTGCGACGGGGTGCGGCCTCGGGTCCTGATCAGGATCAGTGGAAGAAGTGGCGCGTCCCCGTGAGGTACATCGTGACGCCCGCCTTCTTCGCGGCCTCGATCACCTGCTCGTCGCGGACCGAGCCGCCGGGCTGGGCGACCGCCTTGATACCGGCGGCGGTGAGGATCTCCAGGCCGTCGGGGAACGGGAAGAAGGCGTCGGACGCGGCGTACGCGCCGGTCGCCCGCTCCTCGCCCGCCCGCTCGACGGCGAGCTTCGCGGAGTCGACCCGGTTGACCTGGCCCATGCCGACGCCGACCGAGGCGCCGTCCTTGGCGAGCAGGATCGCGTTGGACTTGACCGCGCGGCACGCCTTCCAGGCGAAGGCCAGCTCCTTCAGCTCCGCCTCCGAGAGCGCCTCGCCGGTGGCGAGCGTCCAGTTGGCCGGGTCGTCGCCCTCGGCCTGGAGGCGGTCGGTGACCTGGAGGAGGGCACCGCCGTCGATGGGCTTGACCTCGGTGGTGGCGGCCGGGGCCTCGGGGGCGCGCAGGACGCGGATGTTCTTCTTGCGGGCCAGCACCTCGACGGCGCCGTCCTCGTAGGCGGGGGCGACGATGACCTCGGTGAAGATCTCCGCCACCTGTTCGGCCATCTCGACCGTCACCGGGCGGTTGACGGCGATGACCCCGCCGAACGCCGAGAGCGGGTCGCAGGCGTGGGCCTTGCGGTGCGCCTCCGCGACATCGGCACCGATCGCGATGCCGCACGGGTTGGCGTGCTTGATGATCGCGACGCACGGCTCGTCGTGGTCGTACGCGGCCCGGCGAGCGGCGTCGGTGTCCGTGTAGTTGTTGTACGACATCTCCTTGCCGTGCAGCTGCTCGGCCTCGGCCAGGCCGCCGGAGCCGGAGGTGTAGAGGGCGGCGGGCTGGTGCGGGTTCTCGCCGTAGCGCAGGACGTCCTTACGGGTGAGGGCGTCGCCCAGGAACTCCGGCAGGCCCGAGTCGTCGGCGGGCGCGTAGCCGTCCACGAACCAGGAGGCGACGGCCACGTCGTACGCGGCGGTGTGCTGGAACGCCTCGGCGGCCAGCCGCTTGCGGGCGGTGAGGTCGAAGCCGCCGGCCGTCACGGCCGCGAGGACGTCCGCGTACCGCTCGGGGCTGGTCACGACGGCCACGGAGGGGTGGTTCTTGGCGGCGGCGCGGACCATGGAGGGGCCGCCGATGTCGATCTGCTCGACGCACTCGTCGTCGGAGGCGCCCGAGGCGACGGTCTCCTTGAACGGGTAGAGGTTCACCACCACCAGGTCGAAGGGCTCGACGCCCAGCTCGGACAGCTGCTCGCGGTGGGCGTCCAGGCGCAGGTCGGCGAGGATGCCGGCGTGGACGCGGGGGTGCAGGGTCTTGACCCGGCCGTCCAGGCACTCGGGGAAGCCGGTCAGCTCCTCGACCTTGGTGACGGGGACCCCGGCGGCGGCGATCCTCCCGGCGGTGGAGCCGGTGGAGACGAGTTCAACGCCCGCTCCGTGCAGACCGCGGGCGAGGTCTTCGAGCCCCGTCTTGTCGTAGACACTGACCAGGGCGCGGCGGATGGGCTTATTCACCGACATGACCGAGATGAACCTTTCGTCCCTCAATGCGATGGCCGTCACGGGCGATCCGCCCCACGGCCTCGACGAGCAGCGAGCGCTCGACTTCCTTGATGCGTTCGTGGAGGGCGGCTTCGCCCTCCGGGGTGTCCTCCTCGGTCACCTCGACCACGCCCTGCGCGATGATCGGACCGGTGTCGACACCGTCGTCGACGAAGTGGACGGTGCAGCCCGTGACCTTGACGCCGTACGCGAGCGCGTCGCGCACGCCGTGGGCACCGGGGAAGCTGGGCAGCAGGGCGGGGTGGGTGTTGACGGTCCGGCCGCCGAAGGCGGCGAGGAACGCCGGGCCCACGATCTTCATGAAACCCGCGGAGACGACGAGGTCGGGGCGGTGCTCGGCCACGGCCGCGGTGAGCGCCGCGTCCCACTCGGCCCGCGTGGCGTGGTCCTTGAGCTTGCACACGAAGGTGGGGATTCCGGCCCGCTCGGCCCGCTCCACCCCGCCGGTACCGTCCCGGTCGGCGCCGACGGCGACGATCCGCGCCCCGTACGCCGCCGGGTCGTCGCCGATGGCGTCGAGCAGGGCCTGAAGGTTCGTACCGGATCCGGAGACCAGCACGACCAGCCGGGCGGGGCCGGCGGAGGGGGGCGGGGAGGCCACGTCGGGGCCCTTTCTCGCGTGGTGGAGCGCGGTGACGCAGGTGCGGGATGCTCTTTGTAGGGTCGTACGAAAGAATCGCTTCGCCCGATACGGGGAACCCTACGAACGGGCCGACCGTCAGCAACGATACCGGCACACCCGACGGCCCCCACGGGACGGGGGCCGGGCCGGAGGGTAGCGTCTGGGGACAGCGAGCCGTCCGCCGGGCGGACGACCGCCCCCCGGGGCGGACATGACGAGATGGGGAAGACGTTCACCACATGCCGGACCGACGCCGTCGCACCGCCTTCCGCCTTCCGTTGCCCGCGCGGGCCGCTCTGCTGACGCGGGAGCGCCAGTCCTCCTCGCCGGACTCCCCCGGCGCCTCCGGTTCGTCCGGCTCCTCCGGCTCCTCGTCGCCGGAGACCCCGCCCACGCCGGCCGAGGACAATCCGTTCGCCCCGCCGCCGCCCGGTCGACCGGACCAGCCGTGGCAGCCGCGCCACCCCTCCGGGTCGGACGGGAACGGCAAGGGCGACGGCGAGGACGAGGGCTCCGGCAACGGCCGGCCGTCCTGGGGCAGCCAGTGGAGCAGCAGGCAGCCCGGCCGGGGCGGCGGCGGCTTCGGCGGCCGCTCCGGTGCCAACAGTCCGGGCGGCAAGGGCGGCCCCGACGGCTCCCCCGGCGGCATGCGCTGGGACCCCACCGACCCCGTGCAGCGGCGCGCCCGCTACGCACTGCTCGGCGGCATCTGGGCCGTCTTCTTCGCCCTCTTCGACTTCCCCGAGATCGCGCTGCTGCTGGGCGCGCTCTCCGTGTACTGGTCCGTCAGCTCGCTGCGGGCCGCGCCCGGGAAGCCGTCCGCGACGGACCGTACGGTGGTCGGCGGCGCCGCGGCCCCGCCCGCGGGCGAAGGGGGCGCCCCGGCGACGGCCGCCCCGGACCGCACCGGCGACCGCCGCCCGCAGACCACGGCGGCGATCAGTGGTCTGGTGACCGCGTCGCTGGCCCTGATCATCGTGATCACGACGTTCACCGTGCAACTCGTCTACCGCGACTACTACACCTGCGTGAACGACGCCCTGACCAAGACCGGCGCGCTCTCCTGCAACGAGCATCTGCCGAAGCCGCTGGAACCGCTCTTCGGCGTCAAGGAGTAGTGCCCCGGGCGCCCTGGCCGTCGTTGTCGGCGGGGGGTGCTGACGGGTCGTCGGTGCGCAGGGCGGCCGGGATGCGCGCGGGGAAGTCGGCCATCAGGCCGCCGGAGCCCTGCTTGAGGGAGGCCCACCGGGCCTCCCTCCCTTCTTCCCCCTGCCGGCCCTTCCCCTGCCGGTCCTTCTCGTGCCAGGGGTCGGTCGGCAGGAAGTCGTACGGTCCGAGACCCGCGTCGTCGCGGTCCATGGCGTCCTCCACGGCGCCTCCCTCCGACGCGGCGGCAGGCTCGGGCGCGGCCGGGGCGGACGGGGCGGAAGCCCGGGTGTCCCCGCTGGCCGCACGCTTCGGCTCGACGGGAGCCGCCTCCCTCCCCTGTCCGTCCTCCTTCTTCTTCTTCCCGGTCTCTTCCGGTGCGTCCCTGCGCCAGGTCCACCCCTGTTCGCGCAGCCGCCACGCGCGTACGAGCAGCGCCGCCGGTACGCCGACGGCCGCCGTCCACGCCAGTGCCGCCGGTCCCGCCAGCCACCACACGGGCCCGAACGCGCCGAGCGCCCGTGTCCCCAGCGGGCCGCCCGCCGCCGCCGTGAGCAGCGCCATGACGGCTCCGCACCCCAGCGCGGCGAGACCGGTGACCAGCGCCGTCTCGCGCCGGCTCCAAGCCTGGGCGCGCGGACCACCGGCGGGGGCCGCCCGGCGCAGGACGCACCAGGCTGCCGCAAGCGCGGCCGCGAACGGCACCGCGCAGGCCGCCCAGTTCAGCGGCGTGGCCGGGCCCGGGTCCGGGACCGCCGCCAGCAGCGGGAAGTCGGGCACGGCCGGGGTCCCGGACAGGCCGAGCGGGGTGGCCGTGCCCCCCGTACCGAGGGCGAAACCGGGGCCGAGCCCGTACGCGGCGCCCCACAGCGCGGCGTTCGGTACCAGCGCCACGGCGAGCAGCAGCACCGCCGACCGCCCCGACCAGTCGCCGGAGAGCACCAGGAAGGACTCCTGCGCCGCCGCCGCGTTCCGCCCCAGGGCCACCGCCACCACGAGCGCGCCGCCGCCGAGCAGCACCGCCGCACCCGTCGCCGCCGCCCGGCACGCGGCCTCGGCCCGGTCGCGGAAGAGGGTCCGCGCCATGGCCTCGTGGAGCACCAGGGGCGCCCAGGACGGCAGCGGTCCGAACGGGCGTCCCGCCGCCGTCCACACCCCGGCCGCCGCCGCACCGGCCACGACCAGCGCCACCGGGAACGCCAGCGTGTGAGGCACCACCCGCAGCGACCCGCCCTGTGCGTAGACCGCGGCCCCGGCCACGACCAGCAGATATCCGGCGGTCACGGCGCAGAGCACCCCGGCCCGCGGGGGCCTGTGCCCGCCCTCGTCCGGCTCCGCGGCATCGCGCGCCGCCCGGTGCGCCAGCCAGACGGGGCCTGCCACCAGGAGCAGCGGGATCACGCCGACCGGGGCCGGTACGCCGCTGAGGGTGTCGGGTCTGACGAGTTCGGCGCCGTGCGCGAGCAGCCAGATCCCGGCCGTCGCCCGCAGCGCGCCCCCGGGTCCGTCGTCCGGGTACGGGGAGCTGATCCAGAGGACCGTCACCAGCACGGCCAGCGCACCGAGCCCCAGCCCGGCGGCGATGGCACCCCGCAGCAGGGCGGAGGCCAGGATGAGGGTCCGGGTCCGTGCGGGCGGCAACATCGGGCTGCGTTCGGTCATTTGGGTCACGGCGCCCATGCTCCCAACGACACGCGCTTATGTCGCGTAACGCGCGAACAGCCACCGTGTCGCTCAATATACGTTTATGTACTTTTTCTCCCAGTGCAGCGCTGCCGGGGGTCGTCCATGACCCGGCGCACCACCGACGAGGCCGCCGCACCGCCTCTGCCCTCCCCCAAGGAGCGCCGCAGACTGCGCGAGGCGAAGGCCCTGAGCGAGGAGCAGGTGGCGGAGGCCGTGGGCGTCACGCGCGCCACCGTGCGCTCCTGGGAGACGGGGCACACGAGCCCGCGCGGCCGCAAGCGCGCACTGTACGTCAAACTCCTCGCACCCGACCGGCGCCCGGCACCGGGAGCGAAACCACAACCGACCCCGGCGCCGGACCCGGCCACCGCCCCGGCAGGACCCCTACCCGCACCGGCCCCCGCGTCGACAGCGCCCCCACCGGAGTCCGCCTCGACCTCGGCCGCCCCGACCACCCCGGTGGCCCCGGTGACCCCACCCGCACCGCCCGCGTCGTCCGTCCCGGCGGCCCCTCCCCCGCCCCCCGAAGCTGCGCCCGAGCCCCAGTCCGCGCCCGCGTGCGAGCCCCGGTCCGGGGCAGGGGCCGGGTGTGGCGCCGGGACCACGCCCGACGTCCCCCGGCTCTCCCCCGAAGAGGCGTTCGACGCGCTGTACGCCCACGCCGCCCCCGGTCTCGTACGGCAGACCTATCTCCTCACCGGCCGCCGCCGACTGGCCCGGGAGTCCGTCGAGCGGGCCTTCCAACTGGCCTGGCACCGCTGGCCCGAGGTGGCCGTGGACCGGGACCCGGCCGGGTGGGTGCGTGCGGCGGCGTACGAGTACGCGCTGTCCCCCTGGCACCGGCTGCGCCGCACCCACCGGAGCCCCGACGCCCCGCCCACCGAACCGGCCGCACGGGCCCTCTTCGAGGCGCTTCTCGCACTGCCTCCGGCCTACCGGCGCACCCTGCTCCTCTACGACGGGGTCGGCCTGGACCTGCCGGAGACCGCGGCCGAGACGGAGGCGTCCACCCCGGCGGCGGCGGGCCGGCTGGAGGTGGCGCGGGCCGCCCTCGCCGAACGGCTGCCCGAGCTGGCCGCCGCCGGCTCGCCCGCCGAACAGTCCGAGCTGCTCCACGACCGGCTCGGCGGACTCGCCCGCGCCGAACACGTCCCGACCCCGTCGCCCGCCCGGACCGTCCGCACCGGCAGCGAGGACAAGGCGCGGCTGTGGACCCGGGCCGCCATCGCCTTCGCCGCGCTGCTCGTCGGCGCGACCGCGCTCACCCTGCACACGGCGCCCACGCACTACGAGCCGCCGATCGCACCCCCCGAACGGGTCGGGGGCGTACCGCCGCGCGGTGGTCCGCAGAAGCTGACCGCGCAGGACCTGAAGCTCCGGAAGTCGCTGAACGAGCAGTTGGCACACGGCCCGGAACGGCTGGTGCCGGAGCTCCGCTGAGCGACGGCGGCCGACGGCGTACGCGAACGGCGCGGGGGGGGGGGGCGGGGGGGGGGGGGGGGGGGGGGGGGGGGGGGGAGGGGGGGGTGGTGGGGGGGGGGGGTGGAGGGGGGGGGGGT
>NZ_JBWKCM010000010.1:0-15345 GCF_056436485.1 Streptomyces sp. NPDC043746 | reverse complement strand
GGGCCCGCACCCCTGGTCGAAAGGGGTGCGGGCCCGCGCCGCGTACGCGTGTCCCTACGGCCTGCGTCAGGCGCCGAGGATCTCGCGCGCCAGCTTGGCGGTCTCGGTCGGCGTCTTGCCGACCTTCACACCGGCGGCCTCGAGGGCCTCCTTCTTCGCCTGGGCGGTGCCGGAGGAACCGGAGACGATGGCGCCCGCGTGGCCCATGGTCTTGCCCTCGGGGGCGGTGAAGCCGGCGACGTAGCCGACGACCGGCTTGGTGACGTTCTTCGCGATGAAGTCGGCGGCACGCTCCTCGGCGTCGCCGCCGATCTCGCCGATCATCACGATGAGGTCGGTGTCGGGGTCGGCCTCGAACGCCGCGAGGGCGTCGATGTGCGTCGTACCGATGACCGGGTCGCCACCGATGCCGACGGCGGAGGAGAAGCCGATGTCACGGAGCTCGTACATCATCTGGTAGGTCAGCGTGCCGGACTTGGACACGAGACCGATGCGGCCGGGCTTGGTGATGTCGCCCGGGATGATGCCGGCGTTGGACTGGCCGGGGGTGATGAGACCCGGGCAGTTGGGGCCGATGATCCGGGTCTTGTTGCCCTTCTCGTTCGCGTACGCCCAGAAGGCGGCGGAGTCGTGAACGGCGATGCCCTCGGTGATGACGACCGCGAGCGGGATCTCGGCGTCGATCGCCTCGACGACGGCGGCCTTGGAGAAGGCCGGCGGCACGAAGAGGACGGAGACGTCGGCGCCCGTCTTCTCCATCGCTTCCTTGACGGAGCCGAAGACCGGGACCTCGGTGCCGTCGAAGTCGACGGACGTACCGGCCTTGCGCGGGTTGACGCCACCGACGATGTTGGTGCCGTCACCGAGCATGAGCTTGGTGTGCTTCATGCCCGTGGCGCCGGTCATCCCCTGGACGATGACCTTGCTGTCCTTGGTGAGGAAGATAGCCATGGTGTGGAGTCCCTCGTCCTTACTTCGCAGCCGCGGCGAGCTCGGCGGCCTTGTCGGCCGCGCCGTCCATGGTGTCCACGCGCTGCACGAGCGGGTGGTTGGCGTCGGAGAGGATCTTGCGACCCAGCTCCGCGTTGTTGCCGTCGAGACGCACGACCAGCGGCTTCTCGACCTTCTCGCCCTTGGACTCGAGCAGCGCGAGCGCCTGCACGATGCCGTTGGCGACCTCGTCGCAGGCGGTGATGCCACCGAAGACGTTGACGAAGACGGACTTGACGTCCGTGTCGCCGAGGATGATCTCCAGGCCGTTCGCCATGACCTCGGCGGAGGCGCCGCCGCCGATGTCGAGGAAGTTGGCGGGCTTCACGTTGCCGTGGTTCTCACCGGCGTACGCGACGACGTCCAGGGTCGACATGACCAGACCGGCACCGTTGCCGATGATGCCGACCTCGCCGTCGAGCTTGACGTAGTTGAGGTTCTTGGCCTTGGCGGCGGCCTCGAGCGGGTTGGCCGCGGCCTTGTCCTCCAGAGCCTCGTGGCCCGGCTGGCGGAAGTCGGCGTTCTCGTCGAGCGAGACCTTGCCGTCCAGCGCCAGGACCCGGCCGTCCTTGGTCTTCGCCAGCGGGTTGACCTCGACGAGGAGCGCGTCCTCGGCGACGAAGGTGTCCCACAGCGTCACCAGGACCTCGGCGACCTTCTCGGCCACCTCGGCCGGGAACTTCGCCTGGGCCACGATCTCGCGGGCCTTGACGATGTCCACGCCGGAGTTGGAGTCGACCGGGACCTTCGCGAGGGCCTCGGGGGTCTTCTCCGCGACCTCCTCGATGTCCATGCCGCCCTGCACCGAGGCCATGGCCAGGAAGGTGCGGTTGGTGCGGTCCAGGAGGTACGAGACGTAGTACTCCGCCTCGATCTCCGGGGACAGCTCGGCGATCATCACCTTGTGGACCGTGTGGCCCTTGATGTCCATGCCGAGGATGTCGGTCGCCCGGGCGACCGCCTCGTCGGCGTCGGCGGCGAGCTTGACGCCACCGGCCTTGCCGCGGCCGCCGACCTTCACCTGGGCCTTGACGACAGACTTGCCGCCCAGCTTCTCGGTCGCCTCGCGGGCCGCCTCAGGCGTGTCGATGACTTCACCGGCCAGCACCGGTACACCGTGCTTGGCGAAGAGGTCCCTCGCCTGGTACTCGAACAGGTCCACGCGCGTCCGTCCCTTTTCAGTGGTATCGCGGTTCGTTCTTCTGCGTGGGCGTGCCGCGAAGGGCATCGTGACTGCTCTGTCACCAGGAAGGCGCACACGGTGTCCGAGCGCGCGGCATGTCCATCCGGCAGGTTATCCCCGCGCTCGGCGTGACCCTAAATCGCAGATCACACCTGAGCGGTGATAACGGTCACAGACGGTGCCGGGCGGGTGGCTCGCGGGAGGGCTGGACAAGATCATCTCCGGGGCCCGCCGCGGCCGGCTCTCCGTCCCCGCCTCTACGGCCGGGTCTCCTGGTCCGGTAGGGGCAGGGGCCGCTTCTCGATCGCGGCGGCCATGATGTCCGGGAAGAGGTCCGGCGTACAGGCGAAGGCGGGCGCGCCCAGCGCGCCGAGCGCCGCCGCGTGCTCGTGGTCGTAGGCGGGGGCGCCCTCGTCGGAGAGGGCCAGCAGGGTCACGAACTGCACCCCGGACGCCTTCATCGCCGCCACCCGCTTCAGCATCTCGGCGCGGATACCGCCCTCGTAGAGATCGCTGATGAGGACGACCACGGTGTCGGCCGGCCGGGTGATCTTCGACTGGCAGTAGGCGAGCGCCCGGTTGATGTCGGTCCCGCCGCCGAGCTGGGTGCCGAAGAGGACGTCGACCGGGTCGTCGAGCTGGTCGGTGAGGTCGACGACGGCCGTGTCGAAGACGACGAGGCGGGTGGCGAGGGTCCGCATGGAGGCGAGCACCGCGCCGAAGACCGAGGCGTAGACGACGGAGGCGGCCATCGAGCCGGACTGGTCGATGCAGAGGATGACGTCCTTCTTCACCGACTGCGAGGCGCGGCCGTAGCCGATGAGGCGTTCGGGGACGACCGTGCCGGTGTCAGGCTCGCCGTCCGCGCCGGGGAGGGTGAGGTAGTTCTTCAGGTTGGCCCGGATGGTGCGGTCCCAGTCGATGTCCCGGTGTCGCGGGCGGCTGATCCGGGCGGAGCGGTCCAGGGCACCGGTGAGCGTGGCCCTGGTGCGGCTCTCCAGCCGCTTCTCCAGGTCCTCGACGACCTTGCGGACGACGGCGCGCGCCGTCTCCTTGGTCGTCTCGGGCATGGCCTTGCGGAGGGAGAGCAGGGTGCCGACGAGATGGACGTCCGCCTCGACGGCCTCCAGCATCTCCGGCTCCAGGAGCAGCGCGGCGAGGCCGAGGCGGTCGATCGCGTCGCGCTGCATGACCTGGACGACGGAGCTGGGGAAGTACGTACGGATGTCGCCGAGCCAGCGGGCGACGGAGGGGGCCGACGCGCCGAGCCCGGCCGACCGGCCGCTGCCGCCCCGGCCGCCGGGCTTCTTCCCGCCCCCGCCGTAGAGAGCGTCGAGCGCGGCGTCCATCGCGGCGTCCCGGCCGGTGAGGGTGCAGCCGGTGGCCTCGGCGCTGTCCGCCCCGAGCACCATGCGCCAGCGCCGCATCCGCTCACCGGCGGGCGCGGGCTGTGCGGCAGCTGTCTCAGTGTCCGACGCCGTGTCCATCGTGTCCCCCGTGCGGGTCTCGTCCTGTGTGGTGGTGGTCGTCGCGGGGCTGCCCGTCGCGGTCATCCGGTTGCCTCCGCCGGCTCGGCGGCCCCGGCCAGGAGCAGGTGCAGCACCGGCTCCACGGCATCGGCACGGTCCGTGTCCAGGCCGGGTCCGAAGCCCGGGTAGCCGTGGTGGCCGCCCTCGCCCCCGGTGTGCCCGGGGGCGGGGCCGCGCCGGGCCAGCTCCCCGAGGGTGCGGCGTACGGCCGGCTCGAAGGCGGCGAACGTGCGGCGCAGGAGCGGAGTCACGTCGGTGAAGGTGTCGGCGGGGACGCCGGTGAGCCAGGTG
Source organism: Streptomyces sp. NPDC043746 (assembly GCF_056436485.1). NCBI lineage: Bacteria > Bacillati > Actinomycetota > Actinomycetes > Kitasatosporales > Streptomycetaceae > Streptomyces > Streptomyces sp. NPDC043746. The sequence continues at coordinate 11,352 of NZ_JBWKCM010000010.1, read as the reverse complement.
TCGACCAGGGCGAGCAGCCGCTCGTCGTGGACCAGGAGCATGCCGCCGCCGGAGGCTCCGCCGACGAACCCCTCGATCCAGGCGGCCGCGTCGGTGGGCGGCGTGCCGGGCGAGAGGGCCAGGCCCATGAGCCGGGCCGCCTCGTCCTCGGTGAGCCGTCCGTCGTCGAGCAGCAGCCGGGTGGCCCGGCCCCGGATGGTCCCGGCGACCGTGTCTCGGCCGGCGAGCTTGCGCAGGACGGCGCTCCAGCGGTCCCGGAGGCCGTCGGCGGGGGTGGCTTCGGGGGACGTGGCCCCGGTTGGCGTGGCTTCGGCGGGCGTGGCGGGGCCGGCTCCGGCGGGCGTGGCTTCGGCGGACGTGCCGTCGGCCTCGGTGGACGCGGCGGTATCCGCTTCGGCGGGCCCGGCGCCCGCAGCGAGCAGCCCGATCGCGCTGTGCACCCCGTCGATCTGGCGGCGCAGCGCCTCGGCCCCGTCCGCGTCGAGGCCGACGCAGGCCGGGGGCAGGCCGACGCAGATCCGCTCGGCCAGCCCGGCGGCGACCTCGAGGAGCGCGGCGGTGTCCGTGGCGCGGACGTCCCCGTAGCGCAGGGAGCGGGCGAGGGCCGGGAGGGCGTCCGCGAGGTGGCCCACGTCCGCGTCGAGCGCGGCGCGGTCCGCGAGGGCCTTCATCACGACGGGCAGCGCATCGGCCAGCCCGGCCAGGAGGCAGTGCTCGGCGAGGGCCGTGACCTCAAAGAGCGCGGTCGCGGCGAGGGCCTGGGACTCGGCCTTGGCCGTGGCGGCGGACTCCACAGTGGTGCCCCACACCCCGGCCTCCGCGACCCGGACGTGCAGCTCGGGCTCCCACCGCAGCCGCCAGCTCTCCCGGAAGGTGCCGGTACCGCGGCTCTCGGCCGGTTCGCCCCAGCCGACGCCGAGGAGGCGCAGCCGGTACAGGAGGCGGCTGCGGGCGGCGTCGGTCTCCTTGCGCAGGTCGAGGTCGATCTGCCGCTCCAGGGGCTCCGGCCTGAGCCGCAGGGTGCGCTGGGTGCGGGTGAGATCGCGCTGGAGCGGGACGACGGGGGCGCTGTCGGGCACCTCTCCGAGGGCCTCCCCGACGACCAGGCGGTCCCGGATGAGCGCGAGCGGTACGTCGGAGCCCTCGCACATCACGGCCCGCACCGCGTCGGTGGTCTCGCCCAGCCCCGCCAGCGGGCGGCCCCGCATCGCCGCGAGCGTCTCCGCGAGCCGGACGGCCTCGATGACATGGGCGGTGGAGACGGGCCGGTCCTCCTCGCGCAGCAGTCCGGCGACCTTGGTCATCCAGCGCTCGACGGGCCGGTCGGCGGCGGCGAAGAGGTGCCCGTACCAGCCGGGCGAGTCGATCCCGGCGCCGTAGCCGCTGTGCCGGGCGAGGCGGCGGTGGGTCCAGGGCACCCACGTCATCCCGGTCTTGACCTTGGGGAGCCCCTTGAGCAGCGAGCGGTCGGCGGCGAGGGTGGTGCGGGTGGCGAGCGCGGGGACGTGCCAGGCGCCGCAGACGACGGCGACCCCGTCCCCGAACTCCTTGCGCGCGGTGCGCAGCTGGATCCGCATGTACGCCTCGCGCACGGCGTCCCGGGGGTGCCCGCCGTCCCCGTACGCCTCGCGCAGCGCCGTCATGGCCTCCGCGAGCACGGCGAACGGGGCGAGCGCGTCGGCGGTCGCACGGGGGGTGGCGGCGGGTGAGCGGTGCTCGACGACGTCCTCCCACCAGCGCTCGGGGTCGTCGTATCCGGCGGTCTCGGCGAGGGCGCGGATCGGGTCGACGGCGGGGGTCACCGCCTCGTCCGCCGGGGCCTCAGGAGCGGGTGCGCCCTCCCCGCCGCTGGGCTCCTTGAGGGCCAGGGAGTGGGCGGCCGGGAGGTCGATGAAGCGGACCGGGACGTCTTGGGCGAGGGCCCAGCGGATGGCCACCCACTCCGGGGAGAACTCGGCCAGCGGCCAGAAGGCGGCCCGCCCGGGGTCGTCCACGGCGTGGGCGAGCAGGGCGACGGGCGGGCGCATCCGCGGGTCGGCGGCGAGCGGCAGCAGCGCGTCCCCCTCGGGCGGCCCCTCGATGAGGACGGCGGCCGGCCTCGCGGCGTCGAGCGCGGCCCGGACCGCCCGGGCCGACCCGGGACCGTGGTGCCGCACACCCAGCAGCAGGGGCGCGTCACTCACCTGGGCCCCGGACACAGTGCGGTCGCTCATACGGAGACCTCGCGGCAGGCGCGGTAGAAGTCCTTCCAGCCGTCCCGCTCGCGCACCACGGTCTCCAGGTACTCCTGCCAGACCACGCGGTCCGCGGCCGGGTCCCGGACGACCGCGCCGAGGATGCCCGCCGCGACGTCGCCGGGGCGCAGGACGCCGTCACCGAAGTGGGCGGCGAGGGCGAGGCCGTTGGTGACGACGGAGATCGCCTCGGCGGTGGAGAGCGTGCCCGAGGGGGACTTGAGCTTGGTGCGCCCGTCGGTGGTGACGCCGTCACGCAGCTCACGGAAGACCGTGACCACACGCCGGATCTCCACCAGCCCCTCCGGAGCGGCGGGCAGGTCCAGCGAGCGGCCTATCTGGTCGACGCGCCGGGAGACGATGTCGACCTCGGCGTCGGGCGTGGCGGGCAGGGGCAGGACGACGGTGTTGAACCGGCGGCGCAGCGCGCTGGACAGCTCGTTGACGCCCCGGTCGCGGTCGTTGGCGGTGGCGATGAGGTTGAACCCGCGGACGGCCTGGACCTCCTGCCCCAGCTCGGGGACGGGCAGGGTCTTCTCGGACAGGATCGTGATGAGCGAGTCCTGCACGTCGGCGGGGATGCGGGTCAGCTCCTCGACCCGGGCGGTCATGCCCTCGGACATGGCCCGCATCAGCGGGCTGGGCACCAGCGCGTCGCGGCTGGGGCCGCGGGCGAGCAGCCGGGCGTAGTTCCAGCCGTAGCGGACGGCCTCCTCCGGGGTGCCCGCGGTGCCCTGCACGAGCAGCGTGGAGTCGCCGCTGACGGCGGCCGCGAGGTGCTCGGAGACCCAGGTCTTGGCGGTGCCGGGGACACCGAGCAGGAGCAGCGCGCGGTCCGTGGCGAGGGTGGTCACGGCCACCTCGATGATCCGGCGCGGGCCGACGTACTTCGGTGTGATGACCGTGCCGTCGGGCAGGGTCCCGCCCTGGAGATAGGTGGCGACGGCCCAGGGCGAGAGGCGCCAACGGGCGGGCCGGGGGCGGTCGTCGGCGGCGGCGAGGGCCTTCAGCTCATCGGCGAACGCGTCCTCGGCGTGCGGGCGCAGGGCCTCGGCGCCGGACGCCCCGCCGGGCGTCTCGGCGGCTGCGGTGGTGGTCGTGGCGCCGGATTCGGGCACGGTCATGGATCCCCCTCCAGATCGTCGACAGTTCGGTCGACCTGATGTGGTTCCCACCGTGCACCATGGCACTGACAACGGCCCTCGCACCGGGCCCCGCCCGGGCTCTGACCTGCGGTCAGAGCCCTCAACGCCGCTGCGGCGAAGTGGTGCCGGATCAGCCCACGACCGGCGAGATGGCGACGCAGCCGCCCGCGGTGAGCATGCCCTCGCCCTTCGCCTCCTTGATGACCTCGCCCTTGTACGTGATGGTGCAGGAGACGTCCGTACCGTCGGCCTCCACCGCCATGGGCATGACGGCGGGCGGCATGATGCCGCGCAGCGTCACGGTCTTCCTCCACGGCAGGGTGGGCGAGGTGACGGTCTCCAGCTTCGGGTTCATGGCGTCTCCGCCGCCCCCGTGGAAGGCGATCTCGTCGACGCTCTTGCCGGTCACCTCGTACGTGACCTCGTACGTCTCGTCCACGGCCTTGTCGACCGCCTTGCCGACCGCCTCGTCCACCGACTCGGCCGAACAGGCGCCGAGGGCGAGGACCAGGCCGGTGACCGCGAGGGCGCCGAGGGCCGCGCGCGGACGGCCGCCGGTGCGGTGGGTGTGCTTCATGTGGGACCCCCCCTGGATCGGTCCGCGACCGGATCTCTTCCGCGCGCGGAGATCGCAGGAAAACGCAGAGGGCGGACAAAGTCAAACGTGCTGGCGGTCACCGAACGCGCAGGCCAGGGCGGACTGTCAGTGGTGGCCCCTACCGTCGTTCCCATGCTGCTATCTCACGGGGGAGAACCCTCGCCCGCCACGGACCCGGTGGCGCGCTGGACGGTGGAGCAGGTGCTGTCCCTGGCTCCTGACGATGCGTCACGCAAGGCGGGGAACAAGCTGGCCTCGGCCGGGCACTGGTCGGGGACGGGATGCGACGCGTCGGGGGCGGTGTGGGGACTGTGCAAGGGGAGCGGGAGCAAGCCGTATCAGACGGTGGTCGACACCACGGGCCCCGCGTACAGGTGCAGTTGTCCGAGTCGCAAGTTCCCCTGCAAGCACGCGCTGGGGCTGTTGCTGCTCCGGGCCTCCGGCGACGCGCAGGTCCAGCAGGGCGAGCCGGCCGACTGGGCCTCGCAGTGGCTGGAGGGCCGCCGCGGCCGGGCGGAGGCCGAGCAGGCCCGACAGGCGGCCGCCGCGGCCGGGCAGTCCGCGTCGGGCCCGGCCGACACCGCCGCCGCCCGGAAGCGGGCCGAGCGCAGGGCCGAGCGCGTCGCCTCGGGGGCACTGGAGCTGGAGCAGCGCCTGACCGACCTGCTGCGCGGCGGGCTCGCCACGGCCGACCGCGCGGGCTACGCCCTGTGGGAGGAGACCGCCGCCCGCATGGTCGACGCCCAGGCGCCGGGGCTGGCGAGCCGGGTGCGGGAGTTGGGTGCTGTGCCGGGATCGGGTCCTGGCTGGCCGGTGCGCCTGCTGGAGGAGTGCAGCCTGCTCCATCTGCTGGGCACCGCCTGGCTGGGCCGGGAACGGCTCCCGGAGCCACTGGCCGCCACGGTGCGTACGAGGGTGGGGCTGCCCGTGTCCGCCGAGGGCCCGCCGGTCCGCGACCACTGGCTGGTCCTCGCGCAGTACGACACGGGGGACAGCCGGCTCACCACCCGGCGGATCTGGCTGTACGGGAAGGAGTCGGACCGCACGGCCCTGCTGCTCTCCTTCGGCGCGGCCGGGCGGGCCCCGGAGTCGGCGCTGCCGGTGGGCGTCACGATCGACGCCGAGCTGACGCCGTACCCGGGCGGCGGGCTCCGGGCCGACCTGGGCCGCCGGTTCACCACACCGGCCCCGGTGCCGGGCACCCTGCCGCCGGGCGGCCCCACCGAGGCCGCCCTCGCCGCGTACGGGGAGGCTCTGCGGGACGACCCGTGGCTCGACGGCCGGCCGGTCACCCTGCGGGACGTCATACCCGTGCCGTCCGAGGGCGGCTGGCAACTGGCCGACGCGGAGGGCACGGCCGCGCTCCCCGTGGCCCCGGCGGCGCTCTCCCGGCAGGGCCTGTGGAAGCTCGTCGCCCTCTCCGGCGGCGCCCCGGTCACGGTCTTCGGAGAGCTGGGCCACCGCGGCTTCGACCCGTTCACGGCCTGGGGCACCGGGGCGGGGCGCGGGGGCGGGCCGGGGGGCATCGCGAACGGGATCGTACGGCTCATCTGAGGGGGCGGAGGGCTGGGAGGGGGAGGCCGGGGCGGAGGCCCCCCGGGGGCTGGGGGACGGGAACTGGGGGCCGGGGGACTGGGGGCAGGAAGCGGCATGCCACCGGCGATCGGCCCGAAGCCGGCTGCCCGGGGCACCCCGATGCTCCCCACCTCAGCCGCACCAGACGCTCCGGACGCAATGAACGCCTCGACCACCTGACACCCGCCGCGCCCGAACGCCCGCCTGACGGGCCGACTGCCCGCCCGCCCGGCTACTTGCCCACCCGGCCCACCCACCTGCCCGACGTCACAGAAGGGGACCCGATGCCTCGCACCACCACCGACCCGACCCCGGCCGCCGCCCACCCCCTCGCCCCGCTCACCTGGGAGGAGTTGGTCACCTCTGCGCTGCTGGGGACCGACCGGCGCCCGCCGGCGGCGCCCGGGGGCCAGGTGCCCGCCGACGGCGCGGGGGCCCTGCTGGACGCCGCCGCCCTGCACACCGTGCGGCGGCGGGCCGGGCTGCGGCCCGCCGTGGCGGGGGCCAGGCCCGCGCCCGCGCCGCACGACCCACGCCCCCCGCTCCCCGAGGCTGCCCGGCACCGGCTCGCCCGGCTGCTGGCCGACCGGGCCGCTCCGGCCGCCTCCGGACGGCGCGGGGCCGCGCCCGACCTCACCGAGCTGATACCGCAGTGGCTGGCCACGGCCAACCGGCAGGGGTTCCGGGCCCCGGCCGACCTCGTGCCGCCGCTGCTGGACGCCGCGCGGGCCCGCACCGACCTGCGCCCGCAGGCGCTCGCCTTCGCCGGGCCGCTCGGCCCGTGGCTGGCCGCGCTGAACCCGGAGTGGAAGTTCGCCCTGCGCGGTTCGGCGGCCGGTGCGTTCACCCCGGACACCAGCACCCCGGAAGCGGTACGCCGACTGTGGGAGGAGGGGCTGTTCGCGGAGCGGGTCGCGCTGCTCGACGCCGTACGGGCACGGGATCCCGGCGCCGCGCTCGCCCTGCTCACCTCCACCTGGTCCACCGAGCGGGCCGAGGACCGGCTGATGTTCCTGGACGCCCTGCGGACCGGGCTCGGCGCCGGGGACGAGGAGTTCCTGGAGCAGGCGCTCGCCGACCGCAGCCGCAACGTGCGCGCCACGGCGGCCGAGCTGCTCTCCGCCCTGCCCTCGTCGGCCTTCGCCGGGCGGATGGCGGCCCGTGCGGCGTCGTGCGTCCACCCCGACCGCACGGGAGCCGGGCTCTCGATCGCCGTGGAGGCGCCCCACGAGTGCGACGCCGGGATGCAGCGCGACGGGGTGACGGCCGTTCCACCGGGCGGCCGGGGCGAGCGGTCCTGGTGGCTCGGGCAGTTGGTGGAGGCCACACCGCTCGGGGTCTGGCGGGAGCGGTTCGTCGGGCGCACGGCGGCGCAGATCGTGGCACTGCCGGTCGCGGACGGCTGGGCGGGCGAGCTGCACGCCGCCTGGTGCCGGGCCGCGGTCCGCCAGCGCGACCCCCACTGGGCGCGGGCCCTGCTCGGTGAGGCGTCGGCGCCCCCGACCGGCTCGCCCGGGCCCGCCTCGATCGCGGAGCGGTCCCAGCTCCTGGCGGTGCTCTCCGAGGCCGAACGGGCCGACTGGGTGGCCGCGTTCGTCGCCGCGCACGGGCTCTCCGAGGCGTTCCAGCTGCTCGGGGTCTGCACGGTGCCGTGGACGGGCCCGCTCGGACGCTCCGTGGTGGACGCGCTCGACATCGCGCGGGACGGCGGGAGTTACCCGTGGAGCTTCAGCGGGGTGATGGGCCTGGCCGAGCGCTGCCTCGACCCGGCCGAGGCCGACCGCCTGGAGGTCCTGACAGCCACCCCGGACGAGCAGGAGGGGGCGTCACCGGGGGCCGGGGGTTACTGGTCGGAGGCGTTCCAGCGCCTGGTCTCCACGCTGCGCCTGCGCGCCGCGATGGAGGCCGAGCTGACCGCCTGACTCCCCGGCCCGGGCCCCGGCCGGGGTGTGAGGGGCCGGCCCTACCCCGGCCGGGGCCCTGCCCGGCCCCGTGCTCACGCCACGGCGCCGGGTCGCGCCCGGGCCGTCGCACTCCGGTGCCCTCGCCCGACCGGCACCACCCCCGACCGCGTACGCGTGTACGGACGGCCCGCGGGTCAGGTCTGCGCGGGCTGGCGGACGTTCGCGTTCACCCAGGTGACGATCTCCGTCGTCGTGGCGCCCGGCGTGAACAGCTCCGCCACCCCCAGCTCCTTCAGCGGGGGGATGTCGTCCTCCGGGATGATCCCGCCCCCGAACACCTTGATGTCCTCCGCCTCCCGCTCCTTCAGCAACTCGATCACCTTGGCGAACAGCGTGTTGTGCGCGCCGGAGAGGATCGAGAGGCCGATCGCGTCGGCATCCTCCTGGATCGCCGTGTCGACGATCTGCTCGGGTGTCTGGTGGAGCCCCGTATAGATGACTTCCATACCGGCGTCCCGCAGCGCCCGCGCGATCACCTTGGCCCCGCGGTCATGGCCGTCGAGCCCCGGCTTGGCCACCACCACACGGATCGGACCGGTCACACCCATCACTGCCTCCACATGGTCTCCCGCGCCTGACGGGCCGGGGATGTGAACGAACGTTATCCACAGCATCCCGCAAGCCGCCGTTTCACGGCAGGCGGGGAGGGGGAAATCACACGTGGGACATGCTCGCCGGGCACCGTCCCCCCGATGACGCGGCAATCCGGCCGCGTGGGACCACCGCCCGGGGAGCCGCTACGAGGTCGCCGTACCACCGCGCCGCCAGCCGCACGGCACGGTGGTACGGCCCATCGACGTCGCCCCACCGCCATCGCCCCACCAGCCGCCGCCCTCATTGCCCGGTGCCGCCCCGCCCTCCGCCACGCACGGCCCCGGCAGCCGCCCGTCCCCCGCGGCCCTCCTGCCCTTCCCCTGGAGTCGTCGCCGTCGTTCCCGTGCGTCCGTGCAGGAGGCCGGCCGTGAAGCTCCCCCCTTTCCTCCCCTTACCGCCCCTCCCCTCCACCGCACTGCTCGCCGCCACCGTGCTGGAGCTGGCCGTTCTCACCGGCCATCTGGCCGCCTACCCGTTCGGCATCGCCCAGGAGCGCCCCGCCCGGCACCCGGCACCGGACCCGCACCCCGGCCGCGGCCCCCGCCCCCTGCCCGGCTCCCCGGACGCCGAGCGGCCCGTCGTCCTGCTCCACGGGTTCATCGACAACCGCTCCGTCTTCGTGCTGCTGCGCCGCGCGCTGGCCCGGCACGGCCGCCGCCATCTGGCATCCCTCAACTACTCGCCGCTCACCCGCGACCTGCGCACCGCCGCCGAGCTGCTCGGCCGGCACGTGGAGGAGGTCTGCGCCCGCGCCGGACAGCGCGAGGTCGACATCGTCGGGCACAGTCTCGGCGGCCTGATCGCCCGCTACTACGTCCAGCGGCTGGGCGGCGACCACCGGGTGCGCACCCTCGTCACGCTCGGCACGCCGCACGGCGGCACTGCCGTCGCCCCCGGAGCCGGCATTCACCCCATCGTGCGACAGATGCGCGGCGGCTCCCCGCTGATCGACGAGCTGCGCCGCCCGGCGCCGGGCTGCCGGACCCGGTTCGTCAGCTTCTGGAGCGAGCTGGACCAGGTGATGGTCCCGGTCGAGACCGCCCGCGTGGACCACCCCGACCTGGACGCCGTGAACGTACGCGTCACCGGAATCGGGCATCTCGCGCTGCCGGTGCACCCGGCGGTCGCCACGGCCGTCCGTGAGGCTCTGGAGTCACGGGAGACCCAGGTGGGCACAGCCCCCTCAACCGGAACGTCCTCTGTCGCTTAGAAATAGAACGACTCTCGAACATAGGGCCAAGCCTCTGTCTGCCGTCCACCGAAAGGCGGCCGATTGCCCGTTTCCTGAGGGCGCAAAACCTGCCGAAGATTGTCGTCGTCACATACTGCCGGGTACAGTCGCGGCCACTGCTTCCCCCCTGGGACTCCCCGTCCGGAACCCAGAACAGTCCTGCTGCCGAGGCGAGAGAGAAGTTGGTGAACGACCAGCACCCCCACGCCGGGCCCGTCGGGTACGACACCCGATCCACCGGCAGCTTCGACACCGACCCGCTCTTCGGTACCCCCTGCAGCGGCTCCGACACCACGGATTACGCGGCTCCCGGTTACGACGCCTCCTACGGCGACCACCACAGCGGTCACGGCGACCACAACAGCCACACCGGCCCGTACGACTCCTCCGCCTGGGACACGGGCGCGCAGCAGACCGTCGCGTACGACGCGTACGCCGCCCGGCCACAGACGACCCAGGCGCAGACGGCGTGGCAGCAGCCCGACGACACGGGTGCCTTCCCCACCGCCGGTTTCACCACGGCGGCGTACGGCACGGCACCGTACGGGGGGGGCGCGTACGAGAGCGACGAGTACGACACCGGCGCGTACGCCACCGCCGCCTACGGCACAGGCACCGCGTACGTCACCGACGGCTCGTACGGAACGGGCACGCAGGAAACCGGCGCGTACGAGACCGCGGCAGGGACCGGAACGTACGACACCGGGGCCTACGACACCGGGACGTACGACACCACCGCCTTCACGACCGGCACGTACGACGTGGGCGCGCACGACGCGAGCGCGTACGACACCGGCGCCTACGCCACCGGGGCGTACGGGACGGCGACGCACGACACCGGCGCCTACGACGCGACCGCCTGGAACTCCGGCGCCACGCCCGAGGACACCGCGTACGAGCCCGAACAGATGTCTCATCGGCTGTACGAACAGCAGCAGCCGGAGCCCGAAGAGGGCGGCACCGCCGAGATCCCCGTCCTGGACACCACCCCCGAGGCGGACCTCGAGCACCGGCCCGAACCGGGCACCGCCCCGGCCCCGGCCCCCACCGCCGCCCCGCACGACGACGAGACCCCCTCCCAGCTCTCCGTGGACCGCACCGTGGTCCACACCCCCGCCCCGCGCAGCCGGGCCCGCCGCCGCACCCCCGCCAAGCGGTCCGCCCTCCTGACCGTCGCCGTCCCCTCCGCCTGCGTGATGAGCGTCGCGGGCATCGCGGCCGCCTCCGTCAGCGGGATCAGCGACGAGGAGAAACCGGAGAAGACCACCTCGCTGGCCGTCGCCGACCCGAGCACGGTGAAGCCGGTCGCCGCGAACAACAAGCTCGACAGCCAGTTGGAGCAGCTCACCGAGGGCAGCGACGACTTCCGCCAGCGCGCGAGCCGCACCCAGGAGCGCATCGACCTCAAGCAGCGGCAGGCCGAGGAGAAGAAGAAGCGCGAGGAGGAGGCCGCCCGCCGCGAGGCGCTGCGCCCCAAGTTCGTCCTCCCGGTCAAGCAGCACGGGCTCAGCGCCTACTACGGCCAGGCGGGCGTCAACTGGATGTCCGTGCACACGGGCATCGACTTCCCCGTCAGCTACGGCTCCCCGGTGATGGCCGCGACCGACGGCACCGTACGCACGCAGTACAACAGCGCCTACGGCAACATGGCGATCGTGACCATGGCCGACGGTACGGAGACCTGGTACTGCCACCTCAGCAGCACCAAGATCCGCTCGGGTCCGGTGAAGGCCGGCGACGTCATCGCCTACGCGGGCAGCTCCGGCAACTCCACCGGCCCGCACCTGCACTTCGAGGTCCGCCCGGGCGGCGGCGCCTCGGTGGACCCGCTGGCGTGGCTGCGCAGCCACGGCGTCGAGCCCACCTGACCCGATCCGTCGTAACGGGCGCACGAGTCAGGGGCGGGGGGGGGGGGTGGGGGGGGGCCGCCCCCTGCCTCTTTGCGGGTGGCGCCCCCAAACTCTTCACCCACGCGTAACCCCCACCCCCAAAAAAAACCCCCCAAAAGCGC